>CAMCDA010000269.1 GCA_945873195.1 Asaia bogorensis
AAGATCGAGATCACTCTGTCGCGTAAATTCGGATGGGAGTGGAAGAACGCCAAAAGTGCTTCGTCGCTGAGGCTCGCCGTCGCCATGGGTCCGATTCCCTTATCGAGGAGGCGTCAAAGTACTCCCCACAACGTTGAATCGCACCCGAGGCTATGGCCCAACTCGCCAATCCAAGATAATGTTGTTGTGCTAACGCCGCCGAATCGGCAGCCGCCTTGGCTAGGCCGCGGACAACGCGGGGGGACACAGGCTTCCTCGGGCATCAATCAGGAAGCCGCGACAAAAACAAGGAGCTAACATGTCTAAAGCCTTCATCGCCTCTGTCATTCAGGAATCAGCTTCCTTGACCGGCGCCGCCGCGAACCGCGCCGCGGGTGATCTGATGGAAGCCATCGTCAAGGAACTGAAAAAGGCGGGCAAGTTCACATTGCCGAGCTTTGGGACGTTTACCGTGCGGAAGACGAAGGCGCGGAAGGGGCTGAACCCCCGCACCGGTGAGGCCATCAAGGTCAAGGCGGGCAAGACCGTTCGCTTCAAGGCTTCGCCGACCTTGAAAAAGGCCGTCTGAACCGCGACCATCCAGATCTACGAACGGGGCGTAACACCGCCCCGTTGTCACTGGAACGGATAGCGACTTGATCCGACATCCCGGCTGGG
The DNA here is from genome assembly GCA_945873195.1 of Asaia bogorensis. GTDB lineage: Bacteria > Pseudomonadota > Alphaproteobacteria > Acetobacterales > Acetobacteraceae > Rhodopila > Rhodopila bogorensis_A. The sequence continues at coordinate 658 of CAMCDA010000269.1, forward strand.
GCGTGTTTGTTGTCGGCCTCGGTACGCTCGTCGTGCCGTTCGACTCATCCGTGAACGTCGCCTTCCCCCATATCATCCGGGCGTTCGAGCTCCCTATCCCGGCGATCCAGTGGGTCGTGATCGCCTATACGCTGACCTATGCCGCCCTGACCCTCGTGTTCGGGCGCGTCGGCGACATGTTCGGCTACCGCCGGATTTTCCTGATCGGCTCCGCCTGGAGCACCATCGCCTTCCTGATGTGCGCCGCCGCGCCCAGCTACCATTGGCTGCTGGCTGCCCGCGTGATGCAGGGCGTGGGCGCGGCGCTGGCGCTGAGTTGCGGCCCCGCCTTGGCGACCAGCCTCTACCCGGAATCCGAACGCACCCGCGTACTCGGCCTCTACACGATGGCGTTTGGCATTGGCGGTGCGCTGGGGCCGGTGCTGGCGGGGCAATTGGTCGCGATGTTCGGCTGGCAGGCGGTGTTCTGGTTCCGAGCACCCATCGCCTTCGCCGCCTTCGTCCTGACCTGGGGGTTGCCAGCCGCCACGCCGCAAGGCTCCGCACGGTTCGACGCATTGGGGGCGGTGCTGCTGGTCACGGCGATCAGCGCGCTGCTGGCCACATTGAACCAGATCAAGGTCATCGGTGAGCAACCGCTGTGGTTCGCCGTGGCCGCGCTGATGACCGTGCTGACCTCCATCGGGTTTGTGATCCGCCAGGGGCGCACCACGCAGCCGATCATGAACCTGCGTTACTTCCGCGATCCTGACTTCGCTTTGGTCAACGCAGGCCATGTCATCCTGAATCTCGCCGGTTTCTCGATCATGCTGCTGGTGCCGTTCTATCTGGATCGGCTGGGCGGACTGTCGGTGCCGATCGGCGGGCTGGTGCTGGCCGCATCGCCGCTGGGGATCATGCTGTCCGCGCCGATCGCCGGCCGGCTCGCGACGCATGTGTCGCCCAAGCGGCTGGCCTTGCTGGGCGCCGTGCTGATGACCGCGGCCCAGGCGGCCATCGGCCTATCGGGAGAACACCCGATCCTGCCGCTGCTCTGGCTGTCGATGCTGATGCAGGGAGCGGGGATGGGGCTATTCCAGGTGGCCTATTTCGACATCGCGACGGCGACCATTCCCCGCCAGGATCGCGGCGTGGCCGGCAGCCTGGTGATGGTGACCCGCACCATCGGCGTGGTCACCGCCGCCACGACCCTGATGCTGATTTTCCAAACCCTGCGCGCATCGGCCGCGGCCGGCGGAGCCCCAGAAACCGAGGCCTTCCTGACCGGCTTCCAAGGCGCCTTCCATGTCGCGGCCTTCCTGCCGGCGCTCGTCGTGGTCGCCGCCCTGGCCCGCGGCTGGGCGCGCCGCGAGACCCCCTAACGCAGATCCTCCCGCGCCGGCAGCAACGCGGTCTCATAGGCAATCGGGTTGGAGATCAACGTCCGCGCCGCCTCGATATCCGCATCCCGCCCCTCACCCGGCGGACACGCATTGCGGATGGCCTGAATCCGCGCGGGAGTCAGCAGTGCCCGCGCCCGCCGATGGGCCGCGATGTCGCCCGCCATCAACTGCCGGCGACTGGCCAAGGCATCCAACTGCCGGCGCAGGACATCCTGGCCACGGCTGGTGCACACCTGCGGCAACAAACCCAGGCCGTGGATCGGCCAACCCAGAGGCGCCAGAATGCGGCTCCAGGTCACGAACAATTCCCCGCCATCGGGCATCGGGTCGATCGTCTGCACCAACCCCTTTCCCAGGGTCGAGCTGCCGACAACCACCGCCCGCCCCCGATCGGCCAAGGCGGCGGCCAGAATTTCGGCGGCGCTCGCGGTGCGGCCATCCACGAGGACGACGGCGGGAATATCCTCCCCCAGTTCATCGGCGAAGGAACGCCAGACGTGATTGGCCTCCGGCGCCCGCCCGGCCGTGATGGCGACGACGCCCGGGGGCAGCAGGATGTCGGCGACGCTGACCGCCTGACGCACCAGGCCGCCACGATTGCCGCGCAGATCGACGATAACCCCCTCAACGGGCCGGCCGCCGCCGAAGGCATCGCGCATCACCAGCAGCAGATGGGAGCCGGTGGTGCGGCTGAACCCGGTGATGCGGACCAGCAGGATATTACCGATCATTTCGGAAAAGACGGTTTCAGGCGGCACCACCTCCCGCGCCACCTGCGCTTCACGGGTGCGCCCCTCCCGCGTGCGCCAGTACACCAGAACCGCCGTGTCTTCCTCACCCTCCAGCATTTCCATGACGGCGCGAGCATCCAGGCCGCGCACCGGCTTGCGATCGACCGCGAGGATCGTGTCGCCGACCCGCAGCCCCATCGTCTCCCCCGGGCCGTCGCGGATGACCGAGCGCACCGTCACCACCCCGCCCCTCACAGCAACCCCCACGCCCAGCCCCGCTCGGCCGTCCCGCTTGTCGCGGTCCTCATCAGCGGCGGCGGGCGCGACGTAGCGGGAATAGAGATCGAGGTGATTGAACAACTCGTCAAAAAAACTCTGAATGATTGCCTGCCCTCCGGCCTGGCGCACCGCCGAGGACAGGTTGCCCGCCGCGACCGCCATCGCCGCGGCAGTGTTCGCCCAGGACACCGGATTTTCATCGCGCGGCGCCGGCGCCTCAAACACGGGCCGAGCCTGGGAGAGCAGGCGAATGCGGCCATCCGCAGCGGTCGTTGTCAGGCTGGGATCGAGCGCGGTCAGTCCCCGCAGCCCCCACAAGGTCATCTGAGAGATCGGCACCGGTTCAAGAATGCGCGGCGCCATGAAGGACAGCGCCTCCACATAGACCGAGGTCACGATGCGGGGGTCGAACGCACCGCCCCCAGGACCCTGCGCCTGCGCGCGGGCCGTAATCAACAGAAGCAGCAGGACGCTGATCCGAATCACTTGCGGCGGAACCGTTTCCCTCGTGCGGTTCCCGACGCCCCTTGCAGGATGTGAAAGACCAGCCCCCCGGTGACCGGACTTGCCTCGGCCAGCCGGACCTCAACTTCCTGCGCCAGCCGGAAAACCACCCGGCTGTGCCGTCCGTTCAGGGTCTGCTCTTTCTCGTCATGCATCCAGAAATCGTCGGGCAGCGTCGCGATCGGAACGATTCCGCTCGCGCCGCTCTCCGACACAGTGACGAAAAGCCCGAATCGCGTCACGCCAGAAATGCGCGCTGCGAAATGCGCGCCCACTTTTTCCGCCATGTATGCAGCGAGGTAACGGTCGATCGAGTCCCGCTCCGCCAACTGCGCCCGCCGCTCGGTCGCGGTGATGTGTTCGGCGGTGTCGGGGAACCGGGCGACCTCCTCATCCGCCAGGCCGTCGCGACCCAGGCGCAGGACCCGGATCAAGGCGCGATGCACCAGAAGATCGGCGTAACGGCGGATCGGGCTGGTGAAATGGGCATAGCGCGACAAGGCCAGACCGAAATGGCCGATATTGTCCGGGTCGTAGCTGGCCTGGGACTGACCGCGCAGCACGACTTCGTTCACCATCGGCGCTTCCGGCGTGCCGGCGACCTTGCGCAGGATGTTGTCCAGGTCACGCGGATGGATCTGGTTGCCGGGCGGCAGGGAAATCCCCAGCGTCGCGAAGAAGTCGCGCAGGTGAAACAGCTTCTCCTCGGTCGGCGGCGGGTGAACCCGGTACATGCAGGGGACGGCGTGGCGTTCAAGTTCCTCGGCCGCGGCGACGTTGGCGAGGATCATGAACTCCTCGATCAGCCGATGGCTGTCCAAACGCGGGCGCGGGGCGACACCCAGCACCCGGCCGTTGTCATCCAGCGTGACCTTGCGCTCCGGCAGGTCGAGGTCGAGCGTCCCGCGTCGTTGCCGAGCGCCGAGCAGACGGTCGAAAGCGTCGTAGAGGGCGGCCAGCGGAACGCCGAGGTCTTCCCCCGCGTCCCGCGCCTGCTGGGCCTGTTCGTAGGTCAGGCGCGCCGCGCTCCGCATCAGGCCGCGGCCGAAGGTGTGGGCGGTTTTGTTACCGTTTGCGTCGATCTGCATCTCGACGAACAGGCAGCCCCGGTCTTCGTTCGGGCGCAGGCTGCACCAGTTGTTCGACAACTGCTCGGGCAGCATCGGCACGACCCGGTCGGGGAAGTAGACGCTGTTGCCTCGGGTGCGGGCGGTGTGGTCCAGCGGCGAGTCTGGACGGACGTAATGCGCGACGTCGGCGATGGCGACGATCAGGCGGAAGCCAGCGCCTTCCGGTTCGGCGAAGACCGCGTCATCGAAATCCCGCGCGTCCTCGCCGTCGATCGTGACCAGCGGAGTCTCCCGCAGATCGGTCCGACGGCCCAGCGGCACGCGGCGGGCCTTGCGGGCATCCGCCACCGCGTCCTCGCCGAAGCGGTCGGGAATATTATGGGTGTGGATGGCGATCAGGGAGACGGATCGCGCGTCCCCCATCATCCCCAGGCGTTCGATGATCTTCGCTGGTTTCAGGCCCAGGCGGTGATCGGGCAGCGGTTCGGCCAGCACGATCTCATCCCGCTGCGCGCCCAGATCCTGGCCGGGCGGCACGATCCATTCGGCCTTGGAACGACGATCGGTCGGGATGATCCGGTTTTCCGAGGGGCCAGGCCGATACACCCCCAGCACGCGGGCGGGCGTGTCGGTCAGGCGGCGGAGCGTCCGCCCCTCATACCGGTCGCGGCCGATCGGTTTCAGGCGGGCGAGAACCCGTTCCCCCGGCGCCAGGGCCGGACGGCCGGCGGGTTCGGCGGCCATGAAGATCTGCGGCGGCGGCCCGTCCTCATACCGCCAGGACACGGGGCGGGCGACGGCGTCGCCATCCCGGTCGGTGCCGGTGATCTGCACGACGGTCGTTTCGGGGAGGGGTCCTCCGCGCGGGCGGGCCGGACGTTCGGCGTCACCCTGCCGATCGCGCGCGCCACGGCGATGCTTGTGCCACTTGGCCACTAGCGGGTTCGGCTGGTCGTTGGGAAAATCACGGGGATGGCGGCTCCTTTGGCCGCAAACTGCCACGAAACCTTGGCGGTCGCATCCGTTTTCAGCGGGCGTTGCGCTGGTCGGGGCCGGCGATCCGCTTATGATGGGCGGTGTTGTACAAACAGGAGGAAACCATGGCGGGCAGAGTCCCCTTGGCGTCGATTGAAAAGGCTCTGGCGGTCGGCAGAGCGATCGGGGCACCAGATGTTATGGCGACACGGAACGCGTTCCGGACGTTGTCGCAGAACGAAACGATGGCGGTCGGGGTGTTTACCCACCTGACCACGCTGCTGAACAAGAACACGTTCAGCACCCGGCTGCGGGAACTGGCGATCATGCGGATCGGCTGGGTGACCGATTCGGACTACGAATGGACTCAGCATTGGCGCTGGGCCACGACGGACGGCATCCCGCCCGAGGATATCCTGGCGGTGCGGGACTGGAAGAACTCCGACCGCCTGACCGCGGCGGATCGGGCCGTACTTCAGGCGACCGACGACGTGCTGGCCGACGGCAAGATCAGCGACGCAAGCTGGGTCGAGTGCAAGAAGCACGTGCCGACCGAGGCGGAACAGGTCGAAATGGTGGTGTGCATCGCGAACTGGACGATGTTCTCGATCATTCTGCGGTCGCTGGAAATCCCGATCGAAGACGGGGTGATGACCTGGCCGCCGGATGGTAAGCGGCCGGGGTAGGAAGGGCTGGGGTTTCACCCCAGGCCCCGACCAGGGGCTTTGCCCCTGGACCCCACCAAAGGTAATAGGGGCAAAACCACGGGCACCGCCGCATTTTTCTCTTGCACCGATTCGGCGTCGTGGACTCTCTGCATCATGTGCCGCCGCCGCCCGCCCTTTCCGCGCTGAGCCGTCCGGATCTTGAAGCTCTTCTGATTGAACTA
>CAMCDA010000270.1 GCA_945873195.1 Asaia bogorensis
GACCCGACCATCGCCGAGCAGCTTGGCGGTTGAAATGGGCACATTTCCACCGCCCTGAGTCCTGGGCGATGGTCGGGTCGAGCCCGACCAGGACGTGAACGGCGGTTCCGTGCCCAAATGAGCACCGTTGGCGATCACCCCGCCTCCGTCCGCCTCCGTCCCGCCTTCTCCCGCCTCCGCCCCGGCTTGGCGCCGCACCCGCCCTGTTCTACCAGGGCACAACATCGGTCGTGTCCACGGCCTGTCGAAACCGGGGGAATGGCCATGGGCGAACAGCGGACGCAACGCGCCTGGGCGGCAATCGCGGCGGTGACGGTGGTCAACCTCCCCCTCGGTTCCATCTACGCCTTCAGCGTCTTCCTCAAACCCATCGAGGCCACGCTTGGCCTGCCCCGATCGGCGCTGTCGCTGGTGTTTGGGCTGGCCTCGATCGGGTTCACCGCCGGCATGTTGGTCGCGCCCTATCTGTACGGGCTGTGTTCGGCGCCGATGCTGCTGATGATGTGCTCCATCATGGCCGCTGTCGGGATCGCGCTGGCGGCCTCGGCCGACGGACTACCCATGCTGCTGTTCGGCTATGGCGTGCTGTTCGGCGTCGGCGGCGGGGCGGCCTATATCATCGCGCAGCAGAGCGTGAACCTGCTGATCACCGGCCGCCGAGGCTTGGTGAACGGCTACATCGTCGGCCTGTATCCCGCCGGCGCGATGTTCGCGGCCCCGCTGTTCGGCTGGGCAAACGGAGTCCATGGCTACCGCTGGACCATGGCGGTGCTGTCGGTCGTGCTGATCCTGACCGGCATCGTCGGAGTCGCCCTGGTGCGGCATTCCGGCGTGGTGCTGCCGAGACCCTCGGCCGCGTCGAACGCCGCCGGGGGGCGCACCGCGATCTTCGTCCGGCTGTTTACCGTGTTCTTCGTGGCGGCGGCGGCTGGGCTGACGGTGCTGAGCCAGGCGGCCGGGATCATCGCGGCCTATGGCGGCGGCGCGGTCATGGCCCTGACCGCGACCACCGCGATCACGGCCGCGATCGCCGCGGCCCGGGTCGGCGGCGGCTGGCTGACCGACAAGTTCGCCGTCCCCTTCGTTGCCGCCTTTGCACAGGCATTCTCCCTCGTCGGGGCGGTATCCCTGGCGATCTGGCCCGACCCGATGGTGGCGGCGGTGGCGCTGGGAATGGTGGGCACCGGATATGGGCTGATCTCGGGCTGCACGGCGGGGGCCATCGCGCTTTACTGGCCGGCCGCCGCGTTTGGGAAGATCGCGAGCCAGATCTACATCGCCTGGTGCATCGCCGCCGTCAGCCTGCCGATCCTGGCGGGGCATTTGTTCGACCTCACACAGGGCTATCACTGGACCGTCGTGATCGCCGGCTGTGGCAACCTGGTGGGCGTGATTGTGGCGCTGGGCCTGCCTCGGAAGGCGCCCGCCACGGCCTGAAGCCGAGCGGGCAACCGATCCGAAGGGGAATCAGGCGGGCTTGAAGGGGGCGGGGGCGGGTTCGTCGCGGGAATAGCCCATGCCGCAGAACCCGCCGCCCATGTAGCGTTCCTGCACCGGATCGCCCGAGACCCGGCCCGCCAACTGCCCCACATAAGGATCAGCGCTGTCCTGCGGCGTCCAACCCACCGTCTCCCGCCCGTCATCGCGCCACCAGGTCATGCGGCTGTTGTCCGATGCGCCCCAGACCACGCTGGTTTGCACATCCCGCGCCAACACGCAGCGCACCACCAGGCGAGCGAGGTCGGGGTAGGACAGCCAGCTTGCCAGCATCCGGGCGTCGACGGGTTCCGGGAAGCAGGAACCGATGCGGAGGAACACGCTCTCCACCCCGTGCTTGTACCAATACATGCGGCCCATCAGCTCGCCGTAGGCCTTGGACAGGCCATAGAATCCGTCTGGCAGGAACTGGGCATCGGCGCCGATCGTCTCGGTGCGTTCGTGGAAGCCGATCGTGTGGTTGGATGACGCGAAGACCACCCGTGCCTTCTCCCGTCGCGCGGCTTCGTAGATGTGGAACAGGCCGCGGATGTTGGGGCCGATGATGGTCTCGAACGGCTGCTCGTTGGAAATGCCGCCGAGGTGGATGATCGCGCCGCAGCCCTCGGCCAGGCGCAGGATGGTGACGCCGTCATTGAGGTCGGCGCGGGTGAAGGTGGCGCCGACGGGAATTGCGTCCGGGAAGGGCGTGATGTCGGTCAGGCGCAGGGTCCAGCCGAGGGCGGACAACGCCTTGGTCAGCATGCGGCCCAGATTGCCCGACGCGCCGGTCAGCAGCACGGGTTTGGCGGGAGCGTCGGACATGGCTTTTTCCTTCTGGTGGGGTATCAAAGGCCCCTGTGGAGGCGGTTGCCCTCCATCAAGGCGGTTGCAGCAGGAGACATCATGCGCGGGATCGAAGACCTGGCCCAGGCCCTGGCGAGCGGACAGACCACCAGCCGAACCCTGGTCGAGGAGGCTTTGTCAAAGATCGCCGACCCGGCCGGCGAAGGCGCGCGCGCCTTCATCAAGGTCCATGCCGAACAGGCCCGCGCCTCGGCCGACGCGATGGACGGGTTGCGCAAGGCCGGACGCGCCCCGGGTCGCTTCGCTGGTATCCCGATCGCGCTGAAAGACCTGTTCAACATCGCCGGTGAGCCGACTCCGGCCGGGTCGGTGGCGCTGGCCGACGCCCCTCCGGCCGCTGCCCATGCGCCGGTCGTGCAGCGGATGCTGAACGCCGGGTTCATCTCCATGGGCCGGGTGAACATGACCGAGTTCGCCTTCTCGGGCCTGGGCATCAACCCGCATCACGGCACGCCCTCCAGCCCCTGGGACCGGGGATCGAGCCGGATTCCGGGCGGCAGTTCCTCGGGCACCGCGGTGGCGGTGGCCGATGGGATGGCGGCGGCGGGGCTGGGCACGGATACCGGTGGCTCCTGCCGCATTCCAGCGGCGTTCTGCGGCATCGTTGGTTACAAGCCCACCGCGCGCCGCATTCCGATTGATGGCGTGCTGCCCTTGGCGCCGTCGCTGGACTCGGTGGGTCCGCTGGCGCCGAGCGTGGCTTGCTGCGCCGCGATTGATGCGATCCTGGCTGGCGGAGAACCAATGGTGCCGGCGGCGGCCGTATTGGACGGGCTGCGCCTGGCGGTGCCCGAGAACCTGGTGCTGGACGGCATGGACGCGATCGTGGCCGCGGCGTTCGAGCGCGCGCTGGCGGCCTTGTCCCAGGCCGGCGCCCGGATCACCCGCATCCGCTGCCCCGAGTTCGATGAGCTGCCCGCCGTCAACGCCAAGGGTGGCTTCGCGGCGTCCGAGGCCTTTGCCTGGCACCGCGATGTCCTGGCGGCGAAGGGCAACCAGTATGACCCGCGCATCAAGGCCCGCATCGCGCGGGGGGAGGCCATGAGCGCGGCTGACTACCTCGACCTGCTGGCCGCCCGCGCCCGCCTGGTTGCCAGCTTCAATGCACGGACGGCGGAATTCGACAGCGTAATGATGCCGACGGTGCCGGTCGTGGCGCCGCCGATCGCGTCGCTGGATGATGAGCGGGAATACAACCGCGTGAACCTGCTGACGCTGCGGAACACGGCGCTGGGGAATTTCCTCGATCGGTGCTCGATCAGCCTGCCCTGCCACCGCGAAGGCGAGGCCCCGGTCGGTCTGATGCTGACCGGGGAGACGATGGGCGATGCGAGGCTGTTCGCAATTGCGCGGGCGGTGGAGGGCGTGGTGCGGGCCTGACGACGTGGGGACCGGACATCCCGGTCCCCGCATCCGTTCTACTTCGTGTCACGACAAGGAGGAGTGCGACTTACCACCCCAACCCGCGCCGCACCCTCGCCGCCGCTTCCATCTGCCGCTCCGGATCTCCGGCGAAGCGCAGCATCAGGTGGCTGACGCCAGCATCGGCGTAGGATTTCAGATACGCGCCCAACCCCGCCTCCGGCCCCGCGTAGCAGGCCTGGCGGCGGCGCAGCAGGGCTGCGGGGGCGCTGTAGTAAGTCTCCAGAAACGAATCCAGCCGCGCCTCCGCCTTTGCCGCGTCCTCATCCAGCGCGATGGTCAGGTACATCGCCCCGGTCATGGCGTCCGCGTCGCGGCCCTCGGCACGGGCAGTGGCCTTGATATCGGCCCATTGCGTCGCGAAGGTCTCGGGTGAGGGCGCGATCGGGAACCAGCCGTCGAAATGCTTGCCGGCGCGGTCGAGGCTCGCCTTCAGGTTGCCGCCGATCCAGACCGGCGGCCCGCCCGTGCGGAAGGGCGTCGGCGCCAACGTCCCGGCCGAGACCTGCCAGCGTCCGTCCCAATCCACGGGCTGTCCGGTCCAGAGCGCGCGCATCAGCCGCAGCCCCTCCATCATCCGGCCGACCCGCTTGTCGAAGGGGACGCCGGCCGCGGTGAACTCCGCGCGGATCGGGGGTGCGTCGGCGGCGATGCCGACGCCCAGGATGAACCGTCCCTCGCTGACCTGGTCCAGCGTGGCGATCTGGTGCGCCAGCACGACCGGGTTCCGCAGCGCCGGCAGCAGCACCGCGGTCCCGAGTTCCACCTCCGGCACCCGCCCCGCGACGCCGGCCAGCAGCGTCAGCGGCTCATGCCGGGGACGCGCCAGCAACGAGTCGCCGACCCAGATCGAATCGAACCCCAGCCCCGCCGCCCGTTCGGCGAGCGTGAGCATCGGCCCGGTTTCGGGCTTGCCTTCCATGATCCGCTCCCGCGTCGGGAGCAGGTAGCCCAGCTTCGGCGCCATCCCGGTCAGCCGCCCATCTGGCGCTGGAGGTCGGCCCAGCGGTCGAGGATCGGTAGCAGCTTGTCCTCCTTCTCGGCCGGCAGGGTGAAGACGACGCGGTCGATGCCGATTTCCTCACAGAATTTCAGGCGATCGAGTTCGTCGGGCACGCGGAAGATCGTGATCGGCAGGGTCGCGAGGTCGCGCCCGGCTTCCACCGCCATCTTGCGGAAATCATCGATGATGACGCCGACGCCGCCTTTTTCCAGGCGGTCGGCGCGGGGGATCCAGCCGTCGCCATAGGCGATCGCGCGCTTCGCCGCATAGGGGAAGGCGCCGCCGACGATGATCGGGGGATAGGGCTTCTGCACCGGCTTCGGCCACATCTTCATCTTGTCGAAGTTGACCAGTTCGCCGTGGTACTCGGGTTCCTCCTGCGTCCAGATCGCCTTCATCGCCTCGATCCGTTCGCGGGCCAGCTTGTGGCGGGTTTTGAACTCGGTGCCGTGGTTCTCGATCTCGTCCTGGTTCCAGCCGTTGCCGACGCCGAACAGGAAGCGGCCGTTGGATATCTGGTCGAGGGTGGCAACGACCTTGGCGGTGATGATCGGATCCCGCTGGGCGACCAGGGCGATGCCGGTGCCGAGGCGGAGGTTGGTGGTCACGGCGGCGGCGGCGGTCAGGGCCAGGAACGGGTCCATGATGTCGTAGTACGGCCGGATCAGCGGCCCGCCCGCGGGGTACTGGGTCTTGCGGGAGGAGGGGATGTGCGTGTGCTCGGGCACCCAGAGGGATTCGAATCCGCGTTCCTCCAGCGCGCGCGCCAGCGCGGCGGGCTGCATGGAGTAGGAGGTGAAGAACATCACCGCGCCGATTTTCAACATCTGGTTTCCCCCTTGAGGCTCGCTGATTGTGGGCCGGGTGGGGGGGATGGCGTCAAGGCGGGGGAATCAATTTCGGAGCGGCATCGTTTGCGCCCCCGCATCGGCCAGGATGACGTCTGCTGCTTTCTCCGCGATCATGTAGGTAGGTAGCACTACGAAATACCCCGGAATTTTGGGGAAGACCGATGCATCGACGACCCGGAGGTTCCGCGCGGGGAGACGATGCACCCGGAAATCGCTGTCGAGGACGGCGTTCGGATCATCGGATGGCCCGATGGAACAGGTGCAGGAGGCATGGTGTCCCCAGGCGCGTGTCATGATGGCGTCCCGGAGCGCCGAACCGGTCAGGTGCTCGCCCGGGAAGACCTCCCGCGTCTTCACGCCTTCGGCGCGCGCCTCGCGCATGAAGTCGCGGACGAATTCGACCGCGTGCTCCAGCGCATCGAGATCGGGATCATCGAGACGCTTGCCATCCCCGAAATTCATGAAGTTGATCTCCGGCGGATCACGCGGGTCGGTCGTGCGCAACCGAACGCGGCCCGTGTTCCGCGTGTGCGCCTTGAGAATGACCCAGGAGAAGCGCTTCCGGGATTCCGGACGCCGAGCTGCCTGAGAATAATCGAGTGCATAGCCTGGGAATTCAACGGGTAAGCCGAAGATGAAGTAATAGGGGCACAACCACGGGCACGCAGGTGGCGGGTTCTCCGAACGCCGGCGGTCAAACGGGCGACGGAAACAACCGTGCTTGCGCCAATCAGGCAGGGCGCAGGCGAGCTCTGACGTAATGGTCGAGCGGTTCGATGATCGCGT
>CAMCDA010000271.1 GCA_945873195.1 Asaia bogorensis
GAAGGTGGGTCTGGCGGCCGGCGGCGTCAATGGATTTCGCAAAACATTATGGCACTACAAATGAATTCCCGGAGTCAAATGGCGGATTTCCACCATTTTCGGGCTGTTCGTTACGGTAAGTGGTCAAAAAGGCGTTAAAGATGGGTTAGCCGCACACGCCCGGACAGCACGGCGCCGAGGTCATGGGTGGGCGTCAGGCCGAGTTGCACATCGACATTGGCCAAACCGAGGTCACCATCGAACAGCAGCACCCGCTGGCCGAAGCGCGACAGGGCCTGGGCGAGCGTGATCGCGAACCAGGTCTTGCCGACGCCCCCCTTGCCGGATGCGATCGCGATAAGGCGGGGGCGATCAGGCAGGGGGCGATCAGGCAGGGGGCGATCAGCCGGGGGGTGATCAGGCGGCGCGTCGGTCATGGCGGGGCATTCCGGTTTGCATGATGCGGGCGGCCAGGAAGGCGGGTGTCAAGGCGGTCAGGCCGCCGGCCGCGTCCGGGCCGATCCCGGCCTCGGTCAGCGGCAGGCGCACGGTCGCGGCGGCGGCCACCACCGCGCCCACCCGGCGCGCGAGATCGAGCCGGGTGACGATCAGCAGGCGGGCGCCGATCTCGGCATAGGCCAAGGCGAGGTCGGTGGCCTCGGCCGGATCGAGGCCGGCGGGCAGCACCAGCGTCATCGTCGCGTTCGCCGAACCTGCCAGGGCGCGAAGATCGGCGGCGGCGGCCGGATCGAAGGGATCGGTGCCCGGCCCGTCGATCAGCGCCGGTTCCGCGCCGCGCCGGGTCAGGGCACGGGCGAGGGTCAGCGGATGGCTGGCTACGATCAGGTTGATCCGCAGCAGGCGGGTAAATGCGGCAAGCTGCTCGGTTGCGCCGGCGCGCTGGTCGTCGGCGGTGATGACCATCGGCGGGGCGCCGGCCATGACCATGCGGGTCGCGAGGCGGACGGTGGTCAAGGTCTTGCCGGCGCCCGGCGGACCGACAAGCAGCAAGGGCGGATCGGTGGGACCGAGGGGCAGGGGCAAGAACGGCAGCGACTCCGCGAGTGCCTGGTCGAGAGGCCCCTGCGCAAGGGCCGGATGCAGCGCCTCGGGGATACCATGGAAGCGCAGCGCGGCGAGGCGCGCCGGGTCCATCTCGGCGGGATTGGGCTTGGCGCCAATGGGCCTGATCCAGGCAGGGAGGGTGCCCCCGGCGGCGGGTGGATTGGTGACAGGTGCCGGGTTATCGGCCTCGTCAGGTTCCAGCGCGGCGGTGATCTCCACACCATCGGGCAGATGACGCGTGCCAAGGATCAGCGCATCGGCCCCGAAGGTCTCTCGCACCTGGGCCATGGCCGCCCCAACGGTGGGCGCGTGGAACAGCTTCAGCCGCATCGGCGGCGCCTGGGGTCAGGTGGCACGCGGGAGCGGCCGGTCATATCGTCCCCACCGTGCGGATACGGGCTTTCGGGAAGATTTCCGCCTGGGCCAGCACCGCCGTGTTCGGACGCACCCGCTCGACGATCGCGCGCACCGGGAAGCGGATGCCGCCGCTGGTCAGTAGGACGGGGGATTCGCCGCTGGCCGAGGCGGTCTCGAACACCGCGCGCAGCCGCAGCATGAATTCCTGCAAGCGGCCGGGGGCGATGGCCAGTTGGCGGTCCTCCGGCGGGCCGACCAGCGCTTCCGCGAAGGCCGCTTCCCATTCCGGTGACAGCGTGACCAGCGGGATATAGCCGCCCGACGCGGTGTGCGAGTCGCTCAACTGGCGGGCCAGGCGGGCGCGCACATGGGCGGTGATCGCCTGGATCGAGCGGTTGGGACTGGCCACCGCTTCCTGAATCCCCTCGAGGATCGTGGTCAGGTCGCGCACGGACACGCGTTCGGCCAGCAGGGTCTGCAACACGCGCTGCACGCCGCCGACGGTGAACTGGCCGGGGATCAGGTCGGCGACCAGCTTCTGGTGTTCGCGCGGCAGCTCATCCAGCAGCTTCTGCGTCTCGGAGTAGGACAGCAGTTCGGCGACGTTCTCCCGCGTGATCTCGGTCAGATGCGTGGTGAGGACGCTGGATGGATCGACGACGGTGCAGCCGAGGAACATCGCCTGTTCCTTGTCCGCCGGGTCGATCCACAGCGCCGGCAGGCCAAAGGCGGGCTCGCGGGTCTGTTCGCCAGGCACCGCCGCCACGCCGCCGCGCGGGTCCATCGCCAACAGGCGGGTCGGGCGCAATTCGCCGCGCCCGGCCTCGATTTCCTTGACCCGGATGACGTAGGAATCGGCCCCCAGCTCCATGTTGTCCTGGATGCGGACGGGCGGCAGGATGAACCCCATCTCGGCCGCGATCGACCGCCGCAGCCCCTTGATCTGTTCCGTCAGCCGGGGCGCGTCGCCGCCGGCCAGGGCCAGCAGCCCATAGCCGAGTTCCAGGCGGATCATATCGATGCGGAGCGCATCGGCGATCGGTGGTTCCGAGGGGCTGGCCTGGATGGGCGCCTCGTCCTCGTCCGGCGGGGGGTGCTTGAACCGCAGCCAGGCGCCGCCGCCGGCCAGGCCCGCCAGCGCCAGGAAGGGCAGTGCCGGCAGGCCGGGCATCAGCGCCAGCACGCCCGCGGCACCCGCCGCCATCGCGAGCGGCTTCGGGCTGCCGCCCAGTTGCCGCAGCAGGGCGACGTCCGCCGGCCCGTCCATGCCGCCCTTGGTCACGACGATGCCGGCGGCGGTGGAAACCAGCAGCGCCGGGATCTGAGTCACCAGGCCGTCGCCGGCGGTCAGGGTGGTGAAGGTCGCGGCGGCCTCGGCGAAGGGCATCTTGTGGCGCAGTACGCCGATGGCCAGCCCACCCAGGATGTTGATGGCCGTGATGATCAGGCCGGCGATGGCGTCGCCGCGGACGAATTTGGCGGCACCGTCCATGGCGCCGTAGAACCCGCTCTCGCCTTCCAGGTCGCGGCGGCGCTGGCGGGCGGTCTTCTCATCGATCAGGCCGGCGGAGAGGTCGGCGTCGATCGCCATCTGCTTGCCGGGCATGGCATCGAGGCTGAACCGGGCGGCGACTTCCGCGATGCGGCCGGAACCCTTGGTGATCACCATGAAGTTCACGACCATCAGGATGATGAAGATGATCAGCCCGATGATGACGTCGCCGCCCATCAGGAAGCCGCCGAAGGCCGCCACGACATGGCCCGCGGCGGCCGGGCCTTCGTTGCCATGCGCCAGGATCAGCCGGGTCGTCGCGACGTTCAGCGACAGCCGCAGCAGCGTGGTGAGCAGCAGCAGGGTCGGGAAGCTGGTGAAATCCAGCGGGCGGTTCAGGAACAGCGCGACCATCAGCATCAGCACGGACAGCGTGATGGAAATCGCCAGGCCGGCATCCAGCAGCATCGTCGGCAGCGGCACGACCATTACGGACAGCAGCAGGACGACGCCTAGCGCCAGGCCGATATCGCTGCCGGGCGTGAACCGGCGGATATCGGCGCCAAGGCCGGGCAGCCGCCCCGCGAGGTCCATCAAGCCCGCCATCGCCGGTCAGGCCGCCAAGTCGGAGGGTGTCGTCGACAACCCGGTCGCCGGGGGCGGCACCGGCACGCCCTGGCCGGCGTAGTCGCGCAGCTTGTTCCGCAGCGCGCGGATCGAAATGCCCAGGATCGTCGCCGCATGCGTGCGGTTGCCCAGCGTGTGGCCCAGCGTCTCGATGATCAGGTCGCGCTCGACTTCCTCCATTCGCCGGCCGACCAGGCTGGCGACGCCACCCGGACCCGCCATGGGCGCGCGGGCGACCGCGCCATCGGGGGCGGCGAGTTCCACCGCCTCCGGCCCGATTTCCGCGCCATGCGCCAGGATCACGGCGCGGTGGATGACGTTTTCCAGTTCGCGGACATTCCCGCGCCAGCCATGCGTCAGCAGGCGGCGTTCGGCGAGGGCGGCGATCGGGCGATAGGGCACGCCGTTCACCTCGGCGTATTTGCGCGCGAAATAATCGGCCAGGACCGCGATATCGCCGGGGCGTTCCCGCAACGGCGGGATCGGCAGGGTGACGACGTTCAGGCGGAAGAACAGGTCTTCGCGGAAGGTGCCGCGGGCGACCTCGGCCCGCAGGTCGCGGTTGGTGGCGGCCAGGATGCGGACATTCACCTTGACCGGCGCGTTGCCGCCCAGCCGGTCGATTTCCCGTTCCTGCACCGCGCGCAGCAGCTTGGCCTGCAGGCGGATATCCATCTCTCCGATTTCATCCAGCAGCAGGGTGCCGTTGTTCGCCGCCTCGAACCGGCCCAGGCGGCGGGCCAGCGCGCCTGAAAACGCGCCCTTTTCGTGTCCGAACAGTTCCGATTCCAGCAGGTTGTCCGGGATCGCCGCGCAGTTCAGCGCGACGAACGGCCCCCCGGAGCGGCGGGAGCGGCGGTGGATATGCCGCGCCAGGACCTCCTTGCCGGTGCCGGATTCGCCGGTGATCAGGACGGACGCCTCGGCGCGGGCGACCTGTTCGGCGCGTTGGATGGTGGCGACCATGGCGGGGTCGCGGGCGATCAGGGCGTGGGTTTCCCCGGACGCGGCTTCAAGGATCGCGGCGATCAGGTCGGCGTCGGGCGGCAGCGGCAGGAATTCCCGCGCGCCGGCCCGCATCGCCGCCAGCGCGGCCTCCGGATCGTCCCCGGTGCCGCAGGCGACGACCGGCACCGCCATGCGCTCCGCCGCCAGCGCCGTGATCAGGCCGGCGATGTCATGCGCGATGTCGCACAGCACCAGGTCGATGCCCGGATCGGTTCGCAGCCGGATCAGCGCCTGTTCGGGCGAGTCCGCCTGGTCAAGCCGAGCGCCACGCTCGCGGGCGAGGCGGGCAGCCTGGCCGAGATCACCGCCCAGGGAGCCGATGATCAGGACTTTCATGAGGCCGCGCGGTCCGCCTTGACGATTTCCGTCATCGTCACGCCCAGGCGGGTGTCATCGACCATCACGACCTCACCGCGCGCGACCAGGCGGTTATTGACATAGATGTCGATCGCCTCCCCCAGCTTGCGGTCGAGTTCGACGACGGCGCCGCGGCCCAGTTTCAGCAACTGGCTGACCTGCATGGTGGTTTTCCCGAGGACGGCGCTGACCGTGACCGGGATGTCGTAGACGGCTTCCAGTTCCCGGGTGGAGCGTGTGCCGCTGTTCTCGGAGGGATCGCCGAGTTCCGCCAGGTCCATGTCATTCGACATTCATCGTCTCCTTGATGCGCGCGGGGACGGGCGGCCAGCCGGCCTGCCCGAGGATGTCGCCGATTTCGGTCCATAGTTCGGCCACGTCGCGACGGGCCTCTCCATTTCGCCAGGCGATGCGGATGTCGCCGGCCGCCATGCCGGTGTCGGGCAGGATGTCCAGCCGTTCGAGCAGACTGGGGTCGGCTTGCCGGATCTTGTCGGTGATGGCGGGGACCAGCGCCGGCGCCAGGCGGATCGTGGCGTGTGGTTCCAGGCGCAGTGCCGGCAGGATCGACCGCGCGACGGAGGCCGCCTCGGCCGCACCGAAGCGGGCGCACAAGGCGGGGAACAGCGCGGCCAGCGTATCCAGCAGCAATTGCGCCAGCGCCTCGGCCGCGTCCCCAGCGATTTCGGCGGAGTCGGCCCGCGCCACGCCCAGATGCGTGGCGATCGCGGCCAGGGCATCCCGCGTGGCGATGCTGTCGGCGGCGCGGATTGCTTCCCGTTCGGCGGCCTGGCCCGCATGCCAGGCTTCTTCCCGGCAGGCTTCGCATTCCGCGAGGCTGAAGGTCGGGGTGATGATTTCCGGTTCGGGCGGCGCCTCGGCCTGGGGCGGCAGGTCGAAATCCTCCTCGAACAGCGACCGGCGGCGGATCGGCGGCAGGCCGGGCGCGGGGCCTTCGTCCAATTCGAACGCGGCTGTCCTTGGGTCCCAGGGGCGGGTGGTGCCCTCGGCCGCGTCGATGTCGGGCAGCGGGATCACTGGATCACCTCATCGTCCTTGTCGGTGTTGATCTCGATCTGGCCTTGCGCCGCGAGTTCCTTCGCGAGCTGGACGATGGTGCCCTGCGCTTCGTCGACGTCGCGGACGCGGACGGGGCCGAGGGCTTCCATGTCCTCGCGGAGCATTTTGGCGGCGCGTTCGGAGAGGTTGGAGAGGAACAGGTCGCGGATTTTCTCCGACGCGCCCTTCAGGGCGATCGGCAGCTTGTCCTTCTCGATCGCGCGCAGCAGCACCTGCACGGCGGCGCCGGACAGGCGTTGCAGGTCGTCGAAGGTGAACATCAGCGACTTGATGCGTTCGGCGGTAATAGGGGCAAAACCACGGGCACCGCCGCATTTTTCTCTTGCACCGATTCGGCGTCGTGGACTCTCTGCATCATGTGCCGCCGCCGCCCGCCCTTTCCGCGCTGAGCCGTCCGGATCTTGAAGCTCTTCTGATTGAACTATTCGG
>CAMCDA010000272.1 GCA_945873195.1 Asaia bogorensis
AATCCGAAAAACCTCTTGCCAACCGGAGGTGAGGCGATTCTGCTCTACTGATGATCCTCGCTGGCTTCCTTGACGCCGAATCGCGGCGTTACCTGATCGAACTGGCCCGTGATGGCTCCGCGGCCCACCGGCTGGCGCGACGCGCCAACGCGCTGGTTCTGCTGGACGACGGGATGAGTTGCGCCAACATCGCGAAGGTTCTGTTGCTCGACGACGATACAGTCCGGGCCTGGTATCAACTGTATCAGGAAGACGGGATCGAGGGCCTGGCAAGCTTCAACCATGAAGGTGGTAGTTGCCGGCTGACGGCGGACGGCGGACGGCGGACCAGCAGGACAAACTGAAGGCTTGGATCACCGCGACCCTGCCACGCACGACACGCACGGTGGGAGCATGGATCGAAGCGGAATTCTCAATCGACTACCAGACCCGATCGGGGCTGATCGCGTTGCTCCACCGGCTTGGCATGGAACACCGCAGGCCCAAGACGATCTCCCGCAAGCTGGATCCGGTGAAGCAGGCCGGTTTCATCAAGGACTACGAGGGCCGCATGAACCAGCTCGCGGCGGATGAAGCGGTGATCTTCGTCGATGCGGCGCATCCGACCCACACTGTGCGCCCGGTTGGCTGTTGGGCTCCGGGGGATATGCCGGTTGCGGTGGAACAAAGCAGCGGCCGGGACCGTCTGAACATTCACGGTGCCATCAACCTGGAAACCGGTCAGACCATCATGAAAGATGTGCTGACGGTGGACGCCTTAAGCACGATCATGCTGTTGATGGCGATCGAGGCGATGTACCCAGGCATGCGCCACATTCACGTTTATCTGGACAATGCCAGATACCATCACGCGAAACTGGTGAAGGCCTGGTTGGCAAGACCTGACTGCCGGATCAGGCTGCATTTCGTTCCGGCCTACTGCCCGCATCTCAACCCGATCGAGCGGTTGTGGGGGCTGATGCATAGACATACCACTCACAACAGGTGCTACGCCAACTTCAGGGATTTCAGCGCGGCGATGCTGGGATTTTTGCGACACGAAGTGCCAGCTCACTGGAATATCTACTGCGATGAGGTGACAGACAATTTCCGTGTCATCGACCCAACAAACTTCCGGGTTATCGCGTGAACGGGGTATAACCATGCCGAACAGCTTATAGGTGCCCTTGTGGGCGAACTCTTGCGTCGGGAACGGCAGTTGTTCCGTAATTGCTCACCCCGGGGTAGCGGTGGGCTGCCGCTCCCCGGATGCAGCGGCGAGCGTCGGTATCTGAGTTCGGCGTAAAACAACGCTTGACACGGTCACGCTCGAGTCGGGTCTAAGTCGAAGACACCGGACAATTCGTCCAAGCCTCCCTCCCAAGGCCAGAAGCAGGACCGCCCGGTCGCGGGCGGCGCTCGCCCGCCACGCAAGAGCCGCCCGGGTGTCGGGCAGACGCTGCATCCGAAGCCGGACCGGGTGATCGATACCACCCTGTCCGCCCTGCCCGAATTGCGAGGCGGCGTTCCCCCGAGGCTTTGCAGTGTCCACAGCAGGTCTACGAGCGCATCGAGTTGCCTCCCGTCAAGCCGGACGTCACCTAGATCCGCCTGTTCGGCGGTCGTTAGACCCTGTCAGGCGTGATCATCCCCTGCTCCATCATCATCGCCATCATCGGCCGGTGCTCTGCGTGCTCCGCCTCGGTATTGATGCAGAATTCGTGCAGTACAGTGTTCTTGTTTGAGATCATGAACCCGGATAGTTTCGCCAACCTTCACGGTGACGGTCTTCAAACCGTACGCGAAGTCGGTCACCACGATCGGGACCGGCCGGTCCTGGCCGCGCGGCGCGGGTTCTCCGAGAAGAGCCGCGGGGGCACCGCCATGGCCATGACCGGCAGGCCCTGGAGCGGCGAGGACGCCGGTCGCCGGTAGCATCAGACCGATGACTGCCATCGCTAACGATAAGGCGGTTCGCATGTTCGGAGAATCCATACCACTGAGGGACTGATAGATGCCGAAGGCAGGCGACAGCAGCATGTCAGGACCATGTCAAAGTATGTCAGGGTGCGCGGGGCACCCTCGGTTCATGCGAGGCGTCGGAGACCGTTGGCTGTCCGTTTCAACATTCGACGCACAGACGCAAAAAAGGGCGGGCCGCCCAAGAGCGACCCGCCAATGGAGGTGATGGTTCCGAGCGATGTAAACGCGGACGTCCCGTCACTTGATGATCATTCGGTATCAGCCATCACTATGCGGCCCTTTGCGAAAGCCCGGCAGTTTTTGCGCGACATCGTCGATGCCGGCATCGCGGTTCCGGTCGATGAAGTTGAACACCCATCGCACGATGGCCCAGCCCGGGAGACCGCAGGCGAAGATCAGCCCGCCCATAGCACACAAGCCAATCGGCGCGTTCACCCAGTGCTGCAGGCCAAAGTGCTCGATCACCGCCGCGCCGCCGCCGATGCTCGATACGACGGTGCTGATCAGTCCAACCGCCCATTCGCGCGGCGATCGGGGTGGTGTCATCAACATGATAACCACCGCAGCAAGACCCGCACCGCCGACCGCCACGGCGGACGCACCTTCCACGGCTTTGAACGCTGCGGCTCCGGCCGCTCCGCTGCTGGCTGGATCGGTCATGGTTGCCTCCAGGGATGAGTGGATGGCTTCGGTATTGTTGCGTACCGAGATCGGGTGTCAGCGGGTTTCTCGCGCGGCAACTATGCAGGATCGTCGTCCAGAACCGTGGTGCCGCATCCGACGACGGCGATGCGTTTGCGTCCGACACCAAGACTTCCCTTTCCACGGCAGCCACGCGGAATGCGCCAGCATCGGCTAGCAGTGCCTCCCGGGCCAGGGCCGCGACACGGATAACGACGTCCGATGGCAAGGCCTCGCCGCTGCCGGATTTCAGGGTCTCGTGGGCGATGCCAGTGACGCGGAACATCGGCGGCCCGGTGAGCAGTGCCTGCCGGGCGAGTTTGACAGCCTGGATTGTTGTCATGAGACGTCGCGAGCGTCGGGAAAGACGGCTCCGCGGGCCTGCGGCACCCCGCTGTCGGTGGACGTAGCCCAGGCGCTTCACAAGACCAGCAGCCTCCGCCCTGTCGCACGGAGACTTCAGGTCGCCGCACGTCATTTGGCACGGATTTACCTCCCAACCAGCTTTGACTACCCTCCCGTCTCCGATGTGCAGGGGTGAACATGCTATCTCGACGACGGGTGACCACCGCGGTAACGGGCTTCGCCCTGGCGTCGGCGATGATGCGTGACGCACCGGCTCGCGCCGCGACGGCTCCCGAGGCCAGTCCGCCGGTTGAAATCGCGCTATTCCGCGACGCGACTGCTGTGCTCTTCGCGGTGGCCGACCGGCGGCGGGCGGAGGACCCCACGGCGCCATGGGTCCCGTCGCGACATTACGTCACCGATGCCAACGAGGCGGACAGGATCGCCCTGGACGGTCCGAACTCCATCGTCGGCATGTCACTGGATGACCTGATAGACTGTTCGGTGCGGCCGCATCCCAACGCGGGCCAACTGGTCGCGATCGCCGGCGTGCATCGCGGTTTCCTGCGTTTGATGGCGCGGCCCGAAATTGGCAGCATCGCCGCACTGCGCGGCAGGCGGATCGCGGTCGACACCGATACCGGTTACGCGAGCGCGCTCTACGAGATCCTGCGCCGCGCCGGGATCGATCGGCACCGGGACGTCGAGATCGTCTACGCGGGCGCCACCGACCGGCGCTACGACAAGCTGCTCCGCGGCGAATTCGACGCGACCTTGCTCGGAGCACCGTTCACCCGCATGGCGATGGCGAACGGATTTTCGTCGCTTACCTCGGTCATCGGGGCGCTGGGTGGATACCAGGCGGTGATCCTGCTCGCGCACCGGCCCTGGCTCGTGCAGAACGGGGCAACGGCCCGGGCGGTGACTGCCTGCCTGAGCCAGACCCTTTCCTGGTGCGCCAATTCCGCGAACCGAACAGTGCTGGAAACCTATGTCGGAGAGGCCCTTCCTTCCGTAAAGGGCGAAGAGCTGCGCCAAGTAACCGAGGACCTGTTCGGCCCGGCTACCGAGTTCCTGCTGAACGGGCGGATGCACGACAGAGATGTCAGCATCGTGCTGGACCTGTTCAACGCATCGCGCGGCACGGCATTAGCCCCGGAAGCGGTCACCCGCTTGATGCCGACCGTCGTTGATTCCGCAGGTAATCTCTGAATCGACGTCTCGGATAGCCGTACGGCGCACCATCGGTCTCCCCAATACACAGGACAAGGCGGCTTCTGACGGCCGAACGCCCCGAGCTTCGTGGCGCCATTATCGATCTCCTGGCTTGGTGTCGCTCGATGAAGTTGAATACGATCACACGACGGCCCAGCCCGGCAGACCGCAGGCGAAGATCAGTTCGCCCATGGCACACAAGCCAATCGGCGCGTTCACCCAGTGCTGCAGCCCGAAATGCTCGATCACGATGCCGCCGCCATCGGCTCTGGCGACAGCGATGTTGATTGGCGCAACGGCCTGTTCACATATAGTGATCGTGGGGGCGCTATTCCTGAGGCTGTACAAGCCACGCCGATGTTTGGGGGGTGATGAGGACGCCGATCCGCTCAATCGGGCCATCGATGATCGCTTGCTTGGGTCTGGAACAGGATGATTCGACCGCCGACCACTTACGCAATGAAACTACCCCCAATCCCGCTTGGCTCCCGCGCACCCCAGCGCGAATGGTCCATCACGCGGAGAGAACAAACCTCCCGCGGATGGAGGACCAGATGACCACCACCCCAAAGACCAACGAAGTCGCCCTGGCCGCCTTCATGGCGGGCAAAGCCGAGATCGACGCCCTGTTGGCCCGGATCGCCGCCGCCAGCGACGACCATTTTGGTACCAATCCCGAACGCGTGACCTGGGGCGACGCCGGCAGCCTCGGCTTCATCACCGAGCGCTTGAAGGAGATTACGGAGTTCCTCGGGGTCTGAACGGCACCCAATCCTACGACGGCCCCGACCGGGTGCTGCCCGGCGGGGCTCCGGGTCGTAGGGGGGCGGCGGTCGCCCTCCCTACCCAGGAGACCCGATCATGACGCAGCCTCCCACGCCACAGACCAAGTTCAACGCCAAGCGGAGCGCCGAGAACGCCACACGCCGGACTGGTATCGAACACAGCGTCGCCGAAGTGGAGGGCGGCTGGATGGTGGTGGCGCCGTCGGCGACTACGAATGAACCGGTCGCAACCGAGATCGATGAGGCAACTCAGGCTGAAGCTTCCGCGATCGCCGACGAAATCGATGCGGGGCAGGTCAAACAACCGGGATCGCTCCCGCGTGTCCCCCGCGGCCTTGCGGCGGCGGCGCACGCTGTTCTTGATGCCTGGAACGACGAGACCAACCGCGAGATCGACATCATTGGCGCCTTGGAAGCGCCGATGGCGGCCCTGAGCATTGCCCTGGCCGGGAAGCCCGGACGCCCCGCCGGGGCGCCACGGCCGCCGCGCGAGGGCACCAAGCAGCAGGCGGTGCTGGGCCTGCTACGCCGGGACGATGGTGCAACCATCGCCCAGATCATGGAGGCCACCGCGTGGCAGAGTCATACGGTCAGGGGCTTCCTCGCCGGATTGAAGAAGAAGGGCACCCAGGTCGACGTCCTCGACCGCGTCCGCCAAGTCGGGCCGAACAAGGAAGGGGCCAAGGGGTCCTACAGTGTCTACCGCATCGTGGGTTGATACCGCCCACCAGCCATACATGGACTGTTGAACGAGAGCGGGGCTCAGGCCCCGCTTTTCTCAATCATCCCATCATTTCGATGGGTTGGTCGTCCCCAGGACGGTCATGACGGCTGCCTGCGACAAGCCGAACGATCGAGCAATTACGGCCGGTTTCATTCCTGACCGAAAAGACGCGCGGATCAAATTCGCCTTGCCCAATGGAACGTCATCGCTTTTTCCCGGCCGTGCCGGTGGTGCTCTATGCCCGGTTTGAGGGGGAGCCGAAGCGATCGGGGGCGGCAGTGGCGCAGCTGGCAGGGGCGACAACTGTCGACGCTGACGCTCCGCGACGAGGGCCTCAAACAGCGCCTGTAGTTCGGTTTCATCGAGGGTTTGCAGCGCCGCCGGGAGATTGGCCGGCAAGGTCACGCGAACGGAGGCAACCGTGGTCGTTGACCGGTCGGCCGCCGCGCCCGTCAAGGGCAGGGCTGTTTGGTCAGCATCAGGAAGTCGGGGTGCCCGTCGAGTCGATGTCACCATAGGAAGAGATTGGCGATCTACCACATATTGGGCAATGCCGCTGCTTCACGGCGATATGCAGTGAGCTCCGGATCATCGAACCAACCGCGGGCAGACAGCCAAAATGGCTGGGCCCGAGCTGACCAGCAACGTCTGCTG
>CAMCDA010000273.1 GCA_945873195.1 Asaia bogorensis
GAGCCTGGATCGC
This sequence comes from Asaia bogorensis, assembly GCA_945873195.1. Lineage (GTDB taxonomy): Bacteria > Pseudomonadota > Alphaproteobacteria > Acetobacterales > Acetobacteraceae > Rhodopila > Rhodopila bogorensis_A. The sequence goes on from CAMCDA010000273.1 coordinate 14, forward strand.
GCGCCCAGTATCAACGGCCGCATCGGCGCGAATGTCCGCATCCGCATGCCGCTGCGGGGGTCGGGCGCACCCGGCACCGCGCCAGAATGGGGCAAGCTGATGCGCGCCTGCGCCATGGCCGAGACCGTCACCCCCACCGCGATCGGCGCACCGACCGCCTGCACCGCCGGCACATCGCTGAGCGCCACCCTGGCGACGCCCTTTGCCGCCACCGCCCAACTGTATCGCGGTATGCCGCTGATCCTGACCGGCACACCGGCGGATGAAACCTTCATCTTGGACTATACCGCCGGTCGGGTTGCCACCGTCGGCAGCCTGCTGGATACGCCGCCGAGTGCCACCACCCTGGCGCAGATCCCGATCAATGTCCGCTACAGCCCCACTTCGGATGAGAGCCTGTTCAAGACGGTCACGCTCTACTCCTATGCCGACGGTCTCGTTTGGAAGTTCGTCGGCGCGATGGGATCGTGGAGCATCGAACTCACGTCGGGCGGTATCGCCTTCCTGACCTTCGAGATGAAGGCCCAGCCAACCGCCTACGGGGCGACGGTAACGCTGCCGGCCGCCGCGCTCGGCATCAGCCGGCAGACACCGCCACGCTTCATCAACAAGAAGATGCAGATGGGGGGTGAGACGGCGAGGCTCCGTACCCTCGTCTGCAACGCCAACGTCACCGTGGTCCTGCCAGACAATCCCGAGGCGGCGCAGGGCGTCGATGCCGCCGTGCCGACCTCGCGCCAGGTCTCCGGCACCCTCGATCCGCTGATGACCACCAACAATTCCAGCAGCCGGTGGTCACGCTTCAGCAATGGCAGCTCCAACTCCCTGCTGGCGATCATTGGCGCCGGCGCCGGCAATCGGTTCGCCTTGGGGTTCCCCGCGGTGCGGACCGTCCGGCTCAACCCGAGTCTCCGCGATGAACTGGGCGTCGACGCCATCGGCTTCGAGGCCGACGGGCCGGACGCCTCCGTGTTCCTGACCGCCTACTGATCAGTTCGCCACCGCCGCGACGTCCAGGCGGCGGGACAAGGCCGCCTTCAGTGCCGGCAACCACTCCGCTCCCCCCGTCTCCCTGATCCACTCTTGCGAGAGGCCACGCATGACCATCATCAGCCGTCGCGATCCCATCGTGGTCGCACCGCCCGGCTCCGGCCGCACCTATAGCATCGTGCCCCTGACGTTCCGCGCGCGCGCCGCCATGAAGGCCGACCTGGTGCGCGAGACCGGGCAGCCGGTGTTCCGCGAACAGTTGCAGACCGCCCGCCGGTCGGCCCTGCAGGAGATCGGCCCCACCAATCTGGCAGACCTCCTGGCTCTGCTCGACGAGATCGACGCCCTGCCGGCGGGAACCTATCCCGATCCCGCGCAGGCCGCGCAGCTCTCGGTCATCGACAGTGCCGCCATGAAGGTTCCGGCCTATGCCGACCTGATCGGACGCAATTACCATACCGTCTACGTCACCCCCTTCATTGCCGCCCGGCATGGGTTGCGTGGGTGGGAGGGACCTGACCTGCCGGTTTTCCGGCGTGAGCAGGGTCTGGTACCCGAGGATCTCCTGGAAGCCGTTCCACAAGCTGAACTCGAGGTCGTCGGTTGGGCGGTCTGGAATGCCGCGCATGTCACGGCGGTGCAGGAAAAAAACTCCGTGGCGCCCTCGTCCTTGCCCGAGACCCAGACGCCTACGCAGGCGGCCTGATCCCGGACGGCGGGGGCGAGTGGATCGTCGGAGATGATCTCTGGCCCGAGAATCCGGCCTGGGTGGTTCCCACCGGGACCCGCATGTTCGTGCGGCTGTGGACGGCGTGCCGTGGTGGCATGGGCGGATACACCACCTGGCCGGATAGCGGCGGGCTGACTGATCAGGCGGCTTGGATCGTCGATGCCTTTGCCATCCTCACCAACACGGCCGCCGCCTGGGATGAGGCGGACCGACGGAAGCGAAGACGCGACCGCTAGACGGCCGCCCGGGCGCGGATGGCGGCAGCCGCGGCCCCGTCGGGAAGGATCGCGCCGGCATCGGGGTTGTCCGCGACCTGACGGGCGATATCCGCATCTGTCATCGCGTCGACCTTGGTCCAATCCACCTCCCGCAGGGCGGCGGCGGCCATCGCGCGGGTCACTTTCACGGTAGCCATGAGCGTTGCTCCTGCCGGCTCGCTTTGCGCACGGAGAAGCCCTGCCTGGCGCGGTTCTCCATTGGTCCGGACCATACGGGATATCCGCATAGGGCGCAGCGGATTTGTTGGCGTGAACGGGGGCATGCATGCGCGTCACCGCCACCATCGCCGGCAGCATTGAAGCCATCCTCGCGGCCGGCGCGGGTGCCGGCGGTGGCATCGGCGCCTGGGACCAGTCCTCGGACAAGAGCGGCACCTATGACAGCTTTGCCGGCAATGGCGGCGTTGGCGGCCGCGCGGTGAAGAGCTTCGCGGGTGGCGCGCTGACGCCCGGCAGCACCATCACCATCGTGGTTGGCACGGCGGGCGGGCCGGGCAGCGGTGCCGGCAACCAGCGCGGCGCAGCTGCTGGCGCCAATGGCAGCGTCACCATCTCCTGGAGCTGAACGACATGACCATTCTGGTGCAACGCTACGCGCCGCTGGCTGGCTCGCCCGCGGAAGCGCTCTGGCGCGAGGGCGAGGCGAGCTATGTCGAGGCCGGGCTGGCGCGCCACGCCATGGTGACGGCGCCGCCGCCAGACCTGGTTGGCTGGTGCGCTGAGATCGACGGCGAGTTGGCCGGGCTGCAGGCCTGCAGGCTCAAGCCCGAGATTGGCGAAGCGCATGGGCTGCTGTCCTGGGTGCGGCCCGGCTTTCGCCAGCGCGGCGTCTTTGCCGCGATCCAGGCGGCGGTGGATGCGGACCTGCTGGCGGCGGGTGTCACGGCCATTCGGTCCTGGGTCGTCGACGGGCCGGGCGTCGCGGCGATGGCGACCGCCATCAGCGCCCGTGGTGGCGCCAGGGTGGGAGAGCAGCAGGTAATCACCGCGGCCGGTACCACCGTCACATACCACGAGTATCTGCGGCCGATACGCGAGGGTTAGCCGACGTGCCGTTCATTTTAACTCACATCGAGAATGCGCATGGTTATGCTTGGTGTTCATCTGACCTCTGGTGAGCGATCGCCCACCGCTCTGCGAAATCCACCACAAGCTCCCGTTTGCGACCGCGCTGCCAAGCCGCAGCCTGAAGCGCTTCGTTGAGCGCTGCGACAGTACTGAGATATTCAGCCCTGGGCCGAATGCCGAGGCGCGAGAGTTCCAGCCGATCGGCATCCCAGCAACAGCCAATGGTCGGATCATCGGAAATGTCGCCATACTCGTGGCGTTCGCAGGCGTCGCACAGCACTGCCAGGCGCTCCGGCGCCAGCGCCACCACGCCTTCATCAACAAGGCGGCGGACGAATTCCGCTGCCCGTTCGCCGTGCCCGAGGTCCGCGTCTTCATCGATCCGCCGACAATCGTGTAGCAGCGCGAAGAGTTCCACCACCGCAGCATCAGCACCCGGTGTCAGCGCCGCCAGCGACAGGCCGTTCGCCAGCACACGCGTCCAGTGGTGTGGGCCATGCACGCCGTTTCGGGAAAGCCGGTATTCGCGCATTACCCGCTTGGCCAGCATGGGACTGACCAGGGTGCCCCAGGAAGCCAACTCGCGCCGGTAACTAGGCGGCAAGCCCAGCCGCGCGGCAGCCGCATCGATACGGCTCAGGTATCCATCGCGGGCAAATCCCTGGCGATCTTCCGCCGAGAGATAGACCAGCGCGGAGGCCTCACCTGCCACAATCTCCGTCTTGCGGTAGTGGCCGGTGGCAACACCCTCAAAGCCGTCCAGCGCCGCCTCGCACGCCTCTGTGAGGTACCAGGTCAACCCCAGGGTCCGCGCCCTCACCACCGGCAGCATCGTTGCCACACCGAGCCGGTTGATGACGAAGCGCCAGTCCCTCAGTTCCACCACCTCACCGGCCACAGCGGCTGGGCACCGCTGGGCCATTTGCTCAGCACAGAGGTTGGAGCCATAGGCAAGGTAGCGCCTGCTCACCGCCGTCCTCGCGGCTCGAAGTGCTCGCGCATCGCCTGCGGTGCGGCGGCACGCAGGTCTGCCTCGCCACGGGAGAGTTGCGTGGACATGGCAAACACGCCCTTGCGGGTGCGCTCGCTCCAGGTCTCATCGGCGTGGCGCAGCACCATCACCAACTCGGCCAAAATCGGCTCGGCCCCCGGCAGGCCACGGCCGTAGCGTTCCATGTAGCCCAGTTGGCGCTGCAGGAACTGCGTGGCCGAGCGGTGATCCCCATCGCGGTTCATCGCCACCATGCGGCGCAGCACATCGGTTTGCCAGGCGCGCAGCACGGCCAGGCTGCGGTCCAGGTCGCGCGGCTGGGCGTTGTTTTCGCTGCCGCCGGCCAGGCGCAGTTGCACCTCCACCGGCTCTGCCTCGGCCAGCCCGCTGGCATCCGGCAAGGCGCCATTGGCGGCCAGGCCGAGCAGGAAGGCGCTGCCCGCCTCGCCCTCGGGACAATGCAGCCGGAACACCACGCGCTTGGCGCGGTCCGGCAGCAGGCTGCCCACCATCACCTCAATCGCGCCCGGCAGGGCGGTGTGAGACCAGGCGCCCAGCACCTCGGCCCGCAGCGTGGCCGGCACCTCCAACCGCAACGTGGCGCGCTCCACCAGCGTGGCGCGGCCCTCGCGCAACTCGCCCAGCACCACCTCATCAATCTCGCTGGCCTCGGCGGCATCATGCAGGCGGCCACCACCAGCCTCGGCCATGCCGCTGAGCAGATCCTCGTCATAGCCGTCACCAATGCCCACACAGCTGGTGATCAGGCCGCGTGCCAGCAGCTCGCCGGCATGGCGGGCCAGTTCGGCACGGTCGGTAATGCCCTCATTCGCCTGCCCGTCCGACAGCAGCAGAATCCGGTGCGTCCCGGCCTGGTCGGCCAGTTGCGCCAGCGCCACCTGTTCCGCCGCCTGCAACCAGCCGCCCGAAAGATTGGTCATGCCGTCGATATGCAGCCGGCGGATGGCGGCAACCGCCGCCTCGCGCCCCGCCGCATCCATGCCACGCGCCGCCAGCAGCACCTCCACCGCCGAGCCGAAGGACACCACGCTCAGCCGGTCCTGCGGCCCCAGCGCCTCGGCGACGGCAATGGCGGTGCGCTGAGCCGCCGCCAGCTTCTCGCCCCGCATCGAGCCGGAGACATCGATGGCCAGCGCCAGGTTCAACGCCGGCGCCTCCGGCAAGGCGGCGGGCGGGCCCTCGGCGGTGAGGTCAGCGACCAGATAGCGAACGGACTTGCCCTCGCGCCAGGCGAGAGTGCGGTCCAGGCCAGCAACAAGAGTGAGCTTGGTAGCGGTCATCGGTCTTTCCCCAGCAGGATATCGCGGACAAGGTCGGCGCAGCGTTCCAGGCGTGCGCGCTGTTCAGCGTCGAGGCGTCCGCGGACAGCCAATTCGACGTCGGGGGTGATGGGTATGCGGAGCCATTCCTCGGCCCGCGCCTTGCGCTGCGGCCGGCTGCCCCGGGCGCCGAGGTATTGCTCCAGCGCCTCGAAGCCATTGGCTGGCTCGGGCATGGCGCTGGCGAATGGCTTCGAGGCCAAAGGTTCCGGGGCGGCCATGCGTGGCGGTGGCGGTGCCGGCGCCCGCAGGGCCTGCAGATAGTCCAGCGCCGAGCCGCGCGGCGGCGGCGGTGGTGCCGTGGCGGGGCGGCGGGCGGCATGCTCGGCACCCTTGGCGGCATGGCTGCGCAGTTGCTCCGGCGTTGCCACCAGCAATTCCTGCCGAATGGCGGCCAGCGCCATGCCGAGTTCCTCGCGCATGCCCAGTATGGCCAACAGCCGTTCCAGCGCGCCCGCCGGGTAGCGGGCCAGCGGCCCACGCGAGGTTGGTCCCGGCAGCAGCCCCTGCGCCACCCAGGAGCGGATGGTGCGGGCATCCACCCGCGAGGCGGCGGCCAGTTCGGCGAGGCTGAGGTCGGGGGCGGCTTCGATCATGGTGGGTAAGGTAGTTTTGGCATGTCGATTTGTCAATATATTCAACATGTCTTTTTGGCGGTGATGCTTCTGGCCGTCCCGCAACGGCACCAGACAACCTTGGCACCGCTGCCCTGGGGTGAGGTCGTCTCCCGATAGAGAACGGCTCCCTGTGCCTCAAAAGAATCGTAACTCCCAAGCACCCCCCCCCGGGTGAGTCCGATTGGCAACAATGGGTTCCTGTTTTCGCGTCCGCGCTTGAAGCTGATTGCGTGCGGAGCGGGAACATGAGTCAACGTCGGGATGGAACTGCCTCCCGATGTGCGTGCGTTGATCGCAGGGCTTCAGCGAGAACTTGC
>CAMCDA010000274.1 GCA_945873195.1 Asaia bogorensis
CGACGATCAAGCATATGGCTCACAACTTGCTCCGAACCGCCGGCGGCAAGGACTCATTGCGCCTGCGGCGGAAAGTCGCCGCATGGGATGATGACTTTCTCGCGGGCATCATCGCTCGGTGAAAAAGGCTTCACCCGATTCCCCTGGGCCAGAGGCCTGCCCGCACCGTCATCCCGGCAGGGTGCTGGGACCATCCCCAGCACCCTGCCGCTATTGGTCCCGGCACAAGGCCGGGATGACGGTTGAAGAAAGCTTCCCGATCACACGACGATCGGTCCGCCGGCTTCCTTCCAGGCGCCGATGCCGCCATGGATATGAACCGGCGTCGACAGCCCCGCGTCGCGCGCGGCCTGTACGGCCATCGCGGACCGTTCACCGAACGCGCAGAAGAACACCAGCCGGCGCCCGGTCGCATCCGCCAGGCCATGCAGCACGCCGCCTGGGCCGATGCCTTCCTGTAGTTCGGGATAAGGCACATGCAGTGCGCCGGGGATCTTGCCGTGGCGGGCACGTTCAGAAGCCTCTCGGAGGTCGATCAGCGTGACATTCGGGCTAGTCGGGAAATCCAGCGCATCGCGGGCGGTGACGGCCCAGCCGCGGCGCGCGATCTCGGCCTGCGCCAGGCCCTGGCGCATGTTGGCCGGCACCGCCACGTCCATCATCTTCGGGTTGGACAGGTTCAACCCGTTCATCAGCGCCACATATTCCTCGACCGAGGCGACGCGCAGACGGGGGTTGAAGCGCTTTTCCTCGCCGATCGTGCTGACCGTGTCGCCTTTGTAGTCATGCGCGGGATAGACCAGCGTGTCCTCCGGCAGGCGCAGCAGGCGGTTGAAGATCGACTCGTACTGCGCCCGCGGGTCACCGTTCTGGAAGTCGGTGCGACCAGTGCCACGGATCAGCAGCGTGTCGCCGGTGAAGACCCTGTCATCCAGCAGGAAGCTGTAGGAATCGTCGGTGTGCCCGGGCGTGTACATCACGTTCAGCCCCAGCCCCTCGATCCGGATGACATCGCCATCCGCGACCCGCATGGACACGACATCGACGCCCGATTGTTCCCCCATCACCGTGATGCAATGGGTCCGGTCCCGCAGCGCGCCCAGGCCGGTGATGTGATCGGCATGCAGATGCGTATCGACCGCCTTGACCAGCCGCAGGTCCAGTTCAGCCATCAGTTGCAGATAGCGATCGACCTTCTCCAGGACCGGATCGATGATCAGGGCCTCGGCGCCACGGCGGGAGGCGATCAGGTAGCTGTAGGTGCCGGAGGTGGCGTCGAACAACTGGCGAAATATCATTCCCCGCTCCTGACAGTCGGATTCGGGCAGGGTTCTACTCCTCAACCACCGGATCAAGCGAGGATTCTCTCCTCTGCGTGCCGGGTCCGCCCTCGGTTGGGGCCACCGGCAGATTCGGCGGCGGCCGCACCCGGGGCGTGGGCGGCGGAGGCACCCAGGGGCGCGCGCCGCGGTCCGCCCGATCGGTCAGGATCCGAGGCCCATCCGGTTCCAGCCAGATCGCGGCGGGGCCGTCGCGCCAAACCGTGAACCGATCGACCAAGGCCGGCCAGGGACGCGCGCACAGGCCTCGGGCCGGTTCGGCCGACACGATCACGCCAATTCCGGCGCAATCCCCCACCCGATCGGCCCACCGCGCCAGATAGGCGGCGGGGGCGTCGGGCCGAGGGCGCAGCCAGCAGCCGGATTTTTCACAGCGGATCGCCCCGCCGGCCGCCTCACCCGTCGCCGGCAGTTTCTCGGCGTGATCCTCGCCCCAGTGATGCAGCCAGGCGTTCCGGACGAAGGTGGACCCGCCTTGCGACTGCTGGACATAGACGCCCTCGGAGGTCCGCACCGCGATCATGCGCCCGTCATGGGACACCAGGATATCCGGCGGGCGGCTGAACATCGGCGAAGCGATGCCAACCAGAATCAGAGGCACGCCCAGCCACCGGATCCGCCGCGACCACAATGCCAGCCAGATCATGCCCAACGCGAGGATCGCGATCCCCCACGGAGTCATGTTCGGCACACCCAGGGTCGCGGCGGGCAGGCTGGCGACGAGGCGCGCGATCCAGAGCGTCGCCTCAATCCCCCAGCGGACGACAACCAGGGGCAGCCACTCCCACCCAACCAGCATCAGCGGCAGCGCCAGCATCCCCGCCGGCATCACCAGCACGCTGGTCAGCGGCACCCCGACCATGTTGGAAAGCACGTAGTAAAGCTGCACGCGGCCGAAATGATACGCGCCGAACGGCAGCGTCGCCGTGCCCGCCAGCAGGCTGCTCGTCATCAGCCCGACCACGAACAGCAGGGCCTTGCGCCACCAACCCAGGCGCGAAAGGCCGCTGAGCCACGGGCGCAGCGCCTCGAACCCAGCGATCATGGCCAGGACGGCGGAAAAACTCATTTGCATGGACGCGCCCAGCACCTGCCATGGCTCCAGCAGCATCAGCAGGACGGCCGCCAGAGCCAGGCCGCGCAGTGAAATCGGCCGTCGCCCGGCGAGCAGCGCCAGCGTGATCAGGCAGCCCATCAGGAAGCACCGCATCGTCGGCACCTGGGACCCCGTGAGTACAGTGTAGAACGCGCCGACCGCCAGGGCGAACACGGCGGCGATGGCGCGGGTCGGCCAGTACAGCGTCGCATGCTCGCTGAGCGCCAGCACGAAGCGCCCGGTCATCATGGTGACCCCCATGACGATCGCCAGATGCAGGCCCGAGACTGACAGCAGATGCGCCAACCCCGAATCGCGGAACGCCGCCATGTCGGCGGGCGCGATGCCGGTCTGGCTGCCGATCAGGATACCGACCGCGACCTGCCCGGTCGGCCCTGGAATGGCGGCGGCGATGCGGGCGGCGGCGGCCTCGGCCAGATGGCGCATGAAGCCGGCGGGACCTACCGGCGGCCCGCGTTCCCGCACCTCGACGGAGCCGAGCGCATAGCCTGAGGCGCCGAGGCCGGAGTAGAAGGCGTCGCGTTGCATGTCCCAACCGCTGGGCTGCACGGGCGCGCCGATGGCTCGAACCATCGCACGCACCCGCACGAGGTCCCCGGTCGCCATCTCGGTATGATCCCCGGCGCGCAGGCGGATGCGGATAGCGCGCGGCAGGGTGGCGTGCGACGGTTCCAGTTCGGCCTGGCGCAGGGTGATGCGGCGGCCATCCGGCAGGGTCTCGGTGGCGGTGATCCGACCGGTGACGAACGTGGCCTGGAACGGCAGATCGGTCAGCACGGGCGGGGCACGCGCGGTGGCGTACTGGGCGGCGGCAAACCCCAGCGCGGTCGCCAGCATCGGGGCCAGAATCAATCGAGCCGCCTGGTACCGACGCAGCACAAGCAAGGGCAGGCCGACCACGGCGCAGGCCGAGGCACCCAGATACGGCCAGGGCTCCATCCGTTGGTCGAAATAAAGCACGATCCCGACGGCGAGGAACACGGGCAGCCAAAGCGCCAGCCGGTCCTGTTCGGCGTCCAGGCGGTCGCCGATCCAGACGAACGGCGTGGCCACGGCGCGGATACCATTCCACGCCCTGCCCCCGTCCTGCTCCCACGCGGGGAAGGTCAGATTGTGGTCCGCCCGTCGCATCGGAGCACTCTGCCCCCGCAATCCTCAATTTTTGGTGAACGGCGGTTCGGTTTCCTTTGGGGGACGAATTGCTCTAAATCGCGCGCCATGTCCGACACACCCCCCACCGATGCTTCCCCGCGGGTTCGCACCCGCTTCGCGCCCAGCCCGACCGGGCAGCTCCATATCGGCGGCGCCCGCACCGCGCTGTTCAACTTCCTGTACAGCCGCCACACCGGCGGCGATTTCCTGCTGCGGGTGGAAGACACGGACCGCGAACGCTCCACCGACGTTTTCACCCAGGGCATCCTCGACAGCCTCGCCTGGCTCGGCCTGACGCCCGATGAGCCCCCGGTGTTCCAATCCACCCGCGCCGCCCGCCACGCCGAGGTCGCGCACCAGATGCTGGCCGCCGGCAAGGCCTATTACTGCTACTGTTCGGCCGAGGAGCTGAAGCAGATGCGGGAACAGGCGGTGGCCGAGGGGCGGTCGCCTCGCTACGACGGCCGCTGGCGCGACCGCGATCCGTCGGAGGCGCCCGCCGGCGTGAAGCCCGCGATCCGGCTGAAGGCGCCGCGCGACGGGGACACGGTGGTCGATGACCTGGTGCAAGGCTCGGTCCGCGTCGCCAACGCCGAACTGGATGACATGATCATCCTGCGGTCGGATGGGACTCCGACCTACCTGCATGCGGTGGTGGTGGACGACCATGACATGGGCATCACCCATGTCATCCGCGGCGACGACCACCTGACCAACACATTTCGGCAGGTACAGGTGTTTCAGGCGATGGGCTGGCCCCTGCCCCGCTTCTCCCATATTCCGCTGATCCACGGCGCCGACGGATCGAAGCTGTCCAAGCGGCACGGCGCCGTGTCGGTCATGGAGTTCGACGCGCAGGGCTATCTGCCGGAGGCCGTGTGCAACTACCTGATGCGCCTCGGCTGGTCGCATGGCGACCTGGAAGTGGTGGACCGTGACGAGGCAATCCGGCTGTTCGACATCGTGGACGTCAACCGCGGTGCGTCCCGGATGGATTATGCCAAGCTTACCAACCTGAACGGCATCTATATCCGCAAGGCCGATGACGATCGCCTGACCAAGGACGTGCTGCGCCGGCTGATCCACCAGCACGACCTGTCCGTCGGCTCAATCGCCGCGGACCGGATCCGGACGTTGATGCCGCATCTGAAGGAGCGGGCGAAATCGATGCTGGAACTCGCCCAGGCGGCCGCGTTCCTGGCCCGGGTCGTGCCCCTGCCCATGGAACCCAAGGCCGCCGCCCTCCTGACCGCCGAGGCTCGGCTGCTGTTGCGCGACGTCGCGGTGGACCTCGCCGCCACCGATTTTTCCGTGCCGGCGCTGGATGCGGCGCTGCGGGCCTTCGCGGAACGGACCGGACGGAAGCTGGGCCAGGTTGCCCAGCCGCTGCGCGCGGCGCTGACCGGCAGCACGGTCAGCCCTGGAATCGACGCGACACTGGCCGCCCTGGGGCGGGATGAGGCACTGGCCCGGATCGCCGACGCATCACGTTGAACGAACACGCGGATGGCGGTCGGGGAAAAATCATCCCGGTCGCACTTCGCGCATGAAAAAATTCGGTTGTTTGATCCAGGTCAATGAGCCGGCCGTCCAGACCGGGCAATTTCCATCTCGAGGCGGCGGTGACCTTCACCGCACCTCATCTTGGACTCCTCCCCAAACTTGGCGGTGCCTTCTGGCGCCGCCTTTTCTTTTTGTCCCGCCCGCTTGGGGCACTCGGACAAAAAAAGGACCCCGAAGGGTCCTGTCGTGGGGATCGGCGGAACCAATCCCGAAAGCCACTCAGAAAAAGACGGGCGGGGGAAACGCAGGGGAGGGACGCTCCCCCCGCCCTTCATCGCCAGGGATCAGGCAGGCCAACCCGTACCGCCAATCCCACGCTCTGCCCGGATTCCGATCCCAGCCGCGCCATGCCCTGTGCGCTGCCGAGGGTCCTGTTTCCGTGTCTGAAGCGTGAGCATCGTACCACTCCCTGGCTGACCGGCGCGTCTTCGTGGGGGAGGATCGAAGACGCAACCGGTGTCGAGAGGGAACTTATTCTATTGCGCTCAGAAATACAGAGTTACTATTCACAGCGTTTGCTTCATGTATTTCCGCATAGGATTTATGATAAACTCAGGGTAATTTCCCTTTTATTGTTACCATGATTATCCCGGGATATTAGGCGGCGGAATCCTTGAAATTCCACTTTTGTTCTGATCGGCCCTACAGAGTCGTCTCACGCTTATAGGTCAGGCTGTAAGGGCCAATCCGCAGCATCCCGCCCTCGGCCAACACCGCCGAGGCATCGATCCGCTGGCCGTCCACGAAGGTGCCGTTGGTGGATGCGAGGTCGGTGACCTTCACCTCCTCCCCCGCCACTTCGACCTGGCAATGGGATCGCGACACCGCCCCGTCCGGCAGCAACAACTGCGCGGGCCGAGCGCGGCCGATGACCAAGGGCGAGTCGGACAGGACGACGCGGGTGGCGGCCGCGGTCGGGCTGACAACCTCCAGCCAATGCAAGACCCGAGGCTCAAACGGGTGCGATTCAACGTTGTGGGGAGTACTTTGACGCCTCCTAGATAAGGGAATCGGACCCATGGCGACGGCGAGCCTCAGCGACGAAGCACTTTTGGCGTTCTTCCACTCCCATCCGAATTTACGCGACAGAGTGATCTCGATCTTGGGCGCGGTGGAGAACTCGAACGGAGACCTCGGGGAAGCGGACGC
>CAMCDA010000275.1 GCA_945873195.1 Asaia bogorensis
GTCCCGGTTGTACCGGGGGCGGTTTTCAGTTGTCCACATCGGGCACCTCGCGAATCGGTGCCCGTATCGAATCATGGGTGATTCAATGACTTCAAGCCCCCTGCGATAAGTGATTCAAATGACTCGCAGACCTCTCGGACGGACACTTACATGTACAGTGATTCGCTGCCTCATTTGCTACCGGGCGTGAAGGCGCCCGCGCTGGTGATTCAGGGCGCGCATGACCAGATCGTACCGGCGAGCGCGAGTGCCCTCTACGCCGAGCGTTTACCCAACGCGAAGTTGGAAACCATGGCTGACGTCGGGCACCTGATCGAAATGGAGCAGCCGCTGGCACTGGCGTCCAGGATCACCGCGTTCCTCGCATCCGCCTGACCGTCGCAGGGAAACACAGCCATGCATTTGATGTATTTTACCGAGCAACCGATGAAGGACTACCCGGCCGATGCCGGCCTGGAGATCGGGTTCACCTCGCTGCTGATGTCGAACAAGCATTTCGACCCCGTGGTCGGCAGCCGCCTGTACAACGAATTCCTTGAGAACTACGTCTACGCCGAGGAAATGGGCGTCGACGGCATCATGCTGAACGAGCATCACAACGCGCCGTTCTGCATGCAGGCCAAGGCGAACATCTTTGCCTCCCTGCTCGCCGGCATGACCAAGCGGGTGAAGATCGTATTGCTGGGCAACCCGCTGCCGCTCACCGACAACCCGGTGCGACTGGCCGAAGAGCTCGCGATGATCGACATGATCTCGAAGGGTCGACTGGTGTCGGGCTTCGTGCGGGGTGGCGGGCAGGAGCAGCTCGCGACCAATGCCAACCCGGCATACAATCGCGAACGGTTCCAGGAAGCGCACGACCTGATCGTGAAGGCCTGGACCGTACCGGGGCCGTTCCGGTGGGAAGGCCAGCATTATCACCAGCGCGTAGTGAACCCCTGGGCCGTGCCGTTGCAGCAGCCGCATCCGCGTATCTGGATCCCGGGCGTGATCAGCCATGAAACGATCATCAGGGCCGCCCAGCACGGCTATCCGTACATCGCGCTGAACACCTCGATCGAGGATACGAAGAAAATCTGGGCGCGGTACGACGCCGCGGCGGCCGAGGTTGGCTATACGCCAGGTCCGGAAAATCGCGGCTACCTGATCCGTTGCCATGTCGCCGAGACCGAGGAGAAGGCGTTGGAAAGCGCGCGCCAGTTCCTGTGGATGGACGGTGAGTTCACCGGCCGCCTGAAACCGGTCTGGGCCAGCCCGTCGGGCTATTTCTCTCCGTCCTCTCGGGAGACGTTCGTGAACTTCGTCGCCGGTCAGGGCGCATCGCCGTCCCGGCCCCGCAAGTCGTTCGAGCAGCAGGTCGCCGACATGCAGATCATTGCCGGCACGCCGGAGCAGGTGGTGAAGTCACTGCGCATCATCATGCGGGAAACGCGACCGGGCATCATGGCGTTCTGGGGCAACGAGGGCCGCATGACGCAGGAAGCCGCGCGAACCTCGATCCGCCTGTTCGGTCAGGAAGTGATGCCGGCGCTGCGGGAAACAGCCAAGGAACTCGACCTGAAAAGCCCGTTTGAGGCAGATATGCCGGTCAGCCGAGCCTTTGCCGGAAAAACGGAGAAGGTGGCGGCGGAGTAGCGCTGGGGACAGCCTGCTCCGGTCCCGCGGGGGGGCACGGCGGGGCGTCGGATCATCGTGGTGTGGAACACCACGGAGATCAAACGCCCCGGCCGCCAGGCCAGGCCTCAGGGATTGGCCCCGTGGGCAACGGCGCGTGGTGCGAGCTCAGCCCACACCGTCGGTCGAGCTCTCGCTGGCGCCGGGCTCAATCCTGAACTAGAACGCCCTCCAAATGGCCCCATGAGGGCGGATCAATGAGGAGTACCACAATGAGCATCACAACGGCGGCGACTGGGGCTGGCCGGGCTTCCGAGCTCTTGGATTTCGACGCCGTGGTGATCGGCGCGGGCGTCGCGGGGCTGTATCAGCTCTACAGGCTGCGGGAGCTTGGGCTGCGGGTGCGCACATTCGAGGCCGCAAGCGGTGTCGGCGGCACTTGGTACTGGAACCGCTATCCCGGCGCGCGCTTCGATTCCGAAAGCTGGACCTACGGCTATTCGTTCTCGAAGGAGTTACTCGCGGAGTGGAACTGGAGCGAGCACTTCGCCCCCCAACCGGAGACCGAACGGTATCTCAACCATGTCGCCGACAGGTTCGACCTGCGCCGGGACATTCAGTTCAACACAAAGGTTGCCGCGGCCCATTACCAGGAGGACACGCGCAGCTGGGACATCACCCTGGGCGATGGCAGCCGTGTCACGACGCGGTTCCTGATCACCGCGATCGGCATTCTCTCGGCGCCGACCATGCCGAACATCCCCGGGGTCACCGCGTTCGAAGGCCAGTCCTGCCACACCCATGACTGGCCCAAGGGCGGTGTCGACTTCGCCGGCAAGCGGGTCGGGATCATCGGCACCGGCGCGACGGCCGTGCAGACGATCCAGGAAGTCGCCAAGACCGCGGGTCAGCTGACCATTTTCCAGCGGACCCCGAATTGGTGCGCGCCGCTGAACAATGGCAAGATTGCCAAGGACGAGATGGACGGCATCCGTGCCCGCTATCCGGAAATCCTGGCGCGTTGCCGCGAGACGCCCGGCTGTTATGTCCACTCCACCGACCCACGCACGACGCTGGAAGCGACGCCCGAGGAACGCATCGAATTCTGGGAAAAGCTCTATGCCTCCCCGGGTTTCGGCATCTGGCAGGGCAATTTCAGCGACATGCTGATGGACCGCACCGCCAATGCGCTCGCCAGCGAATTCATCGCGAGCAAGATCCGCCAGCGCGTGCATGATCCTGTCGTCGCGGAAAAGCTGATCCCGAAGAACCATGGCTTCGGCACGCGCCGGGTGCCGCTGGAAACCGGCTACTACGAGGTCTTCAACCAGCCCAATGTCGAACTCGTCGACGTCAACGAGACTCCGATCGAGCGCATCACGCGCGGTGGCATCGAGACCAGCGCGCGGGAATACCCGTTCGACATCATCATCTATGCGACCGGGTTCGACGCCATTTCCGGCGCGTTCGATCGGATCGACATCCGGGGCGCGGGCGGCGTGCGCCTGAAGGACGTGTGGGCGAACGGACCACAGACCTATCTCGGCGTGTTCGTCGAGGGATTCCCGAACATGCTGATGTCCATGGGGCCGCATGCCGGCCTCGGCAACTACACGCGCACGGCGGAATACAGCGTCGAGTGGGTCACCGGCGTCGTCCGCCATGCCACGCAGCACGGCCTGACGCGGATCGAGGCCACCGCCGCGGGCGTTGGCGAATGGACCGACTACGTTCTGTCCCTGGGGCAGGACCAGTTGATGAACGAGGTCGGGTCCTGGATGACCGGCGTGAATCGCAATGTGGAGGGCAAGCAGGTCCCCAGGGTCATGCGGTACAGCGGCGGCCATCCCGCCTATCGGGAACACTGCGACGCCGTTGCCGCCGCGGGCTATCCCAAGCTGGCGCAGGCTTGACCGAGCCTATTCGGTGCGCCCCGATGGCCCATGTCAATCAGGCGCTAGCCATCAATATCGAGCTGTTGCGCCAACGGTGGCTTCTGATCGGCGAACAAGGTGCGACCATTTCTCCCATCGTCCTAGTGGTACTTGTGTCGTGGATCACTGTCATATTTGTCAGCTTCGGTCTGAACGCACCACTCAACTCGCTCGTGATCGCCGCCTTCCTGGTGTGTGGGATTGCCATCGGCGGCTCGATCTTTCTCATCCTGGAGATGGACCGGCCGCTAGATGGCGTGATGCAGATTTCCAGTTGGCCGCTGCGGAACGCTCTGAAAGAGATGGATTGGTAGCGCGGGCAGGCCGGCGTTCGGCACATATGGGGTCAGGCGCTATCTGACTCCTCCCGGCTCCATGCCAGCCGAGGCCCAGCGACACCCTGTGAACGATACTACTGGGGGCAAGGTCTGACCGGCGCCGGCCGATGTGGTCCAGATTGCGCGTGGATGGCCTTCCGGGCCACTGTCTTCCCCAATTCGCGGTTATCGCGACAGTGCGGCAACGCCTTATGGGGGATCAGGGTCAGTCAGGAACTTCGTGATCTGTTTGTTGCCACCCTCGGCACCCTGGGGTGGCGCGGCGGGGAACGGCCGCCTGCGGGAGCACCTCCAGTGGGAGGACGATCAATACCGTGCCGTCCATGTCGCTCTGATCCAGGACGGCAAGATCACCGCGGGCCGGGGCCGAGGCGGCTCGGTATCGCTGTCCGCCGCTCGGCCCGCAGCACCGGACCAGCCCGACATGCCAGTCAATGATCTCCAACTCCTTCCTGCCGTGATTCTTGACCCGCCCGCTGTCGAGATGCTGTTTCACGAGAGCATCGCCGAAGATGTCGAAGGCGCGCAGCAACCTGCCGTGTGGAGATCGGAAGCCTCTCCCCGGGGGCGTAATGCAACGAATGTTTCCGGATTTGTTACACAACGCCATGCTTGGCGCCATCATCGCGAAACAAACGACAGACAGTTTCCTCCATCGAAGGAAGCCGACGAGGCTTTCATGAGAGCAAGGGAACCAAGCCGATGACCAAGACCATCCGACAGGTCGATCTCCTGAAAACGAGTCCGACCCTGATCACCGACCCGGTTCCGCCCACCGCCGATATCATCCTCCGCCAGGCCATCTTTTCGATCGCGGCCGTAGGTGGCCCGCGACCTGAAGGCAATGTCGGCGCGACTGCGTTCCAGTTCATCGTCACCCGCACCGGCAATACCGCCATCGCCGCCTCGGTTGATTGGCAGGTTCCGGCCGCCATCGGCTTCGTCGCGGACGCGGCGGATTTCATCGGCGGTGTTCTGCCGTCGGGCACGGTGTCGTTCGCGGCCGGCGAAACCAGCAAGACCATCACCGTTCTTGTCGCCACCGACAACCTGATCGAGACGGACGAAACATTCAACGTGCAGCTGACCGCCAGGGACGTCAATGTCGCGATTGCGCAAGGGACCGCCACGGCAACGATCCTGAACGACGATTCCTACGCCGAACTGCGGATCTACGCCGGCGGCGGCACGCAGCCGGGAAGTGTCGTGGTGCATCAGGAGGGCAACACGGGGCAGGTGGCGTATCAGTTCGACATCCGCCGTTCCGGCGATCTCAACCGGGTGACGACAACGAACTGGCAGGTCGCGCCGTCGGGCGCGACTCCAGCCTCGGGGAACGACTTCGCGGGCGGCGTGCTGCCGTCGGGCTCCGTGGTTTTCGCCGCCGGCGAGACCGTGAAGACAATCACGGTGCAGGTGGCCGGGGACGCGCGGGTCGAATCGCAGGAGACGTTCGACGTCGTCATATCCACCCCAAACAACGACGCGACCGTGATGAAGACCGCCGCCACCGGCGTGATCCTCAATGACGACAAGGCATCGGAGCTTTACATCTTCTCGGGCGAATCTGGCGGATTTTCACATACGATCGTCAAGAACGAAGGTAACACGGGGACAACACAATACACATTCAGGATCGATCGGGCAGCGCAGACAGATCGCGTGACCACGGTTGACTGGTACGCGGCGAAGTCACCCGGCAGCACCGTAAGCCTCTCGGATTTCTTCGGCGGCGTGTTGCCGTCCGGGACGGTGACGTTCGGCGTTGGCCAGACCCAGAAATTCATCACCGTCAATGTGGCGGGCGATAAGGCCGTCGAACAGAATGAAGCGTTCGATGTGATCCTGTCGAACCCGAGCGCCGATTCGGTGGTACTGGGGGCCAGCGCGACCGGCGTGATCGTCAACGACGACCAGGTGTCGGAGCTTTACGTCCAACCGGCGGATCCCGCGCAAGGCAGCCAGTTCGTCACCCTGTCCGAGGGCGATTCCGGATTTACGCCGTTCAAGTTCGAAATCTTCCGCACGGGCGATGTCGGCCGCGCGACCGTCGCCAACTGGCAAGTGACGCCGTCGGGGCCCAGCGCCGCGAATGGCGCGGATTTCCTGGGCGGCTCATTGCCGTCGGGAACCGTCGTGTAAAACAGCGTGCAAATCTTTCCAGATTCCGGGGGTAAACAGCGTCCAATAGTTTCCACCCTGGTCCGTGCGATCATCCGGCATTTGCGCTGGAGGATCTGGGGTGTTGTTCATGGATATGATTGCCGAGATCCGGCGCCGTCGTTTGGTCAGCAAGGAGAGCATCAGCTCGATCGCGCGTGACCTGAAATTGTCCCGCCCCACGGTTCGCAAGCATTGCCGGACGCGAACCGAACCGATCTACA
>CAMCDA010000276.1 GCA_945873195.1 Asaia bogorensis
TTCGGAGAACCCGCCACCTGCGTGCCCGTGGTTGTGCCCCTATTACAAATAAGCGATATAAGCCTCTGTAAAAGCACGGCAATCGCGCTTTCTGGCGGGATACGTACGTTCGATCGCCGTGCCGTTAACCGATCTGCTCATATTGTGGTCGGTTTGCAAAGTGGCTCACGGCCACGGCCGTGGCGCCGATATTCCGCGATGTCGTCGATGACCGACACGATGGTCGGGTTCATCGCCGACGCCTCGGTGACAGCACGACAGCCCGTGATGGCATAGCGCTTGCTTTGGGAAGTTTGGGGTCGTCGTGAACGACGCCGAACGCCCAACCGCTGTGGACGATTGGATGCCACTGATGCTGTCTAGACGTGGATTGATTTCAGCCGCCGCGGGCGCCGCGGATATTCCCACCATTCCCGGCCAGGCCACGCCAGCGCAGGTGCTGTGAATCGGCATGATCGCGTCGGACCTGCCGACCACCCACTGCATTCCCAATGAAAGTGCACGTCCATCCGCTGGTGCCGCGGGCGGGTGCGTCAAAGGAGTTCCGTCTTATGAGTGAATGGAAAATCGGCCGGCGTGGTACGCTCGGCATCGCGGCAGCGCTCGCCACGCCGGGGGCGGTGCAAGCACAGCGCCAGCAGCATCTGCGAATCGCGATGACCGCATCCGATATCCCGACAACCACCGGCATGCCGAACAACGGCGCCGAAGGTATGCGCTTCGTCGGCTATCCCGTGTTCGAGCCGCTCGTCGATTGGGATCTGCTTGGCCCTGACGACCGCCGCACGGGCTTCCGCCCCGGTCTGGCCACGAAATGGACGGTGGACGACACCCGCCTGAAATGGACGTTCGAACTGCGGCGCGGGGTGGAATTCCACGACGGCAGCGCGTTTACCGCCGATGCCGTGGTGTGGAATTTCGCGCGCCTTTACGACGACAAGTCCCCGCAGTTTGAGGTCGCGGCGTCCGGTATCGCGCGCGCCCGCGTCCCGCAGGTCAGCCGCTGGGAAAAGATCGACGACTTCACCGTCGCGATCTGGACGAAGCTGCCCACCAGCTTCTTTCCGATGCTGCTGGCCTGGATACCCATGGCCAGCCCGGCGCAGTTTGAGAAAGTCGGGCGTGACTGGGCGGCGTTCTCGAAGGCGCCCGCCGGCACCGGCCCGTTCCGCATCACCCGCGTGGTGCAGCAGCAGAGCATCGAGCTGCAACGCAATGCATCCTATTGGGAACCAGCGCGGCGCCCGAAGGTCGATCGCGTGACCCTGGTCCCGATGCCGGAGGCCAATACCCGACTCGCGGCCTTGCGTTCGGGACAGGTGGATTGGATCGAGGTGCCGCCGCCGGACGGGATTCCCTCGTTGCGCCAGGCGAAGTTCCAGATCACCACGAAAATCTATCCGCATATCTGGCCCTGGGTGTTCAGCATGCAGGGCGACAGCCCGTTCCGCGACAAGCGGGTGCGTCATGCGGCCAACTGGGCGGTGGATCGCGCGGGATTGGTGCAGTTGCTCAGTGACACAGCCCTGCCGGCCAGCGGCTTCGTCGCGCCGGGCGATGTGAACTATGGCAAACCGCCCTTCATCTATGGCCACGACCTGGAGAAAGCGCGCGCCCTGATGAAGGAGGCCGGTTACGGCCCGAACAACCCGGCGCGGATCAAGGTCATGATCTCGACATCCGGGTCGGGACAGATGATGCCGATCCCGATGAACGAACTGATCCAGCGCAATCTGGAGCAGGCCTATTTCAAGGTGGAGTTCGATGTCGTCGAATGGGGCCAGATGCTGCTTGGTTTCCGTCAGTTGCCCGACAGCACCATCAACCGCGGCCGCCATGCCATGAACATCAGCCTTACCTGGACCGATCCGTCGGTCTGGTTCCGCTGGTTCCACAGCGCGGCGGCGACCCCGGTGTCCTCCAACTGGGGACATTGGAAAAATGAAGACTACGACCGGATCCTCGATAAGGTCGCCAACACCTTCGATCCGGCCGAGGTCGACAAGCTGCTAGCCCAGGCGCACGAAATCCTAGTGGAGGAAAGCCCGTGGCTTTGGATCGTGCACGATCTCAATCCCCGCGCGTTCTCCCCCAAGGTGCGCGGCTATCGTCCGGTGCAAAGCTGGATGCAGGATTTCACGCAGGTCAGCCTGGAGTAATTGCAAGAGAGCCGGTCATCTCGGGATGACCGGCAACGCGCACTCTATATCGAATGGCCGGAACGCTGCGTGATGCACCCGCATAGGGGTCATCGTTTCGGCCGATCGGGATCAGATGGAGAATTGTCATGACCGAGCTTCACTTTCTGACGATCGCGGAAGCATCCGCGAAAATCCGCGCCAAGACCCTGTCGCCGGTTGAACTGACCCAGGCCTACCTGACCCGGGTGAAGGCGCTCGATGGTGAACTCAACAGCCATATCCTGGTGCTGGAAGATCAGGCGATCGCCGCAGCGAAACAGGCCGAGGCGGATATCATGGCCGGTGGCTGGAAGGGGCCGCTGCATGGTATTCCGATCGGGCTGAAGGACATTTACAACACGGCCGGCATCACGACGACCGGGCACTCCGACCTGTTCAAGGACCATGTGCCGGCCGAGGACGCGTTCACGGTGAAATGCCTGCGCGATGCGGGGGCCATCTTCACCGGCAAGCTGTCCACGTGGGAATTCGCGATCGGTGGCACGTCCTTCGATCTGCCCTGGCCGCCGGCGCGCAATCCATGGGATTTGTCGCGCGATCCGTCGGGGTCATCGTCGGGCTCCGGCGCCGCGGTCGCGGCCGGGCTTTGCACCGGGGCAATGGGCACAGATACGGGCGGCTCCATCCGCGGGCCCGCCGCCTGGTGTGGCATCGCCGGCCTGAAGCCGACCTATGGCTATCTCAGCCGGCGCGGGATTCTGCCGCTGTCGTTCTCGCTCGATCATGCCGGGCCGATGTGCTGGACCAGCGAGGACTGCGCCCTGATGATGCAGGTGCTTGCGCACCACGATCCGCTGGATGCCGCCAACGCCGCCGTGCCCGCGGTTGACTTCACCGGCGGCTTGGGCACCGGCCTGAAGGGGCTGCGGGTCGGCGTCGTCCGTCATTTCTTCGAGACCGACCTGAGCACTGATGCCGAAACCATCCAGGCGCTGGAGAACGCGCTGATGGTGTTGCGTGACATGGGTGCGTCCGTCGGAGACGTGACCCTGTCGCCGTTCGGGGTGTATGGCGACGTCGGCAGCCTGATTTCGCGTAGCGAGGCATTCGCCTTCCACCAGGCTTGGCTGCGCGAGTCGCCGGAACGCTATGGCGCGTATGGCCGCCAGCGGCTGATGGCCGGCGGCTTCATTACCGCCGCCGACTACGTCAATGCGCAGCGGCAACGGGCCGTCCTGGTCGCGCAGGTCGCGGAGGTCATGAAGACGGTAGATGTGCTGGTGTTCCCGACCGCGCGCTGCCCGGCGCGGGAGATCGGCGAGGACTCCATGGCGTCCGGCTTCCAACCGTTCTTCAACCGTGCCTTCAACGTCACCGGCAACCCCGGACTGTCCATCTGCAACGGCTTCAGCGCCAGCGGACTGCCGCTGTCACTCCAGATCGGCGGGCGGCCGTTCGAGGACGCTCTGGTGCTGAAGGTCGGAGACGCGCTGGAAAAGGCGATGGGCACCCGCGCTCGTCGCCCCGCTTTCGCTTGCTGATTCAATATCCCTTCGTCAAAAGGCAACATCGATGATCGAAATTCCGTTCGAGGCGCGCGTTAAAGCTGCCGGCCTGAATCCCAAACCGGAAGACCTCGCCAAGCTGCAGGCGCTTGTTATTGATCTGGATCGAGCAGCCGCTCTGGTCCGTGGCCACCGCTCCTATGCTGAAGAACCACTCAGTGCCTTTCGCCTGACACCGGCGAAATAGGGGCAGAACGACCTAAGCCTGCATGAGCCGACGGCCGCATGCGGGCCATAGGAATGCCACAAAGCGCTGGCCGGGGATTTATACCAACATCCGAAACAATGACCGATGCACAGCCCCTGCATTGTTGCCGGTTCAAGTCCGACCGCGACGGTGAGGGGAGGCGACCGGTCAATGCTTCGGTTGGCCGCAGGCGGCGAGGCGCGTGGTGCCGGACAGGCAGGCGATCAGCATTTCGGTGTCCATCACGTCGCCAAACGTCAGATAGAACGCGGCAGACGAGGCCTCATGTTCAGCCCGCATCATCGCCGCATTGCCGTCGCTGACCATCACCATGCGAAAATGTGACGTCATCGCGTCGAGTGGAGACAATTCGTAGCAGACGTTGTTGACGGTGCCGGCCATCGGGACTGTATCGATGCCTTACGCGCGCGGAGGGTCGGGCAATTCCCATGCACCGTGCAATAATGCGATGAAGTGGTGTTTCTTCAGGATCGGGTCTTCCTGCCAGTTGCGAGAACGCATCGAAGGACTGGATCCTTAGGCTGCGCATTGCCAGCGACGCCTTATCGGCGGAGCCTGCCATGCCACTGGCGGCGACACCGTTCCCATTGAACCGCCGCTGCGCCAGCAGCATGAGGCGGTTGGATTCTCCCTGGGTAGCACGGGCCGTCTCAACCGACCCTGTCAGCAGTTCCTGCGTGCGGGTGAATTGTTGGCTGGGCCGAGACATGGGCCGAGCCGATCCGCCGCTTCCGGATCCGCTGCCTTGCCGCGCCATGATCCTATGAGCGCCAGGGGCTGCTGAATCTACCAGGAACCGGTGTTCGGCATGCTGGTCCAGGGTTCGGCCGGCGGCAAGGCGGTTCCAGCCTGCAGCAACTCGATGGAGATGCCATCGGGCGTGCGAACAAACGCCATACGGCCATCGCGAGGCGGGCGATTAATGGTCACGCCGTGGGCGATAAGCGCATTACAAGTGTCGTAGATATTGTCGACGGCATAGGCGAGATGCCCAAAATTCCGGCCTCCGGTGTAGCCCTTCTCATCCCAGTTGTAGGTGAGCTCCACGGCTGCGGCCTCGTCGCCGGGGGCGGCGAGGAACACATTGGTGTAGCGGCCCTTCTCGTCCGGGCGGCGGCGGATCTCGCGCAGGCCCAGCACCTCGAAGAAGGCGATGGTATCCTCCAGCGAACTGACGCGGATCATGGTGTGCAGATACTTGGTCATGGCGGGTCCCCAGGTCCGAGATCAACGTGTTCGTGGCAGCGCGGCGAATGGTTGTGGTAGGTTTATACGGAGGGTGCGGACAGCCGCCAAGGTCATCCGATTTGCGGGGCCCGACAACCCGGGCGCCTTCAGGGGTGTTGGACGGACCTTGCATGACCAGCTTGCAAGGCGCCGTACAAGAGAGGTGGCCGGGGAAATCCGCACAGGACCATAAGTGGAATTCCTGCCTGAACGCGGCGAGGATCGCCGCCGATCAGTAGCTCATACCAAGCTTCGTGGTCCCCGACTCGTGTGACCGGTTCCCAACAGCCGCGAAGTACGATTCGCTGCCCCAGAAGCGGTGATTCGCCGCGAAGGAGGATCGCATGGCGCGGCTGTCAAAATCACGCGTGTTGACCACACACCCAATCAACTCCGTGCCATCGCCGCACGCAGCGAGGATGGTGGCCAGGCGCGTCGGCTGCTTGCCCTGGCGCTGGTCCTGGAAGGGACATCGCGGGCGGACGTCGCGCGGTAGACCGGCATGGATCGCCAGACCTTGCGTGATTGGGTGCTCCGCTTCAACGAAAGCGGTATGGATGGCCTGATCGCGCGCAAGCCGCCAGGCCCGAAGCCAAGACTGACGCCCGCGCAATTGTCGGAACCGCGCCAGATCGTGCTGAAGCGTCCGGACCCCAAGGTGCACAAAGTCATGCGCTGGCGCTGCGTCGATCCGCGCGCCGAGGTCGCCCGACGCTTCTCGGTCACCGTGGATGAGATCACCATCAGGCGTTGGCTGCGCAAGATGCGGCGGCCCCGCCTGCAACCACGTCCGTATCATCCAAGGAAGAATGCCGAAGCCCGGGAGGCTTTTAAAAAAACTTCAGCGCCAACCTGACGGACGCCCCGCGGAAGATATGGTCGGGACTGCCAGTCGAGATCTGGTTCCAGGCTCAGCCATCCCCTCATTTTTTATTCTGTGATTCCAAGGTAGTAGGTTGGTATGCTAAGTCGTCCCGCCACCTGCAACGGGAAGCTGGGCCAGCTGACCGGGTCACACCCCGAGTCACGTAACCCAGCCTGATACAAAAAGCGGTGTCCAGGAGAGTCGCGGCCTGCATGGACATAGTAATGCGGGAATCAAAAATGAGGGGAGT
>CAMCDA010000277.1 GCA_945873195.1 Asaia bogorensis
TTGCACAACACCCCGGGGCGACTCGCGATCCGTGCGACGCCAGCGAAAAAACCGGTGAACACCATGCGATAGCCAGCCCGGATCTCCGATTTATGCCTCAGACTACCGGCCCGGCGACGCTGCCGGGATTTTGTTCGGGAATCCTGGTCATTTGGCTTAATTGACCACAGGCCCTAACCTACACATACTCAACCGGTTTGTCTCGGCGCGCGCGCCGGTCAGCGCGGCCCAACCGCGACGTGGAGTTCAACGCCAGCCTGCCTTTGCAGGTAGCCGATCACCCCGAACAGGTTGCGGGCCTGCGGATTGCCGCGCGGGCCGAACATGCGGATCAGGCTCTTCGGCGGCGTGTCGGTAGCCTCGCCGAGCTTCTCGAAGCCGACCGTCGCCTTGATGTAGTCGCGCAGGATCGCCTTCCCGGTATCCACGTCGCCGGTCAGCATGGTGTCGATACCTTCGCGCAGCAGCGCCGCCGCAAAATCGGGGTCACGCGCCACACGGTTTTGCACCAGGTCCTTGAAGCTCTTTGTCAGTGCCATCTTTCGCCTCCGTTCATCGCGCTTTTGGCCGCCGCCGTTTGTAGTCCGCCCACAGGGCCTTGGCCGTCTCGATATCCCGTTGCTGCCGCCGCTTGGTTCCGCCCGTGAGCAGGATCACCAGCACGTCGCCATCCCGGCCGAAATACACCCGGTAACCAGGCCCCCAATCGAGACGGTATTCGAGAACCCCCTCCCCTACCCCTTTCACGTTCGACAGGTTGCCTTGCTCGACGCGCGCCAGGGCGACCGAGACCTTTGCCGCCGCCGCCGAATCGAGGCCGACGAACCAGTCTTCAAACGGACACTCCCCGTCGCTGCCGACGTAGTAGCGCAATTCGATCATGGATAAAGGTAACGCAAAGGTTACCTATATTCAAGGCTGACGGTGGGTGCGGTCCGCCTAATCGACTTCGAGCCGCTGCGGGCGTTCATCACGACACTGCCGGAGACACCTTCCGGCGCGGTCGAGGCAATGCGCGACGAGGCACGCCCCTGACCTGATATCTGGACACATCCTTCCTGGTCCGGGCGCTGACGCGGGCAGCCGGATGGGAAGCGCCAGTCGCATGGCTTTCGCGACACCCCGATGCGTCCTTGATCACCAGCGATTGGGTCCTGACCGAATTCGCCGCGGCGTTGTCCGTCAAGCCGCGCACCGCGGCCATCAATAAGGCGGTTCGTGCAGCGATCGCCGATCAGTTCGAGATGCCGCGGCAACAGGTCCCGCAAACCGTACCAATCTCATCCAGCCACTTCCACATGGCCGCCCACTTCGCTCGGCGTGCCCAACCGGGCCCGCGCGCGGGCGACGCCTTGCACGTGGCCATAGCGGCCGAGGCCGACGCGGCGATCCGCACCACGGACAAACACCCCGCCAGCGCGGCCACAGAGGTTGGTGTGACCGTCGCATTCGTCTGATGGTACAAGACCAACCCCCGCGAACCGGCGCCACATGGTGCGGTCCGCTGGTGGGTCTGGACGGGTACGGTCACCCGTCCAGAATAAAACCCCGCCGCGGCGGGATTCCGCTTTCAGGTGTCAGTGCAGGCCTTCACAGAAGCGCTGGATGCGGACCATCGCCTCCCGCAGTTCCTCGGTCGCGTTGGCGTAGCTGATCCGGATATAGCCCGGGTAGCAGAACGCCGCGCCATGGACGGTGGCGACGCCCTCCTCCGACAGCAGGGTCAGGGCGAAGTCCTCATCCGTGTCGATCTTCTTGCCGCCCTTGCTGGTCTTGCCGAGGCAGCCGGCGATCGAGGGGTACACGTAGAACGCACCCTCGGGCTTCATGCAGTTCATGCCCGGCGCCTTGTTCAGCATCTCGACGACCATGTCACGACGCTCCTCGAACACCTTGCGCATCGCCTCCACCGTGTCCTGCGGACCGGCGACGGCTTCCACCGCCGCGGCCATGGCGATGGTGGAGGGGTTCGAGGTGGACTGGCTCTGCAGCTTGTCCATCGCCTTGATCAGCGCGACGGGGCCGCCGGCGAAACCGATGCGCCAGCCGGTCATGGCATAGGACTTGGACACGCCATGCACGGTCAGCGTGCGGTCCTTCAGGCGGGGCTCGACCGCGACGATCGTGCCGGGCTTGAACCCGTCATAGGCGAGCTTGTCATAGATATCGTCGGTCAGAACCCAGACATGCGGATGGCGCATCAGCACCTCGCAGATCGGCTTCAGTTCCTCGGCCGAATAGGCTGCGCCCGTGGGGTTGCACGGGTTGTTCAGCATGAACCAGCGGGTCTTCGGCGTGATCGCGGCTTCCAGATCCTCGGCCCGCAGCTTGAAGCCGTTGTTCTGCCCGCAGGGGATCAGCACCGGCTTGCCGTCCGCCAGGGTCACGATATCGGGATAGCTGACCCAGCAGGGGCTGGGGATCACCACCTCGTCATCCTTGTTCAGGGTGGCGACCATGGCGTTGAACAGCACCTGCTTGGCGCCGGTGGAGATGATGATCTCCTCCGGCTTGTAGTCGATGCCGCTGTCGCGCCGGAACTTCTCGGCCACCGCTTTTCGCAGCGCCGGCGTGCCGGAGACGTCCGTGTATTTCGTCTGACCTTCCACAATGGCCCGGATCGCCGCGTCCTTGATATTCTGCGGCGTGTCGAAGTCCGGCTCCCCCTGCGACAGGCTGATGACGTTTTTCCCCTCGGCGATCATCCGGCGGGCCACCGTGGAGATGGCGATGGTCAGGCTGGGCTGGATGCGGTCGAGGCGTTCGGACGTGAGGGACATGATCAATGGGTTCCCGGGTCGGGGGCTGGATAGAAAGAAGCGCGGGAACCTAGCCAAGCGAGGGCCGGGGGGCAACCATTGGGCACGCAACGGCGTCGGATTCGATCGCCGGCGGCACGGTCGCCGCGGCTGCACTGGCCTTGGGGTTGCCGAACGCGCCCGAAAACCGGATGGCGGCCATGGCCGAACACACTCAGGTGGCGGACCGCGGGTCCCAGCCCGTTGCCTTGCCTTGCCGCGTTGCGCGGGCGCGGTGCCATGATATGGCCTCCTGGGAAAGGGCTGGACGATGACAGTAGCCGCGGAGCAGGGCGAAGGGGAACCAAGGACGTACACGGCGTTCTGGCCGGTCTATCTGCGCGCGCATGCCAGGCCGGCCACACGGGGGCTGCATTACGCCGGGACGTCGCTGGCGCTGGCCTGTCTGATCGGCGCGATCCACACGCCGTGGCTGGCTCTGGCGGCACCGGTGATCGGCTATGGGTTCGCCTGGGCCGGCCATTTCGGCGTCGAGGGCAACCGGCCGGCGACCTTCGGCCATCCGCTCTGGTCGCTGTTCAGCGACCTGAGGATGCTGGCGCTATGGGCGACCGGCCGGCTGGGCCCGCATCTGCGGGCGGCTGGGATCAGGTGAACTTGGTTGCCGCCTGGATCTCGGCGGCGGTCGCTCCGCCGACGATCATCCAGTAGAGGCCACCGCCAGCCAGGCTGACTGCCACCGCCTGGTCGATGAACGCGGTCTGCCCCTGCACGGACAGCGGCACGACGATGCTGTCGAGGCCGATCTGGAAGTCATAGACCAGATCACCCTGCTGGTTGATCAGCGCGGCGAGATCGATGGTGAACGTGTCGGCGCCCGCTCCGCCCACCATCACATCCAGCCCGGCGCCGCCAATGATCGTGTCGTTGCCCGCGTCGCCGGATAGCAGGTCGTCGCCGGCATCGCCGATCAACGTATCCGTCCCTCCGCCCCCCGACAGGACGTCATTGCCGCCCCGGCCTTCCAGGCGATTGGCGCCGGCCGAACCGATGACCAGGTCCGAGTAGCCCAGGAAGATCAAGCTGGCGCCATCGGTGCCGACAATGTTCTCGATGGATACCAGCGCATCGGCGTCGCCGTACCCGTCCAGCGCCCAACCGGCGCCCAGATCGACGACGATGCCGGCATTGCCGCCGAACACCGCGTCGGCCGCGTAGTTCGCCGTATCCACCCCGCCCCTGCCGTCCAGCGTGTCGGTGCCACCCATGCCGCGCAGCACGTTGGCGCCCGCCGATCCCATCAGCAGGTCGGCCTGGCCGCTGCCGCGCGCGTCCTCGATCGAGATCAGCGTATCGATCGCGCCAAACCCGTCCGTTGCCAGCCCGGTCGCCAGGTCCACCACGACCCCGGCCGAACCGCCATATTGCGCGTCGCGGTCGTAGCGGACCTCATCGACGCCGCCGCCGCCGTCCAGCGTGTCGTTGCCGTCCAGGCCGCGCACGAAGTTCGCGCCGGCACTGCCGGTGAACATGTCGCCATGGGGCGTTCCGCGCATCCCCTCGACGCCCGAGACGGTGTCGGTGCCGCCATAGGGATCGTTGATCACGCCGGTCACATAGTTGAACACCGCGCCCTTGCCGGTGTTGGCCTCGGCGTAGGACACCTGATCGGCCCTCACCCCGCCCTTGATCGTGTCATTGCCCGCGCCCGGCTCGACATAGGTGTCCCAAGCACCGGCGGTGATCGTGTCGTCGCCGTCCAGTCCCTGGAACTCGTAGGTTTCGGAAAGGCCCAGCGGCGTGTCGCCGCCTTGCCAGGTGTCGGCGAAGGCGGTGCCACGGGCGCGCTCGATCGAGATCAGCGTATCGACCGTGCCAAAGCCGTCGGTCGCCTTGCCGGTCTTGTGGTTGATCGTGACGCCCTTTGTGCCGCCGAACTGGGCGTCGCGGTCATAGATCACGCGGTCGAGGCCGCCGCCGCCATCCAGCGTGTCGGCGCCGGCCAGGCCGCGGACGAAGTTGTTGCTGGCGTCACCGATGAACGTATCGGCGTTTTTCGTCAGACGCGCGCCCTCCAGCCCGGTGACGCTGTCCTTGCCGCCATACGGGTCCAGCACGACGCCAGTGGCGAGGTTGACGGTGACGCCGTTGGCGCCGGTGTATTCGGCGTAGGAGACCTGGTCGGACGTGTTGGATCCGCCGACCACGGTGTCGTTGCCGGCGCCCGGTTCGACATACAGCCCGCCCGCGCCGGCGGTTGCCGTGTCGTTGCCAGCCTGCCCGAAGAATGCGTACAGCGCGCCGTTCGGCAGGATGGTGTCGCCGCCCTGGAAGCTGTCGTTCAGTGCCGAACCGCTGGCTTCCTCGATCGAGATCAGCGTGTCCGTATTGCCGAACCCGTCAATGGCCTTGCCGGCGCGCAGGTCGATCTTGACCCCCGCCGCCCCGCCATAGGTCTGGTCGCGGACATGGGACACCCGGTCGATCCCCGCGCCACCGTCGATCGTGTCATTGCCGGCCAGAGCCTGGAAGGTGTTGTTCGCCGCGTTGCCGACCAGCGTGTCGGCGAAGCGGGTGGAGCGGACCTGCTCGATCCCACTGAATGTGTCGGTCGAACCCCAGGGATCGACGGCGGTGGTGCCGTTCAGATCGACGGTGATGCCCTTGGTGATCGCGGGATCGGCCAGGCCCCAGCTATAGGACAGCATATCGTTGCCGGCGCCGCCGTTGATCGTGTCGGCGCCCTTGTAGCCATCCATGTAGTCATCGCCGTCGCCGCCATTGATCAGGTCGTCGCCGGCAACCCCCTGCAGTGTGTCGGCGTTCTTGCTGCCGGTCATCGTGTCCGCGCCGGCCATCACCAGCGCCAGCGCGTCGAAGCCGTCATGGCCCACGCCCAGCCAGGATGCATGAAAATCGGTCAGGTTCACGGCCAGTCCGGAGATGGCGATCCACTGCGTCGTCTGGGTCGCATCGAACAGGGTGATTGAGCCGATCACGCCGCCGGTGGGCACACCAGCCGGGTCATAGGTAAACCCGGCGCCGTTGATGACGACCTTGGTGCCGTTCGGATTGGTATAGGTCGTGCTGGTGGGCGACCGCGCCGTGATCGTGGCGCCGGTCTGGAACATCTCGGTGGCGCCGGTGCTGGGCGGGCTGGCGTTGAAGACGGTGTAGAGCGCCATGAGCCTGAGTTCTCCTGTTTTGGACGGTATCGGCGCGAGGGCGGCCGCCGGTTTCTCGATTATTTGAGACGGTAGAGAAAATTCAGAATTCGCACAATAACCCCCTTAGAGTCCGTCCGGAAGGTCTCTCAAGGATTACATAGCCTTCGGAGCATCATCCGGATCGCCGCCAGCCGCAGGAACGCCAACGCATTATACGTGAGGTTCTCGAAATCCTTGGCCAACCGCCGGCATCGGTTGAGCCACGCG
>CAMCDA010000278.1 GCA_945873195.1 Asaia bogorensis
GCGTTGCGGATCAATCGTCTGAACCGGGACTGGGACGCTTATTGGGCGGCGCTGGCCGACAGGCCGTCGGCACCCGCCAATCTCAACCAGCCAGAAGCGTCATCGAACGCCGCCGCTTGATCCCACAACTTTGGTTCGCACCCGAAGCCGATTGCAGGAGCAATGCGGGGCAATCGCACTTGAAGCCGCAAGGAGGCTTTCCTCTCTGTCATGGCCGGGCTCGACCCGGCCACCCGCGCATTGACCTGTGATCAGCCGCCTTTGGGCAGGTGGCCGGGTCGGGCCCGGCCATGACGGACAGAACCTTTCGGTCCGCCGGCGTCAGGTGCGATTGCGGCGGCGATGTCGCTCAGGCCGCCGCGGCCACGGCCTTGCCGCCGGACAGGCGGTAGATACGGTCCAGGCGCTCGACCCCCACCAGACGGTGGGCGATCAGCACGACGGTGCGGCCCTCGGCCACGGTGTTCAGCGTCGTCAGGAACGCCCGTTCCGTGTCGGCATCCAGCCCGGCGCAGGGTTCGTCCAGGATCAGGATCGGCGCCTGGGACAGCAGCGCCCGGGCCAGCGCGAGGCGCCGCCCCTGCCCGCCCGAGAACCGGGCCCCGCCCTCCCCGACCCAGGTATCCAACCCATCGGGCAGCGCGCGGACCACGTCACCGATCCGGGCCGCGTCCAGCGCGGTCCACAGGTCCTGCTCCTTCGCGTCGGGGCGGGCGAGCAGCAGGTTGGCCCGGATCGTATCGTCGAACAGATGGGTGGACTGGCTGAGCCAGGCGATCTTCGCGCGCACCGCGGCGGCTGGCAGGGTGGCGATATCGACGCCGCCGAGCAGAACGCGGCCCTCGGATGGGGTGGCGACCTTAAGGGCCAGCGCCGACAACGTGGACTTCCCGGCGCCAGAGGGACCCAGCAACGCGATGCGGGACCCGGGATGCAGATCGAGGGTGAGGCCGTCGAACACCAGCGGCCGGTCCTCAGCCCAGCGGAAGCGCACGCCCTCGAACCGCAGGGCGTGGCCGGCAGGGGCGGCGGCGGGCTGGGCGGGATCGGGCACCGGGATGGGCGCGTCGGCCGCTTCCAGCACCCGACGGGCGGCGGCGGCGGCGTGACCGGCATAGGCGCCGGCGCGCGGCAGGCCGCCCACGGCCTCGAACGCCGCGATCACCAGGAAAGCGGCCGCGACCGCGCCGGCCGGATTGGTGCCGGCCGCGATCAGGATGGCCAGGATGGCGGCCTGACCGCACAGGAAAGATCCGGCACCGGCCAGCGCAACCCGGCGGGACAGCGCGTGCTGGGCGGACAACAGGCTCGCCTCCCGCGCCTGCATGGCGGCGAGCATGCGGCCCTCGGCCCCAAAGGCGCGGACCTCCCGCAGCCCGGTCAAGGCATCCAGCACCACGACCCGCAACGCGCCGGCGGTGGTGGCCAGGCGTTCGCCGGCGTCCCGGGCCGACCGCGCGGCGAGGGCCGGAAGCGCGAAGGCGCCCAAAGCGAACAGCACGCCGATCACCACAGCCAGGATCGGCGCCGGCGGGGCGATGACGATGACCAGCAGCGGAAACAGCAGCGCCGCGCCCGCCAGGGGCACGATCAGGCGGAGATACAGGCCGTCCAGCGCCTCGACATCGCCGACCAGGCGGGACAGCAGGTCGCCGGCCTGCCGGAACCCGAGGCCGCCGGCCCCGGTCGCGGCGACTCGCCGGAAGAACCAGACCCGCAGATCGGCCAGCGCCCGGAAGGTGGCGGCATGGGTCACCAAACGTTCAGCATAGCGCAGCACGATCCGAGCACCGCCCAGGCCGCGCAGCAGCACGGGCGCGACCAGGGTGCCGGTGGCGACGGCGGCGCCGATCATGGCACCCGACAGAGCCATCAGCCCAACTGCGGCGGCGAGCCCCAGCATCGCCAGCACGGCGCCCAGGATCAGCAACGGCAACCGGCCCCGCCACAGGCCCAGGATACGCAGCAGGTCGGCGCCCATCAGGCGGCCCCCCGCGCCGGTTCGGCCTGTCCGGCCTTGATGTCCAGGCGCCTTCCGCTGAAGGCATGCGCGGCCGCGGCATGGCTCGCCAGGATCACGGTACGGCCCAGGGCGAGACGACGCAGACTGTCCAGCACCTCCCCCTCGGTCGCTGGGTCGAGATGGGCGGTGGGCTCATCCAGCAGCAGCACGGGCGCGTTCTTGAGGAAGGCGCGGGCGATGGCGACGCGCTGCGCCTGTCCGCCCGAGAGGCCATAGCCCCCCTCCCCGATCCGCGTGTCCAGGCCGGCGGGCAGGTCGGCGGTGAAGCGATCGACACGGGCGGCGCGAGCGGCCTCGGTGACTTCGTCGTCGGTGGCCTCGGGGCGGGCGAAGCGGATGTTCTCCCGGATCGTGCCGGCGAACAGGACGGGGCGCTGGCCGATCCAGGCCGTCAGGCGCGACAGGGCCGCCGGCACCAGGTCGGTGATGTCGGCGCCGTTGATGGTGACGCGGCCGCTGTCAGGGCGGACGAAGCCGAGCAGGATTTCCATGACGGTGGATTTTCCGGCACCCGAAGGGCCGGCGAGGATCAGCGTCTCTCCCGCCGGGACGCGGAAGGACAGGCCATCGAGGGCAGGCCCGCGGGAGGCGTCCCAGATCAGGCGCACCTTGTCGAAGGCGATGGTGACGCCCTGCGCCTCCACATTGCGGATGGTCCGGGGCGGGGCGGGTTCCGGCATCGGGGGGATGTCGAGCAGCGCCTCGGCCGCGCCGGTAGCGTGCAGGCGATCCTGGTAGGCGGCGGCGAAGCCGCGCAGGGGGGCGAAGAACTCCGCGATCAGCAGCATCACGAACAGGGCCTGACCGGGATTGGCCAGCGTGCCGCCGATCAGCGCCTGGCCGTAGCGGACCGCTAGGGCCACCAGGGCGATGACCATCGCGAGGTCGAGCGCGGCCGAGGACAGGAAGGCCACCCGCAGCACCCGCATGGTGCGGGCGCCGAGTTCCCGGGCGGCCTTCGACAGGGCCTCGGCCTCATCATCGGCGCGCCCGAGGGCGACGATCGTGGCGATGCCGCGCATGCGATCCAGGAACCGGGCCTGCAACCGCGCCATGGCGATGAACTGGCCGCGCGCGGCGGTGGCGGCGCCGAGGCCCGCGGCAGCCATGCCGACCGGCACCAGCAGCCCGCAGCCGGCGAGGATCAGCGCGGCGAGGGGGTCCACGAACAGCACCGCGACCAGCACGATCAGCGGCCCGGCGATGGCGAGCACCGCGGCGGTCACCCAGCGGGAATAGAGGCCGTCCAAGGCCTCGATCCGGTCGACGACGATGGTTGTCAGGTCGCCGGAATGGCGCGCCCGCAGCATGGCCGGCCCGGCGTGCAGCAGGCGGTTCAGCGTATCGGTGCGCAGACGCCGGCGCGCGGCCGCCCCGGCGTCGGAGGCGGCGCATTCGGCGGCGTAGCCGAGGCCGGCTCGGAGCAGGATCAGGACGGCAAATCCGACGAGCGGCCAGACCGCGACGGTCGCGGAGGCGGCAAGCGCCTGGGTCAGGACGCTGGCCGCGCAGAAGGCCTGGGCAACGGCCAGAATCACGCCCGATATGCCAAATGCAAGGGCCAGGCGCGCGCCGCGGGACCCGAGGCGGAGTTCGGCGCGCATCCAGGCGCGCGAGGCTGTCTTGCTTTGTTCGGATTCGGCCATGATCCCGGGGATTAGCGCAGCCACGCCGTGTTGGACAGGGTGGGACCCGTCGAGCTTGCCGTGGGAACCCCCTCGATTGCCAACACGCGCCCCCCGGCGGATGCTGCGCGAAACACAATCGGAGGCGCCCGTGACGATCCCCCCCACCAACAAAGGTCCGCTCGCTGGCATCCGCGTGATCGACGTCACCACCGTCGTCCTCGGCCCCTTCGCCACCCAGGTCCTGGGCGACATGGGCGCCGACGTCATCAAGGTCGAGACGACCGAGGGCGACTCCACCCGCTATATCGGCCCCGAGCGCACCCGCGGCATGGGCAGCTACTTCGCCACGCTCAACCGCAACAAGCGCAGCCTGGCGATCGACCTGAAGAAGCCCGCCGCCCGCGAAGCGCTGTATCGCCTCGTCGAAACCGCCGACGTCTTCGTCCACAACATGCGAGCCGGGCCTGCCAAGCGTCTCGGCCTGGACTACGAGAGCCTGTCGAAGCTCAATCCGAAGCTGGTCTATGCCTCGGCTGGCGGCTTCCGCCAGGACAGCTCGATGAAGGACTTCCCGGCCTATGACGACCTGATCCAGGGCCTGTCGGGCATCACCGAGTTGAACGCCGGCCCCGACGGCCAGCCGCGCTATTTCCCCATGGTGCTGGTGGACAAGCTGACCGGATCAACCCTCGCCTCCATGATCGCGATGGCGCTCGTGCATAAGGAACGCACCGGCCAGGGCCAGGAAGTCCATCTGCCGATGCTGGAGACGATCCTCTCTTTTACTCTGATCGAGCATATGTGGGCGGGCGTGCTGAACCAGCCGGAGAAAGGCCTCGGCTACCCCCGCATGCTGACGCCGCATCGCCGGCCCTACCAGACCAAGGACGGCTATATCAGCGTGATCGCCCATAGCGACGCGCAGTGGCGAAAGCTGTTCGCGGCGATGGATGTGCCGCATCTGGCCGACGATCCGCGCTTCAACACCGTGCAATCCCGCACCGCCAATATCGACGCGGTCTACGGCACGCTGACTGACGGCATGAAGAACCGTACCACCGCCGAATGGGTGACGCTGCTGCGGGCGGCCGACATCCCCTGCGGGGCGGCGAACACGCTGCTCGATCTGTTTTCGAACGATTATCTGAAGGAAACCGACTTCTTCCAGAAGATGGACCACCCGGTGGAGGGCGAGGTGCTGGTGCCCGCCATCCCGGCCCGGTTCTCGGAGTCACCGCCGAGCGTAAGGTCTCTGTGGCCGACGTTGGGGGAACATACGCGGGAGATCTTGCGGGAGGCTGGGTGTTCCGAGGCGGAGATTGATCAGATCATCTCGTAGAGCGCGCTCAGCGATCCTGGGCCGCGTGCCAAACAACGGCCAAGGATCAGGTCGGCTCGGGGGGAGATGCGTCGAATTCCCCATCGGCGAGCATCATAGCCAAGCTCGGACCTTCTCGTGCGGCACAACGCGCGGGTCAGAGATCGGACTCGGCGACCGCTTCCGCGAGCAGCCGAGCTTCGTCGAGGCCAAGCAGGGGGTTCTGCTCCGCCATGGCGCTCTATACCATATCGGGACTTTGGCCACATCCGTTTCAAGCCCCACGAACACCGGCCTCGCATCCGTCCAGGAGAACGAAAATGGCAACCGACGAAGCCGATAAGAACGCCATCCGCGAACTGCTCGCCGTCTACTGCTTCAAGCTCGACGGCGGCCTGCATGAGGAAATGGCCGCCCTGTTCACCCAGGACGGCACCTGGGACACAGCCTTCGGCACCGGCACCGGCCGGGACGGGATCATCGCGCAACTCCGCAAGATCGCGGCACTTTCCACCGGCCCCCGGCCCAGGCGCGCGCATCTGACGACCAACATCGTCATCGAGCTAGCCGGCGACAGCGCCACCGCACGATCGAACTGGACCGTCATCGAGAACCACGCCACCGGCCCCCGCATCAGCTCCGGCGGCGAGTACCGCGATCAGTTGGTTAAGCAGAACGGCCAATGGCTGTTCAAATACCGCAAGATCGACCGTTTCATCGCCGAGGGCCTGTTCTGAACCACCCCGACCCATCGCCTGTTCAGCCACCGCCCGGCAGGACCCCACACACGGCCTCAACGCACGACGGCCCTTGCCTGGCGGTTGTCACTGAACGGCGCTTGCGCGCCCGGTCGGAACCCACGAGTACCGGTGCCAACGAAAAAAAGATGGCGCCGCTTCCTGTGAACAGGCAATCATTTCCGCCGGATACTCCAAGTGGAACGCCGAGGGCGTAGAAAACGCCCGCGTGACTGCAAACAATACGAGGTCGAATCATGCTGCATGTTGATATTCCCACGCGTGAAGATTTCAAGACACTTGTGCGGACCCTCACGAATCCCCTCATTTTCCCTGGTAGCCCATAGCCGCGATTCGCCGCCGTTGCGTAGGACCATCCCGTCATCCTCAACCGGACGGGATCCATGGCCGAGACGGACCGCACCAGCACTCGGATAGCCACCGTCCGCGACTTCCT
>CAMCDA010000279.1 GCA_945873195.1 Asaia bogorensis
GGGTTACCTCTGGTGCTGGTGTTGGCGCACCGGTCTCTCTACTCTTTCTCATGGCGTTGCTTTCCTTTGTGGATTCGACACCCCGAGCCTATCGGCTCAAGGGAGGCAACGCCGCCAGGAAAGTTTCAACATCGCGCGGGACATCCCCAGTTTTCCAGGAGGACCTCTCATGACCGAAGCCTGCATCGTCGGCTGGGCGCATTCGCCCTTTGGCAAGTTGGATGATCCCGACATCGAATCCCTGATCGGCCGTGTCGCCGGCGCCGCCATCGCCGATGCCGGGATCGAGGCGCATGATGTCGAGGGCACGTTTGTCAGCCTGTTCAACAACGGCTTTTCGAGCCAGGATTTCCCGGCCTCATTGGTGTTGCAGCATGTGCCGGAGCTGCGGTTCAAGCCGATCACGCGGTATGAGAACGCCTGTGCCTCCGGCTCCGCCGCCATTCATGGGGCGCGCGACTTCCTGCTATCCGGCCGCGGCCGTTTCGCGCTGGTGATTGGCGTGGAGAAGATGACCGCGACTCCGGGCAAGGAAGTCGGCGACATCCTGCTGAAGGCGAGTTACCAGAAGGAGGAGTCCGACATTCCCGCCGGCTTCGCGGGCGTGTTCGGCAAGATCGCCGAGAAGTATTTCCAGCGTTATGGCGATCAGTCGGACGCCCTGGCGGCGATCGCGGCGAAGAACCACAAGAACGGCGTGGATAATCCCTGGGCGCAGATGCGCAAGGATTTCGGCTATGATTTCTGCCGCAACGTCTCCGAAAAGAACCCGTATGTCGCGCCGCCGCTGAAGCGGACGGATTGCTCGCTGGTGTCGGACGGCGCGGCCGCCCTGATCATGACGGATGAGGAAACCGCGCGGAAGATGGGCAAGGCGGTGCGCTTCAAGGCTGCTGTCCAGGTCAACGACTTCTTGCCGATCAGCAAGCGTGACATCACCCAGTTCGAGGGCGCGCAGCGCGCCTGGGCGCAGGCGTTCCGCAACGCCGATCTGAAGCTGGAAGATCTGTCCTTCGTCGAGACGCATGACTGCTTCACCATCGCCGAATTGCTTGAGTATGAGGCAATGGGGCTGACGGCACCCGGCCAGGGCTCGCGCGCGGTGCTGGAAGGCTGGACGGCGAAGGACGGGCGGCTGCCGGTCAATCGCTCCGGCGGGTTGAAGGCCAAGGGGCATCCGATCGGCGCCACGGGCGTGTCGATGCATGTCATTACGGCGATGCAGCTGACGGGCCAGGCCGGCGACATGCAGTTGCCCAAGGCCGATATCGGCGGCGTGTTCAACATGGGTGGCGCGGCTGTCGCCAACTACGTGTCCATTCTCGAACCCGTTCGTTAACCGACTGGCGCCCCCTTCGCCGGGGGCGCCGATCCGGAAGCCTGTCTATGATCCCCACGTCGAATCTCGCGCATCTTCTGGTCCAGTCGGCCCGTCGCTTTCCCGACCGCCCCGCCATCGTCTGGCGGGACCGGGTCTGGACATGGGCGGAGTTCCTGTCCCGCGTCCAGGCGGCGGCGGGCGGGTTGGCCGAACGCGGGGTGCGGCATGGGGATCGGGTGCTGGTCCATGCGCGGAACTCGAACGCCGTGCTGGAAACCATGTTCGCGACCTGGATGATTGGCGCGACCTGGGTGCCCACGAATTTCCGGCTGACGCCGCCCGAGGTCGCCTATCTGGCGGTGTCCTCCGGCGCCAGCGTGCATATCTTTGACGCCGCCTTCCCCGATCACGCCGCCGCCGCGCGAGCGGAAAACCCCGGCTGCGCGCTGGAGATTTCGATCGGCGGCGACGGGCTGGAATGGGACACGCTGGCGGTTGGTTCGGCGAGGGTCGAACGCCCGGCGGATGTCGAGCATCATCATCCGGCCTGGTTCTTCTATACATCCGGCACCACGGGGCGGCCCAAGGCGGGCGTGCTGACGCATGGCCAGCTCGAATATGTCGTCTGCAACCATCTGTGCGACCTGATGCCGGACACGCGGGAAACCGATGCGTCCCTGGTCGTGGCGCCCTTGTCGCATGGCGCCGGGATCCACGCCTTGCCGCAGGTCGCGCGCGGGGCGGTGTCGGTGCTGTTGCCGAGTGAGCGGCTGGACTGCGAGGAAGCCTGGCGCCTGGTCGAGCAATGGCGTGTCAGCAACATGTTCACGGTGCCCACCATCCTGACCATGCTCGCTCGGCATGACGCGGTGGATCGTTACGATCACTCGTCGTTGCGGTATGTGATCTATGCCGGTTCCCCGATGTATCGGGCGGACCAGAAGTATGCGCTGGGGAAGCTGGGGAAGGTGATCGTGCAGTATTTCGGGATGGGGGAGGTGACCGGCAACATCACCGTCCTGCCGCCGCATCTGCACAGTGAGAACGACAACGAAATGCCTGTTGGAAGCTGCGGTTTTCCGCGCACCGGCATGGATGTCACGATCATGGACGATGCCGGCAACCATCTGCCCGCCGATGCCACCGGAGAGATCTGCGTGCGTGGCCCGGGTGTGTTCAACGGCTATCACAACAACCCCGAGGCCACCGAAAAGGCCACGACCTTCGGCTGGTTCCACACCGGCGACCTCGGCCACATGGACGCGCGCGGCTTCGTCTATATCACCGGGCGAGCGTCGGACATGTATATCTCCGGCGGATCGAACGTGTATCCGCGGGAGATCGAGGAGGTTCTGCTGACCCACCCCGCGGTGGCCGAGGCCTGCGTCCTGGGCCTGCCCGATGAACGCTGGGGCGAGTCGGGTGTGGCCGTGCTCGTGCTGGAAGCGGAGGCGGCGGTGTCCGATTCGGAAATGCTGGCGCATCTTGACGGCAAGCTGGCCAAGTATAAATGGCCGCAGCGGTTCGTGGTTTGGGCTGATTTGCCGAAATCCGGCTATGGCAAGGTCGCCAAGAAGGACGTGAAGGAACGGCTGCTCGCGGACGGTTGATCGTCCTGGCTACGCTGGGCGAGTTGCTTTCGTTTCGTTTCGGACCTACAGGGTCAAAATCGAGATGACCGAAACGAGAGGCCGCCGTGCGACGCCAGTATCTACGAATTGCGATGGCTCTGAGCTGCCTGTCATGGCCGGCGGCGGCGGGCACGATCTACGGCGTGAAAAGCCTGGCGCCGGGCGGTCTGGAAATTTCGACCCCGCCCGCGGTCCTGTTCGCCTTTCTTGATAACGGCAGCCCATCGGCCTCCGCGATCGGACACATCACGCGTGACAATGCCCAGATCGACGTCGATGGCCTGGCGCTGTCGCGCACGCATGGCCTGCTGGGCTTTCAGATGACAGGCAACAATGCCGCCCCGACCTCGGCGCTGATCGCGATCAACACCGCCACGGCCGCGGCGACCGCGATCGGATCGGCGCTGACGGGTCGCTCGATTCGTGGGGCGATGTTCGATCGCCAGGATCGGCTATGGGCGGTGGATGCGGCGGCCAATACGCTGCTGCGGATCAATCCGACCACGAGCGCCGTGCTGTCTGAAACCGCCATCACCGTGGGCGGTCTGCCGCGTGATATCGACGTTGTGACCGATCTGGCGCAACGGTCGGATGGCAGCGTGATCCTGACCACCTATCGGGCCGAGGCGCTGGATTTCGACGGGCCGACCTTCTACACGCTGGACCTCGACACCGGCGTGGCGACCGAGGCCTTCGTCGATACGACGCCGGATCCATTCTATCCCGGTATTCCTGTTGGCAACAGCGGTCTCGCGGCGGGCGACGACGCGGCCCCGGACCTGTTGTTCACGTTGGACGGCAATGGCACCGACGACCTGTTCCAGTATGTCCTTCCAGCCTATGCGCGGACGACCTTTGTTGGGAACCTGCATCTGGGGTTCAACGCCGGTGGTGGTGATCTGGCATCCCTGGCGCCGCTGGATATGCCGGAGCCGATGACGCTGACCCTGCTGGGGGTTGGCCTCGTCGGTCTGTCGGCCGCCCGCCGCCGTTGACGGAACGGGGCATCGACCACAGTTGGGGTTTGCGGCATTGATGCGCCGCCCAATTAATGCGTCCCCCCCGGGCCCTCCCGGGGTTGGCCTGCCGCAGCGGAGCAAACCAGCATGATCGACACCGCCAGGATCACCGACTATCACGCCCACATCTACTACGACGACGCCAGCCGGGACCGCGCGGCGGAGCTGCGGGCGATGATCGAGCAACGATTCACCGTCCGCATGGGCCGCTGGCACGACGTGCCGGTCGGGCCGCATCCCTCCGCGATGTACCAGATCGCCTTCACGCCCGATCAGTTCCCCACCTTGGCGCCATTCCTGATGATGAACCGCATGGGACTGACCATCCTGCTGCATCCCGAATCAGGCCGTCCGCGTGACGATCACACGCTGAACGCGGTGTGGATGGGGCAGGTTCTGCCGCTGAACAGCGCC
This sequence comes from Asaia bogorensis, assembly GCA_945873195.1. Taxonomy (GTDB): domain Bacteria; phylum Pseudomonadota; class Alphaproteobacteria; order Acetobacterales; family Acetobacteraceae; genus Rhodopila; species Rhodopila bogorensis_A. The sequence continues at coordinate 4,386 of CAMCDA010000279.1, forward strand.
ATGCTGCGGGAAACGGACGCCGGTTAGGCGGCGTTCACAAGGCTCCGGTTCTGCCCTAGGCTCATGACCCGAAACTGCAACACGGGGAATGTCCAATGAGCCGGCTCGACGACTGCTACAATGTCTTCGACCTGCGTGAGGCGGCCAGGCGCCGTCTTCCCAAGGGTGTGTTTGAATTCGTCGACCGCTCGACCGAGGATCAGCTGGCCCTGGCGAATAACCGGGAAGCGTTCGAGAAGATCAAGCTGCGGTTCCGGGCCTTGGTGGATGTCTCCGGCCGGTCCACCACGACGACCCTGTTCGGCAAGGAAATCGCCCTGCCGATGGCAATCGCGCCCACGGGTGCCGCCGGTCTGTGCTGGCATGAGGGCGAGCTCGAACTGGCCAAGGCCGCGGCCAAGGCGAAGATCCCCTTCACGCTGGCGACCGGCGCCATGACGTCGATGGAGAAGATCGCGAAGGAAGCCAACTTCCGCCTCTGGTTCCAGCTCTATGTCTGGAAGCAGCGCGAGCTGTCCTACCAGTTGATCGAGCGGGCGAAGAACAATGGGTTCGAGGCGCTGATCGTTACCACCGATACGATCGTGCCGCCGAACCGGGAATACAATGCCAAGAACGGCTTCCTGCTGCCGTTCCACCCGACCTGGCGCTTCACGTGGGACATCATGCAGCACCCGGCCTGGTTCACGTCCGTACTGCTGAAATACTTCACGACGATCGGCATGCCGCGGAACGAGAACTATCCGGAACCCTATCGCCGCCCGATCGGCAACGACGCCCATACGCGCGAAGTGATGCGCCAGGACAGCCTGAACTGGGAGGACATCAAGATCTTCCGCGACAAATGGCCGGGCATCCTGATGCTGAAGGGCATCAACCGCGTGGATGACGCGTTGAAGGCGATCAGCGTCGGCGTCGATGGGATCATCGTGTCCAACCACGGCGGCCGCAACATGGACAGCGCGGCGGCGACGCTGGATATCCTGCCGGAGATCACGGAAGCGGTGGGCGACAAGGCGACCGTGATCCTCGATTCCGGCGTGCGGCGTGGGTCCGACATCGTCAAGGCGCTGGCGCTGGGTGCCAAATGCGTTCTGACCGGACGCGCGACGCTGTATGGCACCGCGGTGGGCGGGGAAGCCGGGGCGTTCAAGGCCGTCAACTTCATCCAGACCGAGATGGACAAGACGATGGCCTATACCGGCTGCAACCGTGTCGATGAGATTTCCACGGATATCTTCTTCGGCGACCGCGAGCGCAACCGCATGTCCGCGATGTGAAGCATGGTCGGCCCGGACCGCGAGGTCTTGGGCCGCTTGGCGACGCTTCCCCGTCGTGGCCCGCGAAGGCGGGCCACCCACGACGTCGCTGATCTGGAAAGGAAAATCGTGGGTGGTGGGCCTGCGCCCACCATGACGAGACCGCGAGGTCCGGGGCACCCGGTATCAGGTGTAGGCCGCTTCGAGCATCTTGCGGATCGCTTCCTCGGTCATGTCGGTCTCCCCCTTGGGTTCCGGGGTGACCGGGGCCTGGGGCGCCGGCGCCCGGTCGGGGGAGACAACCGGAACCTCCGGCGGCGGTCGAGTGCGGCGGGTGGGTCTTGGCGGCTTCATACCCTGCAAGTTAGCCCATCCTATTCATCGCTCCATCGCGTGATCGATGGCCTGACCTGCGGACGCGGTATCGCGGTGCGCAATTCCATCGCTCATGCGGATCGTATCTGTTGGGCGTAAGGGTTGACGGGATCGGACTGGTTTTGAGGCACATCGCC
>CAMCDA010000280.1 GCA_945873195.1 Asaia bogorensis
CCTTTGGTGGGGTCCAGGGGCAAAGCCCCTGGTGGGGTCTGGGGTGAAACCCCAGTGCTTCCTCCCCCGCCAGATTGCCGCCATGGTGCCGGCATGACCGCCGAGTTCCTGTCGCTGATCGGTTTCTCGATCTCGATGTATATCACCCCAGGCCCGAACAACGTGATGGTGGCCGCCTCGGCCGCCAATCATGGGATCGGGCCGACCATGCCGCACATGCTGGGCATCGTGGTCGGGTTTGCCCTGATGCTGACCATCGTCTGCGCCGGTCTCGGGAGCGCGTTGCTCACCTGGCCGGTTCTGCTGCCGCTGTTCCGCTGGGGTGGCGCGGCCTGGCTGACCTGGCTCGCCTGGCAGATTGCTTCCGCCCCGCCGCCGGGCAGTGGGGCGGCCCGTCCGGTTCTGGGTTTCGTGGGCGCGATGGCGTTCCAATGGGTGAACCCGAAGGCTTGGCTGATCGGCATTGGCGCCGCGGGAGAATACATGACTCCACATGCGCCTCTGGTCCCGCATCTTTCTCGTGTTCCTCGCGGTCGGCTTGCCCTGCGTGCTGGTCTGGGCGGTGCTGGGCCGCGGCGCGGGGCTGTTGCTGACCTCTCCGCTGCGGCTGCGGGTTTTCAACGTTTCGATGGGCGTGCTGCTGGTCGTCTCCCTGCTGCCGGTCCTGGCGGAAGGCTGGTAGGCTGCGGGGAAACGGGAGGAACCAACCCATGAAGATCACCGCCATTGAGGCCTTCCAGGTCGCCTGGTCCCCCAATGACCGTCCCCAGCAGCACAGCGCATTCGTCCTGGTGCACACCGACGCCGACCTGACCGGCATCGGGGAGGCATCGCCCATGCAGGGCGGCCGCGCCTCGCTGGGCATGATCCGCGACGACATCGCGCCGATGCTGATCGGCCAGGACCCGCTGGACCACGCCGTGCTGCTGGACCAGGCGATGCATACGCTGGTCAAGCTGGGACCCGAGGGCGCGCTGACCGGGGCGCTCGCCGCGCTGGACATCGCGCTGTGGGACCTGAAGGGCAAACTGACGGGGTTGCCGATCTACAAGCTGATCGGCGGCGCCTGGAAGACGGCGATCCCGTTCTACGCCTCGATCGGCGGCAACGCCGAACGATCCGTGGAACAGGTGGAGCGCATTGTCGAGCAGCGGCTCAAGGACCATCCGGCCGCGATCAAGATCCGCTTCGACAACAACCGCACGATGCTGGATGCCGACATCCCAGGCGACATCGCCAAGGCCCGCGCGGTGCGGGCGCTGGTGGGCGACAGCTTCCCCTTGGCCTTCGACGCGAACAATTGTTACTCGATCGGCGGTGCGATCCGGGTCGGGCGGGCGCTGGAGGACCTCGGCTACTGGTGGTTTGAGGAACCGGTCCAGCACTACCACGTCAAGGCGATGGGAGAGGTCGCGCAGCGCCTCTCGATCACCGTGTCAGCCGGCGAACAGACCTACACGACCGCGGCCCTGGCCGACCTGATCGGGGCGGGCGTGCGCATGGTGCAGCCCGATATCGTGAAGATGGGCGGCATCACCGGCCTGCTCCGCTGCGCCGCTTTGGCGCAGGCGCATGGGGTGGAACTGGTGCCGCATCAGACCCAGCCGATGATCGGGCACATGGCGAACCTGCATGTTGTGGCATCCCTGCTGCAAGGCACCAAGCCGGCCGAGTGGAACGATCCCTCCACCCGCACCCATGCGGTGTTCGAGAACCCGCCGCTTCCCATCAACGGGCTGTTCCATCTGCCGGATGGGCCGGGCCTCGGCCTGCGCCTGAACATGGTGGAACTGGACCGGCGCCGGGTCGCCTGATCAGATCTGGCCGAAGATATGGGAGAACGCGTAGTCGTCCTGGACCAGCCCACTGCCGGTGGGGGATGCCCAGGGCGAGCCCGCGGTGCTGTCATTGTCCCGCGACACCGACCACATCGACAGCCGTTCGATATCCGGATTGTCTCGCGCGAAATCGAGCAGGGACTGCGCATCGGCCAGGGTGAAGACCTCTCCGGCCACGTCGTTGACGCCGATCATCGGGGTGATGCCGAGTTTTGAGTCCAGGCCTATGAAGCGCATCTGCTCGATCGTGTTCAGCGCGGCACTGATTGCGTTGGCGCCCATCTGCCCGCCGTTGTCGACTGCCGGCCCGTAATCCATGGCCATGATGTTGACGACGTCGGGCGTCAGGCCATCGCGCTGGGCCGTGCGCAGGACATTCAGCCCGTTGTGATCCAGCCCCGTCGGCAGCACTGGCAGGGTAAAGGAGATCTTCAGGTCCGGGTTGGCGGCCTTCAGCCCGATCAGCGCCTGGTCACGCAGCGTAAGGGAGGCCTGATTGGCCACCGCCCCGCCCTCGATATCGAAATCCAGCGACGTGACCTGATACCGGTCGATCACCGACTGGTAGCGTGCCTGCAACGCCACCGCGTTTGGGGCAACCAACGCCGGCTCGGTGCCATTGGCGCCACCGAAGGAGATGATGACATCCGCCCCCGCCGCCCGGATCGCCTGGATCTGGGACTGCACCGTTGTCCCGTTCGGAAACGCATCATTGGAGATGGAACCGTTCCCGCCCCAGCCCACCTGCCCGTTACCCGAGTCCAGCACAAACGCCAGCGTGAACGTCTTGATCCCCGACGCCGCCTGGATGTCGGCGAGGTTCTGGGACGTGTACAGGCTCAGGTCGATATAGGGCGCGAAGACCTGGTCGGCATCCGGGTCCGGCACGGTCGCGGGACGGGTCGTTACGGCGACGGCGGTACCGGGGGCGGAGGTGCCAACCGCGTTCTCGGCCGCGACGGCGAAGCGATAGCGGGTCTCGGCCGTCAGGCCCGCGGCGGTGAAGCTGGTTCCGGTGGTGGTGCCGATCCGCGCCCCGTCCTGATGGATTACATAGCGGGTTGCGCCCTCGACCGCCCGCCAGGTCAGTTGCGCCGCGCTGGCGGAGGGCACCGTCACCGTCAGCCCGGTCGGGACCGCGGGGATCGAGGGTCCGGGGTCGGCGCCGGCCACCACCGACCAGGGCTTGCCGGTGCCGGTCGGGCCGCTGTTGGCGGAGGGGTCATCGCCCCGCGTCCACCAGTTCGCGCGATAGGTCACACCACCCCAAGTGGCGGTCATGCCGCCGGTATAGACCGTCGTCGCGGACCAGGACCCCCCAACCGGCCCAGGCCCAGGGCCGGGACCCGGATCGGGGTCAGGCGGGGGCGGCGCGCTGGCGACGACCGTCCAGGGCTTGCCGCTGCCGGTGGGGCCACTGTCGCGGACCGGATCGTTGCCCTGGGTCCACCAGTTTGCGCGATAGGTCACACCCCCAACCGTCACGGTCATGCCGGATGTATAGACTTGGCTCGTCTGCCATCCACCGGCCGACGAGCCACCCGACGGTGGTGGCGGTTCGGCTGGCGTGCCGGTCACCAGCGTCCACAGGGCCGGCGCATCAACCGGGTTCCAGGTCTCGATCGATGTCGCGGCCTGCAAGGCGCGCCAGGTCGCCCCCTGGTAAAGCACCGTGGCGCCCACGGCATAGGATTGCCCGGGGCGCCAGTTCGCCAAAGGGGGAATGATCGACATGACGGAACCTCGCGCGCGGGGGTGGCCGAACCGCCGCGCCCGCCAGGTCTTGCGGGCGGGCACGGCTTGGTGACCGCATTCCCTCACGCACCACCCTCGCCAATCAATCCCGCTCGGTCCCGTTGTTACTGTTGGACACCGACCGACACCAACCGAGGCCGTTACCCCTCGGTTGGACCATAATCACGCGTCGCGGCGGTTTCCGACAAATAGCCGAGGCGGACATCCCGCCGCAGCGCCTCCGGGTCGCGTTCTGCTGGTGGTCCCATGCCGCCGCCGCCGGGCATCTCGACGATCAGCCGATCGCCGGGCGGCACCACGGACAGGCCCTTGGCCGGCAGTTCCTTGCCGGACGCCAATGACAGGCGGCCCGATTGCCCGGGGCCGCCGCCATGCCGCCCGCGGGCCGGGTGCTTGACCCGCTCGAACCGCGCGAAGATGCCGAAGGGGGCGGCTTCCCGGCTGCCGATTTCCATCACCTGGCCCAACCCGCCGCGCTGGCGGCCCGGCCCGCCCGAATCCTGGCGCAGTTCCTTCCGCCAGATGACCAGAGGCGTGATCGCTTCCGTCGCTTCGACCGGCACGTTCCGCACGCCGCTCGGGAAGGGGGTCGCGGACAGCCCGTCCTGGGCAGGCCGAGCGCCGGCGCCGCCGGAATGAAAGGAGTTGACCATGAAGGCGGTGCCGGCCTTGCCGCCGATCCCGGTCAGGCCATGGCCGGCGATCAGGTTGAGCGTCCAGAGGTTCGACGTGCCCTCGGCCGGCACGCGCCCGGGCAGGGCCTGGTCGAGGCAGCCATAGACCACGTCCGGCAGCATGTGACCCATGACCGATCGCGCGTAGACCGCGGCGGGGTGGGTCGCGTTGACGATGGTGCCTTCGGGCGCGGTGACGCGCACCGCGTCCAGCGTGCCGGCGTTGTTCGGCACATGCGGGGCGATCAGGCAGTTCACGCCGAAGGTTGTATAGGCTTCCGTATAGCACATCGGACAGTTGATCGCGAAGGATGACATGCCGGATGATCCCGTGAAGTCCACATGGATCATCGCGTCGCCGATCCGCACCGTCGCCACCAGGTCGATCGGCGCCTCATACCCGTCGATCCGCATCGACGCGGTCCAGGCGCCCTTGGGCAGTTTCGCGATGACCTCGGCCATGCTGTCGCGGCTGCGGTTGATGATGGCGTCCGACAGTCCCTCGATATCGCCCAGGCCGAATTCCCGCATCATCGCGCCGAGGCGCCGGCCGCCGATCTCATTGCAGGCGATCAGGGCATAGACATCGCCGATGACCTGCACGGGTTCGCGCACATTGGCGCGCATCATCGCCAGCAGGTCCTCATTCATCGCCCCCGCGCGGGCGAGCCGCAGCAGCGGGATGAACAGGCCCTCGTGATAGATCTGCCGTCCCTCCGGCGTTTGCCCGACGCCGCCCATGTCCACCAGATGCGTGGTGGAGGCGAACAGCGCGACCATTTTCCCATCGAGGAAATTCGGTGTCACGATCACGAGGTCATAGAGATGACCGGTGCCCTTCCAGGGATCGTTGGTAACGAAGATATCGCCTTCCACCATCGTCTCGATCGGGAATTCATCCAGGAAATGCCCGACCGAGCGCGCCATCGTGTTGACGTGGCCGGGCGTGCCGGTCACCGCCTGCGCGACCATCCGACCGCGCAGGTCGAACACGCCGGCCGAGATATCGCCGGCCTCCCGCGCCGAGGTGCTGAAGGCGGTCCGCACCAGGGTCTGTGCCTGTTCCTCGACGACCGAGAGCAGGCGGTTCCACATGATCTGGAGTTCGATCTCCGAGAGTCCCTGACCGCTCATGCCGCGTCTCCCTCAATCACGATTTCGCCATCCGCCGCGATGCGCGCGGTGAAGCCGGATGGGACGATGGTGGTGGTGCCGGCTTCGATGATCGCGACCGGGCCGGGGATGGCCATTCCCGGCAGCAAGGTTTCGCGTTCATGGACACTGGCATCGACAACCTCCCCTGATCCGGAATCGACGATGCGCCAGTGATCGCTTGGTTCGGCGGGGTCGATGGTGGCGGGCCGTGGCCGGACGATGGGGCGTTCCGAGGGCTGGGACAGCGACAGGGTCCAGGTCACGGCCTCGACTTCCAGCTTGGGGATGACGCGGCCGAACAACCGCCCATAGGTCTGGTCGAAGGCGGCGCGCAGGGCTGCCGGATCAAGGCCGGAGGCGGGCAGGGGCACCGCGATTTCGTGGCCCTGGCCGCGATAGCGCATATAGGCGGTCCGGGTTTCAACCAGATCGCCCGACGGCGCGCCGAGGCGCACCACCGCGGTGGCTTCTTCCCGCATGCCATCGAACAGCCGGTCGATCGCATCCGGTTCCAGCCGATCGAGGCGCGCGAGCAGCGTCCGCACGACCTCATAGGCGATCGGTGCGTCCAGGAACCCATGCGCCGACCCGACCCCGGCATCGCGCGGGATGACGATGCGATTGATCCCCAGCTTGCGGGCGAGGCGCACGGCATGCAGCGGGGCCGCGCCGCCAAAGGCGATCAGCGTGCGG
>CAMCDA010000281.1 GCA_945873195.1 Asaia bogorensis
CGGTCGTGCGCAGTCACTGGGCGATCGAGAACAGCCTGCACTGGGTGATGGACATGATGTTCCGCGATGATGAATGCCGGGTGCGAACCGAGCACGCGCCTGCCAACTTCACGACGATCAAGCATATGGCTCACAATCTGCTGCGAACCGCCGGCAGCAAGGACTCATTGCGCCTGCGGCGGAAGGTCGCCGCATGGGATGATGACTTTCTCGCGGCCATCATCGCTCGGTGAAAAAGGCTTCACCCGATTCCCCTGTCCGGGTCCCACACCAGATAACTGATGGTGTTCGTCGGCTCGTCGAAGAAGGCACGGATGGTCGCGGCGAAGGTGCTGTCGGTCATGGTGATCCCCTGTGGCCGATCCTGAAGCTTGCAATTCATATAAGTGTTATCTTATTTAGAACAAGCTTATGGAAAGCGGCGCATGGCGCAGACCGACCCCAACTCGAATTGGACGGCTCGGCGGGCAAGGGTATCGCCTTGGCTTGAGGCACGTGCCCCAGGTGTGGACGCCTGATCCGGCCATGCTTTCCCTGACCCAGATACTTCTCGGCGGAGCATCCGGCTCCGTGATCGGCTTCACGCTGGGCCTGGTGGGCGGTGGTGGGTCCATCCTCGCGGTCCCGCTGCTGGTCTACTTGGTGGGCGTGCCGGATCCCCATGTCGCGATCGGCACCAGCGCGGTGGCGGTCGCCGCCAACGCGCTGATCAGCCTTGCGGGCCACGCGCGGGCGGGCCGGGTCCGGTGGCCCTGCGCGGGGGTGTTTTCAGCGACCGGCGTGGCGGGCGCCTTTGCCGGATCGGCGCTGGGCCGGGGGGTGGACGGGCAACACCTGCTCACCGCTTTTGCCGCCTTGATGATCGTTGTGGCGATCCTGATGCTGCGGCAGCCGGAGGCAGGGGCCGACCGGATCGTGCGGCTGAATCGGGGCAACGCGCCGGCCTTGATCATCACCGGTGCCGCGGTCGGCGGATTGTCGGGCTTCTTTGGGATCGGTGGCGGCTTCCTGATCGTTCCGGGCCTGATCCTCGCCACCGGCATGCCGATACAACAGGCGATCGGCACCTCGCTCGTCGCCGTGACCGCCTTTGGCCTGACGACCGCCACGACCTATGCGATGGCGGCCCTGTTTGTCGCCGGTGGATCGATCGGTACCTGGTTCGGTGCCAGGGCGGGGCGGCGCCTGGCGCAACGCCGGGGCGCGCTCACGCGGGTCTTTGCCGCGCTGATCGTGGTGGTCGCGTTGTATATGCTGGCGCGGGGCCTCGGCTTCATCGGTGTGGTCGGGCGATAACGCTGTCCCGGCTACGCCGGCCCGCCCAGCACCCGCTTCACCTGCTCCGCGATCCGGCGCAGTTCGTCTGCGGGGACCGGCGCGACGACCGAGTAGCCGACACCTTTCTCGATCCACGCCGCGCCGCCCATCGGCTTGCCGTCCACGGGCGCGAGCGGCGCGTTCCGCGCCTGGGCGTCAGGGCGGACGAAGATCGTCAGCCGCACGCCGTCGGCGTTCTGATACATGAACAACCCGGCCGGCCCCTCGGGTGTGGCCGCCAGGCGACCGCCGATATAGCGGAAGCCGCTGTCGGTCAGGTCTGGCGGCGCCACCTTGTGGTTCAGCCGGTTCGACACCCAGCGCGCCAGGTCGTCGCGCTGGTCCTCCCCGAGTTCCGTCGGCCGGCGGCGATCGGCGGTGTAGACGACATGGTTGGCCACCGCCTCCCGCATCAGCGCCGCGACATCGGTTTCCGCCGGCGCCAGCACGCCGCGCAACGCCCAGCCGCCGCCGCCGCCCAAGCCGAGCGCGAGGAGGACCGCCGCGGCGGACCGCCAGAGCATCCGACGCCGCCACACGCGCTGTGCCATCAGCAGATGGGGGTTGAGGCGGGCGGGGATCGTGCCGCCGGTCGCGGAGGCGAGGGCAGCGCGCAAGGTCTCCCGCTGCGCCACATAGGCGGCAATCCGTTCGGCCTCCGCGGGATTTTCCGCGAGGTAGCGCTGCGCCAGCAGGCGCCGATCGGGATCGAGCCGGTGATCGACGAAGCCGTGCAGGTCGTCCTCGGCGATCGGGTGCGGGGTGTCGCTCATTTCACCCTCCGCAGGGTGGGACGCGCCTCGGTGCCGGTATACTCGCGCAATTTTTCCCGTCCGCGGGCGAGGCGTGACATCACCGTGCCGATCGGGATGCCGAGGACGGCGGCGGTCTCCGCGTAGGACAGGTCCTCGACCGAGACGAGGAGCACGACGCTGCGCTGCTCCTCGGGCAGGCGTTCCAGCCCGCGCAGCATGTCGCGCCAGAGCAGCCGGTCTTCCTGTGTGGCGGGGATGGTGGCGGCGCTTTCGTGATCCTCATCCAGCGGGACGGTGCCCGCGCGCGTCTTCTGCCGCCGGTGGTGGCTGACAAACAGGTTGTGCAGGATGGTGAACAGCCAGGCCCTCACGTCCGCGTCGTCCCGTCTCGTGTGCAACTTGTCCAAGGCTCGCACCAGGCAATCATGCACCAGATCGTCTGCATCATCCCGGTTGCGCATCAGCGACCAGGCGTAGCGTCGGAGGGCTGGAATACAGGCCTCGACCCGAGCCAGATCATCGGACGCGGTCACGCTCACGCACATGCGGGCGTGTTCCATTCCCGTTACCGTCTGGCGGCCTCGGTTCGCGATCAGCTCTGTTCCCTGGCCTGTCCCACGCTTCATCCGTTCAGACGCCCCCCGGTTGCGGATTATTCCCCACCCGCGTGGGAATTGCGCGGTGATCTGTGATCCAGGCCAATTGACGGCGCCCCGCTGCGTGCCATGGTGACAAAAAATGAGGATACGGGATTGGCCAGACTCGGTCATGACGCGCGCCGCACCGCGCTGATGGCTTCACCGCTGTTCGCGGCGATGACCCCGGAGGAACTCGACGCGATCCTGGCCATGGCGATCGAGCATCGCTATCGCCGGGGTCAGACGATTTTCCAGAAGGATGATGCCGGCACCGCGATGATGGCGGTGCTGACCGGGCGGGTGCGGATCAGCACGGTCTCGGCCGACGGGAAGGAGGTGACGCTGAACGTCATCAGCCCCGGAGAGGTCTTCGGCGAGATCGCCCTGCTGGACGGCAAGCCCCGCAGCGCCGACGCGACGGCGATCGAGGAAACCAACCTCCTGGTGCTGGAACGGCGCGACTTCCTGCCCTTCGTTCTCGGCAACCAGGACCTGACCGCGCGCCTGCTGGCAATCCTTTGCGAGCGTCTGCGTCGGACGTCGGTCGCGCTGGAGGACATCGCGCTGTTCGACCTGCCCATCCGCCTCGCCCGTGTGCTGCTGAAGCTGGGCGACGACTACGGGCGGCCGACGGAGGCCGGGCTGCGGATCGATCTGAAACTCTCGCAGAAAGACCTGAGCAACCTGGTCGCCGCGACCCGCGAAAGCATCAACAAGCAGTTGCGGACCTGGCGGGAGTCCGGGCTTGTGATTCTGGATGCCGGCTACCTGATCCTGCCGAAACCCGACCGCCTGAAGAAACTGATTGAGGGCGATCACTTCTGAACCCGCGTGACGGCTGCTCGGTTCGGGGTTAGCGTCCCCTGACCAGCGACAGATCGGGCTTCACGCATGACCCTCGTTCTTGATACGCGCCTGCGCATCGGGCTTCAGACCATCCATCGCCGCACCGAACCCGCGACCGGCCCCTGGCTGCCGCGGATCGATGAGCTGGTGGATTTGGTCCAGCTTGTGGACCGGTGCGGCTATGACTCGCTCTGGGCGGGCGACCATATTTCGTTTCCGATCCCGATCCTGGACCCGATGCTGCAACTGGCGCAGGCCGCCGTGGTCAGCCGGCGGCTCACGCTGGGCACATCCGTCCTGCTGCTGCCGCTGCGCCATCCGACGCCGGTCGCCAAGCAGGTGCTGTCGCTGGATCACCTGACTGAGGGCCGGCTCATCCTGGGCGTCGGCGTGGGCGGGGAATTTCCCAACGAATATGCCGCCTGCGACGTGCCCCACAACGAACGCGGCGCTCGGCTGTCGGAGGGCGTCCAGGTGCTGCGGAAGTTCTTCAGCGGCGAGGCCGTCAACCACCACGGCAAGTTCTACGGCCCGTTCCAGGACGTGCCGATGCGCCCGCCGCCGCGCCAACCCGGCGGCCCGCCGATCTGGTTCGCGGGCCGGAAAGAACCCGCCTTGCGCCGCATTGGCCGCCTCGGTGACGGGTTCCTGGCCTATGTCATCTCCCCCGACATGTATCGATCCGCCCTGGTCACGATCGACACGGCGGCGGAACAGGCGGGCCGCGGCACGATCCCCTTCGGCACCGGGCATCTGCTGTTCACCCGGCTGGACAAGACGTACGAGGAAGCGCTCGACCGCGCGACCGAGACGCTGTCGGTCCGCTATGCCATGGATTTCCGCAAGGCCGCGCAACGCTATTGCGCCCTTGGCACGCCTCAGCAAGTGGCCGAAACCATCCGCTCCTTCCACGCCGCCGGCGTCCGCCACATCGCGCTCGACCTGCTCGGCCCCTACGAACAGCGCAACGAACAGATCGAATGGTTCGCCAGCGACGTCATGCCGTTGCTGCGAGACCTGACCGCGGAGTAGGGTTGTTCCAACCGCGCCTCCGTTCAAACGACGGGGGCGGTTCACCGGAGGGAACCGTCAATGAAACTCGCGTTTTTCAATGATTTCAAACTGGGCGTGGTGAAGGGCGATAACATCGTCGACGTCTCCGCCGTCGTGGCCGACATCCCTCACACGGGTCCCGGCGACCTGATGTCCGGCCTGATCGCGCGCTTCGATGCCTATCGCGGCAAGCTGGAAGCCGCCGCGGCCGCCGGTGCCGGCGTGCCTCTGTCCGGTGTCCGCATCCGCCCGCCAGTGCCGAAGCCCGGCAACATCGTCTGCATGGCGGTGAACTACATGGAAAACGGCACCCTGCCGAAGAAGCCGCAGATCAACGCCTTCCACAAGGCGGCGACCGCGGTGATCGGGCCGGGTGACACGATGGTCCTGCCGGACGAGCCCGCCACGATCTTCGAGGGCGAGGCCGAAATGGCCCTGGTCATCAGCAAGCGCGCGGACAATGTCTCGGCCGCCAACGCGATGGATCATATCTTCGGCTACATGAACTTCATCGATGGATCGGCGCGCGGCCTGCCGTCCGCCGGGTTCTTCGCCATGAAGTCCCGCGCGACGTTCTGCCCGATCGGGCCGTTCCTGGTGACGAAGGACGAGATCGCTGACCCGCAGAACCTGCCCGTCAAACTGTGGGTGAACGGGGAGTGCAAGCAGGACTTCAACACCAACGACATGGCGCACCAGATCGCGCGCTGCATCGAATGGGCCAGCTCGGTCCATGTGTTGGAACCTGGCGATATCCTGGCCACAGGCACGAACCATCGCGGGCTGTCGAGCTTCATGGATGGGGACGTGGTGGAACTGGAGGTCCAGGGCCTCGGGCGGTTGAAGTTCAACGTCAAGGATGACCTGAAGCGCACCTGGTCGCGGGAGACGCGGCAGGATCGGAAGGAAAAGGGCCTGGAAGGGCCAACCGAACAGTTGACCGGCAAGTACGCGAAGGCCTGAGAGATGGCAGGCGCCTGGCTGGTGGTGCGCGCGACGGTCGCTGATGCGGCCGATCGTGAGCGCTTCGACCATTGGTATCGGACGGAACATCTGCCCGATGCGGTGAAGGCATTCGGCGTGCGGACGGCGTGGCGCGGGTGGAGCCAGCAGGATCCATCCGTGCATTGCGCGCATTATCGTTTCGATACGCTCGCGGCGTTGGAGACGGTGACGGGCGGGCCGATCATCCGGGAACTGGTGGCGGAGTTCGACCGGGTCTGGGGGACGAAGGTCGTCCGGACGCGGGAGGTGCTGCCGATCTCGGATGAGGTTGGGTAGGGTTGGGGGACTGACTTCTGCGCTCTTCCCGACATCCGGGGAAGTCGCGGCGGCGGTCCCAACCGGTGGCATCGCCCCCCGGCGCTAAATTTCTGTAACTCCCAAGCCCCCCACCGTGAGCAAGAAAGGCGCTCGTGGAGGTACGGCGGGGCCAGCGTTATCCGGATAAAGCGAGGATGAGTGAAGCCGGCGTGGTCGAGA
>CAMCDA010000282.1 GCA_945873195.1 Asaia bogorensis
GACTCGGGGTGTGACCCGGTCAGCTGGCCCAGCTTCCCGTTGCAGGTGGCGGGACGACTTGGCATACCAACCTACTACCTTGGAATCACAGAATAAAAAATGAGGGGATGGCTGAGGGGCGAGAGACGTTCCTGTTTGTGCGGGAAATCATCCGTCCCCGCTCCGGAGGTAATCATGGCCACACCATCTGACACGATGTCCACGACATAGTTGAACCATGAAATCCGCGCCGCGACGCGGGCCTACTTCGCGCCGGTCATATTCGTGGCACGCCTGGTCGCGCGGCTGTTCGGTGGCCGGCCTGGGGATGGACAAAAGCGCCCGTTCTGATCCGTCAGAACCGTTCCTCGCCTTCCTGGCGGACCGGGTCGGGGAAGTCCCGGTAAAGCGCGAATGTCGCGTTCTTCACCAGTGAATTGACCCCGAAATGGAACCCCTCCACCGGTTCCGCCCGCGTGGCCACGTGCCCAAACGCGGCATCGAGTTGCGCCAGATCGCGCACCTCGATCATCAGGTGGAACTCCCCGATATGGGACGGGCCGAGGCCCAGCTTGCGCCGGGTCAAACGCCAAGCTGTGATCAGGTCGCGCTCGCGCAGGTGATCCATATAGGCGGCGAGGCGGGTCTGGAACTCGGTGTCCCGGATGCCCAGGGCGAGGTCGCACCACACGTGATAGATGTTCATCGGATCACCCCTTGCTCCCGAAGGCACCGATCGGGACGGTGCGCGCGCACCGTCCCGGGGTCGAAGGTCACGGGTCAGTAGGTCCGGAAAATCCGGGTGATTTCGGCCCGGTCGCTGGTCACGGTCAAGGCCAACGACAGCAAAAGCCGAGCCTTTTGGGGGGTGAGGTTGTCGGCCAGAAGCAGGCCGGCTTGCTTCAGGCGTGTCGTCGGCGGCACGCGGCCCGAACCGGCTCGGGTGCACTGCATGACGATCACCCCGGCCTTGTGCGCCTCCTGCAATGCCTCGGCCTCGGCTGGAGAGGTGAACCCGGGCGCGAACCCGGCCGACACGATCCCCTTGGCGCCGGCCGCCATGAAGGCCCGCACCGCGACACCATCCCCACCAGCATAGCCATAGGCGATATCCACCCGCGGCATCGCGTCCAGGTTCGAGACATCGAACTCGGTATCCGGCGCGCGCCGGCGCATCGGCTGGCGGTAGAACACGATCGCATCGCCGTCCGCCTGCCCCAGCACGCCAAAGTCGGCCGAACGGAACGTCTGCATGCGGGATGTGGAGGTCTTGGTGACCTCCCGCGCCGACTGGATTTCATCGTTCAGGACGACAAGCACGCCCATGCCGCGTGCCTCCGGACTGGCGGCGGTGCGGATGGCGTTCACCAGGTTGATCCCGGCATCCGACGACACCGAGCTGGACGGCCGTTGCGCGCCCACCACGACGACGGGGACCGGCACCTTGACCGTCAGGTTCAGGAAATATGCCGTTTCCTCCAACGTCGCGGTGCCATGGCCGATGACGATGCCGGCGAGATCCGGGTGATCAGCGACCAACTGCTTGCACAGCGCCCCCAGCGCCTTCCAGTCGCTGAAATCGATCGCGGTGGAGGGGATGTTGCGGTATCGCACCGGTATCACATCGGCGACCAGCGCGGTTTCCGGCCATTTGGCCAGGATCTGGTCGGCATGCATCACGTTGCCGGCGGCACCGTAGTCGTAGATGTCGAGAGGGCCACGGCCGAGCGATGCCATGGTACCGCCGGTTCCGATGAAGGCGACTTTGGGGAGGGGCATGGGGAGACCTTTGGGATTCGGGGCCGAACCTCGCGATCCGGCCCCTCGGCGAACGAAGATTACGCGACGATCGGCGGCAGACGGCGATGCCAGTCCGTGTCGCGCTGATAGGCATCGGCGAGCTTCAGGACACGCCCCTCGGCGAAGGGACGGCCAGCGATCTGCAACCCGATCGGGGACCCGTTCGGATCGAGCCCACAGGGCGCGCTGACCGCGGGCAGGCCGAGGTAGTTGAACGGCCGGCAGTTCAGCGACACCGCCATGAACCGGTGCTCGGTGCCGGGCGGGCCGTGGTCGATGTCGGTTTCCTCCAGCGTCGGGATGCAGGTCTTGATCGTCGGTGTCACCAGCACATCGACCTTGGAGAAGACCTCGGCCGCGAAGGCCCGCAGGATCGGCCCGCGCCGGGCGAGCGATTCCACGTAGTACGGCGCCGGGATCGCATAGCCCGGATACATCCGCCCGCTGATGTGCTGCCCGTAGGCCTGGGAGTTGTGGCGCATCCATTCGGCATGGATCGTTGCCGCCTCGACGCGGGAAACGATGGACCCAAAGGCCGCCACCGCGTCCATCACCGGTAGGGTGATCGGCACCACCGTGGCGCCGCGCGCCTTAAGGACCTCCAGCGCCGCCTCGATCGCCGCGACCACGGGGGCGTCGGCGCCATCGAAGAAGACGTTGGTCGGGACGCCGATCCGCTGCCCGCGCAGATCGCCATCCAGCCCCGCCTCATAGTCCGGAACGGGTTCGCGCGCGCTGGTCGGGTCCTTTGGATCGTAACCAGAAATGACCGCCATGATCCGCGCGCAGTCCCGCGCCGACCGGGCGAGCGGGCCGACATTGTCGTGGCTGAACGACAGCGGCATCACGCCGTGGCGGGACACCCGCGTCTGCGTGCCCTTGATCCCCGTGACGCCACAGGCCGAGGCCGGCAGGCGAATCGACCCGCCCGTGTCGGACCCGAGCGCCATGTAGTTGAACCGGGCAGCCACCGACGCACCCGACGCCGAGGACGACCCGCCGGTGATCCGCGGCAGGTTCCAGGGATTGTGGCAGTCGCCAAAGGTCTTGTTGTGGCCAGTCGGGTTCTGCGCGAACTCGGCCATGTTGACGCCGCCGAAGGTATAGGCGCCCTCGGCCGCCATGCGGTCGATCACGGTTGCCGTGTAGTCCGGCCGCCAGTCCTTGCGCAGCTCCGACCCGCAGGTCGAGAGCTTGCCGGCCTGGTAATACATATCCTTGTGCGCCATCGGCACGCCGTGCAGGCGGCCCAGGGGCTTCTTGTCGCGGACCGCCTGGTCGGCGGCGCGGGCGGCGGTCTCGGCGCCCTCCCGGTCGGTCCAGATCATGGCGTTGACCTGGGGGTTCAGCGCCTCCATCCGCTTCCAGTTGGCGTCCAGCACCTCCAGGGCGGTTGCCTGGCCGGTGGCCACCGCGTCGGCGACCTCGGTCATCGTCAGGTCGGCGAGGTTGCTCATGCCCCCGTCTCCTTCGTCGCCTGCAAGGCGGCTTCGAAGCTGGATGGTTCATCTTCGAACACCAGCGTGCCACGCAGGGCCTCAAAGGCCTGGATCGTGCCCTCCAGGTCCGCCATCAATCGTCTTCCGGGATCATTCGGGGGCAACACGCCGAACCATCGTTCGACATACGCCTCGGCTTGTTGTGGGAACGCGTCCATGGGAGCCTCCACCAGAATTGTGCGATGCAATATGACAGGATATCGAGGGGGGAGCGCAATGGCCGGCGTTCCAAACTTCGACCTCGCCGCATACAGGAAACCGAATCGATGAGCGCCTCCGCCACCGAAACCATCATCCCGCCAACGGCCGAGGCCTGGGCGCGGGCCGAACAATGGTCGGCACGGTTCGATGCCGATCCGACGTTTGGACGGGCGCCGCTCGACCATGCCTTCATCGCCCGTCCGCTGACCGAATCTTGGGCGCGTCTGGCGGCGGAACGCCCCGATGATCTGGCGGTGACGGATGGCGTTCTGGCCCTGAGCCACCGGCGGATGGTGACGCTCACGCATCGGATCGCCGCCGCGATTTCCCAGGCGGCGGTCCCGGAAGGGCCGATCGCGCTGCTGATGCCCGACTCCGCGCTGTGCGCCGCCGCGATGTTCGCCGGCCTGATCGCCGGGCGCGTGCTGCTGATCCTGGATACCGTCAGCCCCGCCGCGCGCAATGCCGAAATCCTGAGCCAGGGCGGCGCCCGACTCGTGCTGATCGGACGGCCCGACGACCCGACCGCGCGCGCCGCCGAGGGCTTTCCGACGCTTTCCATCACGTCGGAGGACACACTGCCGGACGCCACCCCCTGGGACGGGCGGGATCGGCTGGGACAGGACGCGCCGGCCTTCGTGCTGACCACATCCGGCAGCACCGGGCGGCCGAAGCTGGTCGCCTATAGCCAGCGCCTGATGGCGCATCGCACCGGCCAGTTCGCATCGGCGCTGGGGCTGGTGGCAGGCGACCGGGCGCTGACCGGCAGCGGCTCGCTCAGCACCTATATCGGCTTCGGCTATCTGTGCGCCGCGCTGGCGATCGGGGCCTCGACCCATATCGCCTCGGTCCGGCGCCTCGGGATTCGCGGCCTGTTCGAGCGGATGCGCGCCGACCGGGTCACGGCGCTGCGGGTGCCGCCGTCGCTGATGCGAACCCTCGCCACCGCATCCGGCGCCGCCGACGCGTTTCGCCATGTGCGGACCCTGCGCCTGACCAGTGAGCCTCTCACCTGGGATGATGTCGAGACCGTTCGGCCGCTGGTGGGGCCGGCCTGCCAGATCACCAATTCCTATGGCTCCACCGAGGCCGGCAGCTTCAACCGCATCATCGGATCGCGGCCCGATTCAGCCGTCACAAGGGTTTCTGCCGGTATCCCACAAGCCGGCCTGACCGCCGTGATCGCGCGGGAGGACGGATCGCCGGCCGAACCCGACGAAGCCGGGGAACTGTTCATCCGCGGTCCCTTCTGCGCGCTCGGCGAGTATGAGGCCGGCAAGGTGGTGCTGGGACGATTGCTGGCGGCCGACGATGGGTCCGGCGACCGGATCTATCCCACCGGCGACCTGGCCTATCAGACGCCCGAGGGTGACTTCGTGATCCTCGGCCGCAAGGACAGGATGCTGAAGATCAACGGCCTGCGGGTCGAGCCGATCGAGGTCGAGGCCGCCATCCGTGCCACGGGACAAGTACACGACGTCGTGGTCCTGCCCCGCGTGGTCGGCGAGGCAACGACATTGATCGCCTTCGTCGAACGTTCCGAACCCGCGCCGGATGGGTTCGAGGAGGGGCTGCGCGCCGAACTGCGTAGCAGGCTGCCGGCGTATATGGTTCCGACGCGGATCGTGGTGCTGGCCGAACTGCCGCGCCTGCCGGGCGGCAAGGTCGATGGTGTCTCGCTTATGGCGGGCGTCTCGTGACCACCGACCACGCCGGCGTCCCGCCTGAAATCCCCGAGCGCGCGAGTTCACCGCCGTCCATCCTGCCGACACCGCTGGCCTGGAAGCGGACGGTGGAATGGTCCGCGCGGTTCGATGCCGATCCGGACCTCGGGCGGGCACCGCTCGACCATGCGTTCATGAACCGGTCGCTGACGGACTCCTGGGCTCGGTTGGCCGAGGCCGCACCGGACCGGCTGGCCGTCCGCGATGGCCGGATGTCGCTGACCCGCCGGCAGTTGGTCGACCTGACACGCCGGATCGCCGGCGCGATCGCGCGGACCGAGGCCGCCGCCGGCCCGGTTGCCCTGCTGCTGCCCGACGGCGCCTGCTATGCCGCCGCGCTTGCCGCGGGGCTGATCGCTGGCCGGATCATGCTGCTGCTGGATGATGGCAATCCGCCCGCGCGCAATGCCGAGATCATCCGCGACGCCCGGGCATCATTGATCATCGTCGAACGGACCGATGACCCCATCGCCCCGGTGATCCGGGACCTGCCGGTCCTGGCCATTGGCGACGGCCGGACCTTGGCGGAGGTCGGGGATCGCCTGGATGCCAGCCGCATCGGGCTGGATGATCCCGCCTTCATAGTGACCACCTCCGGCAGCACCGGACGGCCCAAGCTGGTGCTGCACAGCCATCGGGGCATGGCCTATCGCGCCCAGCAGTTTTCCGCGTCGATGGGATTGACCGCCGAGGACCGGCTGCTGTCGACAACGGGTGCGAACCAAAGTTGTGGGATCAAGCGGCGGCGTTCGATGACGCTTCTGGCTGGTTGAGATTGGCGGGTGCCGACGGCCTGTCGGCCAGCGCCGCCCAATAAGCGTCCCAGTCCCGGTTCAGACGATTGATCCGCAACGCAAGCA
>CAMCDA010000283.1 GCA_945873195.1 Asaia bogorensis
CGGGCACCTCGCGAATCGGTGCCCGTATCGAATCATGGGTGATTCAATGACTTCAAGCCCCCTGCGATAAGTGATTCAAATGACTCGCAGACCTCTCGGACGGACACTGAGGCATGGAATAGCTGTCCACAGTGACTGGAGCAGATACCAGCGTTTTGTGCCGAGGAGAGACGACGTTTACCTTTCGTGATCTGGCCTCGCGGGGAATTCCACTCGAGGCCAGATTGGAAGAGTGCGATCAGACCATGTGCAGGTCGGAAGCCAGCAACGTCGGCGCCCCGGTCAGGGTCGCGAGCACGGACCGGCCGCCCGCGCCGGCCCCGTTGGAGTCCCACGCCAGCACGCCGGTGCCGGCGTTGTAGCAGAACTGCCCCAGGCCCGTGGTGGGCGTGCCGAGGACGAAGCGGCCCTCGGCCGCCAGGTCCATGCCGACCGTCAGCCCGAAGCCGGCGGCCGTCAGGCTCAGGTAATCCTCGCCCGAGGCGAAGTCCGTGATCACGTCGAGCACGCCCGCGGGACCATCGAACACGAAGCTGTCCGCCCCGGCGTTGCCCGTCAGGGTGTCGGCGCCAAGGCCGCCCTTCAGGCTGTCCGCGCCGCCGCCGCCGATCAGCGTGTCATTGCCGCCAAGGCCGGACAGGCCGCCGCCGGCATCGGACGCGCTGATCGTGTTGGCCTTCGCGTTGCCCGTGCCGGACAGGAATGACAGGCCCGTGAGCTGGAGCATCTCCACGTTCATGCCCAGCGTGAAGTCGACGCTGGCGATCACGGTGTCGGTGCCGGCGTTGGCAAGCTCGACGGCCAGGTCGGCGATGTTGTCCACCAGATAGGTATCGTCGTCGCCGCCGCCATGCATCGTGTCGGCATCCGCGCCGCCATCCAGCATGTCCGCGCCGAGACCGCCCTTCAGCGTGTCGGTGCCGGCGCCGCCATGCAGGGTGTCGAGACCGTCACCGCCCTCCAGCGCATCCGCCCGCGCCGTACCGGTGAGCTCGACCGCGCCGGCGGTGCCCTTGTTGCTGATGGTCCAGCCCTGGGAACCCGTGGTGGCGGACACGTCGATGTTGAAGCCCTTGGACCAGATGAACCCGGCCTGCGCGCTGGCGCCGTTGTTGGCGCTGGCCGCGGTCGCGACCCAGTTGCCCGCGGCGAAGGCGATGACCTTGGCGCCGGCCGAGACCTGGACGATGTCCTGCTCGTCGTTCAGCGCCAGGTCGCTGATCCAGTCGGTGCCGGTGGTGACCTGGAACGTGTCGATGCCCGCGCCGCCGATGTAGATGTCGTTGGCGCCGCCGCCGAACAGGATGTCGTCGCCCAGGCCGCCGTTCAGCTTGTCGTTGTCATCCCCGCCATCCACGCGATCATGGCCGTCTCCACCATTGATCCAGTCTCTGCCGCCGCCGCCCAGCAGGACGTCATTGCCGCCCGAGCCGGTGATCCAGTCGTCTCCATCGCCGCCATCAATGACGTCGGCGCCGTCATCGCCGGCGACCACGTCGTTGCCGGCGCCGCCCGAGCGCACCGAGAACTCGAACGTGCCCGCCGTTGCCACGTTGCTGCCGTCGGTGAGGCCGAGCATGGCGGGGGCGGAACCGGATTCGGAGAATTCGAAGTAGTTGATGCCGTTGCCGGCGCTGAACCCGGCGCGGGCCACGCCGCCGCCGAGGGTGTTCACGGCCTGGTTGAGCTGCTCATAGCGCATGATGATGTCGAAATCGCCGGACGCGCTGGTCTGGACCAGGGACACCTGGAAGGCGTTCAGCTTGTCGGTCTTGCTGCTGTAGTAACCGGTGTCGTCCCAGGTCGCGGTGAAGGTCTTGTTCGTCGTGTCGAGGTCGTACCAGACCAGGTTGGCGCCGGTCGAGGTGCCGCCGGGTGTCGGGCTCAGGACCGTGGTCGGGCGCGTATCGGCGTCGTACCAGAACGGGGCGATCAGCGGTTTGTTCGTGACGCCGGTGATCGCCGTCGGCGTGAAGGAACTGGAGGCAGCGGTAAAGGTCAGGCTGCCATTGGTATTGACATAGAGTCCAGTGTAATTCGTACCGAAGAAATTAAGTCCGGAGGCGCCAAAGACGCCGCTTACGTCGATCTTGGACGACGAATTATCATCACCTCTAGCCACGCTGATCTCGCCGAATCCAGCCGTGCCGCCAAGCGTATTTAACAAGGGCGTTGTCATTGTCATCTCCTATCGGATATCGCTAACCTTATTTTGAGGTATATCATTGTCATTCCGATAGTAACACTTAAATTGTTTGAAACTGTATTTATCCGTCCGTCTCGATCCACCTCACGCCAGGCTTGGTACTTCATTACCGCTTGCGTCGGCCGGACCGTTTGCGATTCAAACTCCCGATTGAATTGGGGTAATTGCTCACCTGGGGGCACGATAACCGGCTAGGTTTGCATCTGTCAATCTGGTCACGGCTCCGCCAATATCCCGCAAGATTTTGATTGACACGCTCACGGGCGACTCGACTCTAACCGCTGGGTGAGCTTTACCCCCGACCTGACCACCCTGAGCCACGCCGAGAAGGATGCGCTGATCGTCGCGCTCTTCGGGCGGTTGGCGGTCGCCGAGGCGCGCATTGCCGCCCAGGATGCGCGGATCGCCACGCTCGAGGCCTGGATCGGCGAACTAACCCGGCCGCCGAAAACCCCGGACAACAGTTCCAAGCCACCGTCCCAGGGCCAGAAGCAAAACATGCCTGCGACCGGGGCGGATCGCCCACCCCGCAAGAGCCGCCCCGGCACAGGCCGGGCGCTGCATCCGAACCCCAACCGGGAGATCGACCGGAAGCTGTCCATCTGCCCGGCATGCGCTTCGGTGTTCCCGGAAGCGTCGCAAACCCCGCAACAGGTCTACGATCGCATCGAGTTGCCGCCGGTTCGCCCCGACGTGACCCGGATGCGCCTGTTCGGCGGGCGTTGCGCGTGTTGCGGCGAACGGGCAACAGCCGAAGCCCCGCCCGGGCTGGAGCCCGGATCGCCGTTCGGGAAGTCCATCGCCGCCATGGTGGTCTATCTGCATTACGCCCATGCCATCGGCATGGAGCGGCTAGCCTTGTTGATGGAGGAGCTGTTCGGATTGACCATCAGCGAGGGCGCGATCAGCAACATCCTCGCCCGCGCACGCGAACCGCTGCTGGAAGCGACGGCGGCGATCGAGAAGGTCGTGCTGGCCAGCCCGGTGGTCTGCTCTGACGAAACATCGGTAAGGGTCAAAGGCAAGAACTGGTGGGAATGGGTATTCATCGGCACGCTCGCGGTGCTGCATGTGATTAAACCCAGCCGCGGCAAGGCCGTGGTGACCAGTCTGTTCGGCGATATCCGCCCCGAGGTGTGGGTTTCGGACATGCTTGGAAGCCAGCGCGGTCACGCCGCCGAATGGCAGGTGTGCCTGGCGCACCTGATCCGCGACGCGAAATATGCTATCGAAGAGGGAGACACCGCCTTCAGCGCGCCGTTCCGGCGGCTGTTGCTTCGTGCCATGGCCATCGGAAAGCGACGGGACGGGCTGAAGGACACGACCCTGAAGCAATACCTGTACGATCTCGATCGCCGGCTCGACCGGATCATGGCGGCGATCCCCATAGGGGAACCTGGACGCAAGCTGCACAAACGCATGCTCGCCAACCGGGGACATCTGTTCGTGTTCGTGACCCGGCGGGACGTGCCGTATACCAACAACGTCTCCGAACGGCATCTTCGCCCCAGCGTGATCTTCCGTAAGGTGACAAACGGCTTCCGCTGCGAGTGGGGGGCGGAAACCTATGCCGCCTTCCGCTCCGTGGTCAGCACCGCCAAGGCCAATCGCGCTTCGGTCCTCGATACCGTGCGGTTCGTGCTGTCAGCACCCCAGGCCCGCAAGGCTCCTGCCGGGGTGGGGTGAGCAATTACCGGCCGAGAGATCAGGCATGCTCGGCGGCGCCGCGACCGTATCGATCGTCCCCATCCTGGGGGCGCTGCTGATGGGGGTGACCCGGCGGGCGGCGGCCGAGTTCTCATTCTTCCTCGCGGTGCCGACGTTGGCGGGCGCGGCGGTCTATGATCTCTACAAGAACTGGGATTCTCTGTCGTCGGACGGGATGGAACTGATCGCGATCGGCTTCGTGACGGCGTTCCTGGGATCGCTCTGGGTGATCAAATGGTTCGTCGGCTTCGTCAGCCGCCGCGGCTTCGAGCCCTTCGCCTGGTACCGGATCGTGGCCGGCACCGTGCTGCTGGCGGCCATCCTGCTGTGACCGGCGGGATCAGCGCACCGTCGGGACCTCGGGGTTGCGGAACGGGCTTTCCGTCAGCGGCATGTTGTCCTTCCAGGATAGGCTGAAATAGAGCGCCGCCACCTCGGCATAGTTTTCCAGCGAGTCGTTGGCCTCGAACGCCTCCCGCCGCAACCGGCGCGCGGCTTCCGTGTCGCCCAGGCGCTCACTGGCCTCGGCCAGCAGGAACCACGCGCTGGAGTTTTTCGGGTTCACCCGGGTCGCCGTCTGCAGCGCGTCATGGGCTTCGTCAAAGCGCCTCAGCCCCAGCAGCGCGGCGCCCCGTGTCATGTGGATGGTGGAGATCAGGATCTCATTGTTGTCCTGGGTCATGGCCAGCAGCACCCGCATCCGTTCCTCGGCCTGGGCATATTCGTTGCGCTGGATCTCGGTAAAGGCCGCGTTCAGCGCCGCAGCCGGGTTGCGCGCGCTGGAGCGCACGGATTGCTGGAACAGGTCATGCGCGCGATCGAAATTCCGATCGATCAAAGCGATCAACCCGTCCACGTTCTCCAGCAGGGAGCGTTCGAAGCTCTCGGGCGTATCCGGCAGCGCGGCCTTGGCCCGGTCCGACAGCCGGCGGGCACCAGACAGGTCGCCGGTTCGGGCCCCCTCCTGGAGCAGGAACAGCGTCGTGCCGTAAGGGGCAAGGTGGGACGCGCCGATCAGGGAGCAGCGGCGCACGAACTCGATCAGGATCTCGCCCTCATTGGGATAGACGGTCAGGCGGAACTGGCCGACGCGCTTGCCCCTGCCGCTGACCACGGCGCCGAGGCGGTTGTTGTCGGTGAACATCGCCAAGCGCATGCGGTCGGGCGTGTAGCCGAAATCGGTCTGCATGGCTTTGACCAGATCATTGATCTTCAACAAGGAACCGATCGCCTTGCCCAGACCGACCTCCTGCTGGGTGTGGACTTCGGGCGGCAGGACGATCGAGATCACCTTCGCCACCTTGTTCAACTGGTCGGCGAATTCCTGCTCGACCGTGACCTGATCGATGCTGGTCCGCTCGATCCGCGGAAGGCCGGCGGCCTCCACGATCACCCGGTCGGACGTGCGGATTGTTTCAAAGGTCAGCAATCCGAATGCGAGGCTGATCGCGGCGAACAGCGTCGTGAGGTCCATGCTACATCCCTTGGGTCACGGAAAATGGCGGCAATGCGCGGCATTTGTTGCATGGTAGGCAGTCGATAGTAATTGCTTACTCCGGGGAGTGGTAACCGGCTAGGTTGCATCTGTCAATCTGGTCAGGGTCCCAGGATTCCCGAACAAAATCCCGGCAGCGTCGCCGGGCCGGTAGTCTGAGGCATAAATCGGAGATCCGGGCTGGCTATCGCATGGTGTTCACCGGCTTTTTCGCTGGCGTCGCACGGATCGCGAGTCGCCCCGGGGTGTTGTGCAACCGTCGCGAGTCACCGGCCTGCCATGCGAGCATAGGACCGCATCGGCACCCCAAGAGGTAGCCCGCGATCGGCCGCGCGGCATGGAGGAGGGGATGGGCGAGGGTCATCCAGCCGGTCCACATGCCAGCGCCCGGATGGTCTGACGGGCGGTGACGATCGTCGCCAGCGCCTCGGCCCCCGCCGCCCAGTCGGATGATCAACCGACGCGCATGGCTGACCACACGTCCCGGAAGACCGATCAGATGAAACCGGAGCGCCTTCATCCGCTTCGTCACCCAATTCTTGCCCAGCACCAGCCGCTTCATCGCGGTGTTCAGGTTATGCGTCAG
>CAMCDA010000284.1 GCA_945873195.1 Asaia bogorensis
CGAGATCCTCTCGGTCCAGCAACGCGTGACGGCGACGTTCCGTCAGCGCGATCGGCGCACCCTGCATGTCCGCAAGACCACCGCCGCCGAACCGGCATTGCGCCGGATCTATGACACTCTGGGCATCGACGCCACTCCTGGCGGGGTGCGCAAATTCACGATGTGACCCGAGGATGACGCGGATGTAGTGCCACTCGGGCTGCAGATGGACCGTAAATATCTGATAAGACGGAGTTTATTTGAGTGGCTGTTAAATGTGGGCTAGGACCCGCCCGGCCGTTCAACACGGCCAAATCCCTGGTGATGGTGGGCTGTGGGATCGGCTTCCTGCTGTGGTTCACCGGCTTCATGGTCGTCGGTGGGGAATGGTTCGCGATGTGGCAATCGAAGACCTGGAACGGGCAAACCGCAGCCTTCCACTTCTACATGACGCTGCTGGGTGTCATGATCTTCGTGAACCAGCCGGATGGCGAACTGGAGGGAACGACGACATGACCCACCCGCTTGACCAGGAGGTCGAGGCGCTCGCGCAGGTCGCGCTGGCCCATGACCGCCGCCATCAACGTATCCCCGACCTGACCTGGCCCGACGGCGCCCGTATCGCGGTCAACTTCACCGCCGATTTCGACGCTATGCTGCTGCGCCGCCTGCTGAACGAACCGCCGATGCAGCTTGCCAAGGGCGAGTTCGGTGGCCGCGTCGGCATCTGGCGCCTGCTGGCGCTGTTCGATCAGCACCACGTCAAGGCAACCATCTTCACCCCAGGCCGCATCCGCGAACTCTATCCCCAGGCCCTGCGCGCTGCCCATGCCGCCGGACACGAGATCGCGGACCATATGTGGGAACACCGCGTCCCCAAGGACATGCAGCTTGAACTCGATCACCTGACCAAAACGGCGGCCGCCCTACGCGACATCACCGGCCACAATCCGGTCGGCACCCGCAGCGATCATTCCCTGTCGCTGCTGAAGAAGATGGGGTTCCTCTACGTCTCCCACGACTCGGCTGACCACCTGCCGTACTACCTGACGGATCGGGAGGGGGCGAACACCCTGCTCAACCTCCCGTTCCACTACGCCATCGACGACGCCATGTTCTACAGCTTCGCCTGGCTCGGCTCCGATAACGCGGCACAGCGGATCACCGATACCGACCGCGTGCTGGAAATGTGGTGGCAGGCGTTCCTGCAACAGTATCACGCCGGCGGATACCTCAATGTCTGCCTGCATCCCTTCGTTTCGGGGCGGGCACAGCGGATCGACATGCTCGACGCGCTGATCCGCCGCATGAAGACCCTGCCCGGCGTCTGGTTCCCGACCTGTGAGCAGGTTGCGCGCTGGTGCCTCGCCAACCATCCGCCGGCCGCCTGAGGAGAGCACGATCATGCCCTGGAAAGACGGCTACACGATCTCCGACGAGATCAGCCTGCATGATGAGGAAGTGGTCTGGCCCGATGGCGACCGCTGCTGCGTCGCGATCACGGTCGACCTGTCGGTCGCCTCGGGTCCCGCGGGGATCACGGACAAGGACCTGCGAAGCCCCCGCGCGCAGTTCGGCCTGCGGGATGGGTTGGAGCATCTGCGCGCCGCGCTGGATCGGTACGGGCTGAAGGCGACCTTCGCGGTGCCGGCGGTGATGGCGCGTGTGCATGGGCCGCTGCTGCGGGAGCTGATCGGGCAGGGGCATGAAATCGCCGCCCAGGGCCTGAAGCATGAGGACGTGACGGCTCTGGCCCGCGCGGACGAAGCCGATCGTATCGCGCGGGCCACCGCGATCCTGGCCGATGTGACGGGCGTGAAGCCGAAGGGCTGGTTCTCCCTGCCGCGCCAGGGCGATCCCTTCGCCGGCGGCACGATCAGCCCGCACACGATGGATCTGCTGATGGAGGCCGGGTTCGACTGGTTCGGCAACGGCCTGGCCGATGACGTTCCTCACTACTGGGTGACGGACGCGGCAAGCCGGCGCGCCATCCTGGCGCTGCCCTACTATTATCACTACGACGATCAGTTCTTCCTGCTGTTCCCGTCTCGGGGGACGGGGCTGGAGCATGCTGATTCACTGGCCCGGAACTGGCGGGCGGAATTCGCGGCGCAATACAGGCGCGGCCGGTACTTCCACATGACGTTG
The DNA here is from genome assembly GCA_945873195.1 of Asaia bogorensis. Lineage (GTDB taxonomy): Bacteria > Pseudomonadota > Alphaproteobacteria > Acetobacterales > Acetobacteraceae > Rhodopila > Rhodopila bogorensis_A. The sequence continues at coordinate 2,128 of CAMCDA010000284.1, forward strand.
CATCCGCACGCGATCGGCTTTGCCCATCGCATCCGGATGCTGGAGGATTTCCTCGGTCACATGGTCAGCCATGTCGGGCTGTGGAACGCCACCGGGTCACAGATCGCCTCGCATTGGCGGCAATTGTGCCCGGTCGCGGATTACCCTCAGTTGGAGCCGAGCATTTGGAAGGATTATGCGGGGAGTCTGAGCTGAACGATCAGTTCCCGTACTGGGGCGCATATCCGTAAGGCACCGCGTAGCCGTTGCCCGGGTAGTAGCCCGGCTGGGCATAGGCCACGGGCGGCGGTGTGTATTGCGGCTGTGACGCGATCACACCTCCGATGATCGCGGCGGCGCCGAGGCCGAGGACCATCGCCGCCAGCGCGCCATCGTTGCCGTGCCGACCTTCGTGGCGAGGCTGGTAATGATGGCCCTGATAGGCGTGGTGACGGTAGTGGCCATGCCCGCCTCGCGCGTGCCCGTTCCAAGCCGGGCCGCCGCCGCCATGGCTGCTCCAACCAGGCGAGCCGCCACCATGGCCATAGCCGCCTTGGCCCCACCCCCCTCGATGGCGTCCCTCGGCCTGTGCGGCCGGGGCGAGCAGCATGCCGGCGGCGACCGGGGCCGCGATCAGGAAAGCCTTGAGATGGCGCATCGTCGGCTCCGTGCCTGGGGTTTCGATGGTGGCATCGTGCGGGCCGAGCGTGGTTGAATGGGGGTGGGCTCGTGACATTTTCGTGGCGGTCAGAGACGTTCCGCTGATCCCTCGCCCGGGGGCAGGTGGGCCATGCGGTCTAGCACCGCCGGCACGCCAGGGATGACTTCATACAGGCCGCGGGTCTCGGGCGCGGCGAATCCCATCGTGACTGAAGCTTCCAGTGCCGCGTGCAGGGGCGCGGCCGATCCGGCGACGTCGCAGATCAGGATCGGTTTGTTGTGCAGGCGCAATTGCCGCCACGAGATGATTTCGATCGTCTCATCCATCGTCCCGATGCCGCCAGGAAGAGTGACAAACGCGTCGGAGACAGCGAACATCCGATGCTTGCGGTCATGCATCGTTGGCGTCACGACCATGTCGGTCAGGCCGGCATGGGCGACTTCCCAGCGTTGCAGGAACTCGGGGATCACGCCCAGCACCTGTCCGCCGGCGGCCAGCGCGGCGTCGGCGACGATGCCCATCAGCCCGACCCGGCCGCCACCATAGACCAGCCTTATGCCGGCCTGGGCCAGTCCTTCCCCCAACGCCCGCGCGGCTTCCGCGAAGGCGGGATTGTTGCCTGGACGAGACCCGCAAAAGACCGCGACGGAATGAATCATGGGCTTGGGCGTCATTTTGTTATATCCTCGGCGTGCGCCTGTTGTTTGGCTGGTTGGTCCCATCAGGCAGGAGGCAAGCGCCATGGGTAATGCCGTGGTCCCGTAAAGCATACAGGGGAGTGCAGAGTTGATGAGGAAGTTTGTTCTGGCGGCCGCCATGGTCGTCGCCGCCAGCGGTATCGCGAGCGCGCAGTCCGGCCCGAACCTGATTGAGACCCGTCAGGTCGGCTTCGCGCTTCTTGGCGGCGACTTTGCCGGTATCCGCGCGGTGGCCGCGGCCAAGGGCGATGTGAAGACGTTGGAAAACCCGGCCAAGGCTATGGGCCGGTTCGCGGCCATCATTCCCTCGCTGTTTCCGCAGGGCACGGCGGCTGGCAACAACACCAAGGCTCTGCCGGAAGTGTGGTCGGATGCCGCTGGGTTCCAGAAGGCTTCGGCCGCTCTGGGCGAGGCGTCGGCGATGCTGGTCAAGGCCGCGGCCGCTGGCGATGTGGCTGGTGTCGATGCGGCGATCAAGGCCGTGGGCGATTCCTGCGGCGCCTGCCACCGGGCGTTCCGCGCTCGGTAACGGAGGCGACGGGGGCCTTCGCGCCCCCGTCATCTTTCGTCTTGAGGCTCTACGGCGCCCACCAGACCAGTCCGGCGACCAGCAGGGCCGCGATGATCCAGACGACCGCCGCCAGGATCGGTGACATCATCCGCGGCGCCTGCATCGCGCCCGGCATCCGTTTCTTCCCGGTGATCATCGGCCGTACCAGATCATGCCGCTTCAGGATCGCGTAGGCCACGATCGCCAGGATGTGCAGCGCCACCACGATCTGGATGATCTTGAACAGGAAGTGGTGCCGGCCGGTCAGCCAGTCGCTCCAGTCCTTGCCGACCATCCGGGACAGCGGCCCCTCGACCGAGATGTCGTCATTCGCGCCCATGCCCGTGAAGACCTGCGCGAAAAGCAGCGCCAACATCCCCACGACCATCCAACCGCCCGCGGCGTTGTGGCCGATCTCGGTATCCGGTTCCCGCTTGGTAATGTGCAGCAGGTGGCGCACGGCCTCGATCGGGCTTTTCAGGAAGAACAGAAAGCGCGCGGTATCGCTGCCGATGAAGCCCCAGACGACGCGGAAGACCAGCAGGCTGAGGATCGCGTAGCCCGCGAGCATATGGTACTCTAGCCAGCCCTGCTTGCCCGACACCCACATGAACCCGATCAGCAGCACCAGCAGCCAGTGGAACAGGCGGATCGGTATGTCCCAGATCGGCATGGGCAGATGAATCTGACGCATTCGCGCGATGCTCCTTTTTGGACTCCTGTTGCTGCCCTAGCGCAACGGTGGCGGTGATGCCAAGCGCGCGTGCCCTGTCAGGCCTCTGGTTCGTCTGGTTCAAGATCGACGCTGACGGACAGGTCGTGCCGGCCGCCGCCCAGGATGACGCCGCGGATCGGGCTGACATCGCCGAAATCGCGTCCCCAGCCCAGCACCACATGCTCATTCCGCACGACCAGGGCGTTGGTCGGGTCCAGGTCGACCCATCCGTCACGGGGGCCCAGCCAACAGCCGACCCAGGCGTGGGATTGGTCGGAGCCGATGCGGCGGGTCTGGCCCGGCGGTGGGCGGGTGCGGATATAGCCCGAGACGTAGCGCGCCGGCAGGCCGAGGCCGCGCAGCGCGCTGATCATCACGTGGGAGAAATCCTGGCAGACGCCAGTGCGCCGTTGCATGACCTCGGCGACCGGCGTGGAGATGCTGGTGGAGCCGCTGCGATAGGCGAAATCGGCCTTGATCCTTGTGTTCAGCTCCACCAGCGCTTCCAGGATGGGTCGGTTCGGCGGGAAGGAGTGGGCGGCATAGGCGCGGGCGTCGTTGTTCGCGGGTGCCATCGGGCTGTCGAAGCAGAATTCCGATGCGTACCATCCCTCCGCCGCGTGGGCGGCTTCGGCGACCTGTTCCCACGGCATTGTGTCGGCCGCGGCCGGGGGCGCCTTGAACGCGACATCGACGACCGACTCGGCGGTCAATTCGAACGTGTCATGCGACATGTCGATGAACAGCCAGGTCACCTGGTTACCGAAATGGTCGACTCCATCGCGCCGGCGGGCTGGTACCGGGTCGGCGAGGACGCATTCGGAGATGATGCGCTGTCCTGGGATGGGGCGCGGCCGCAGGTGGACCATGTGCGCGGCCAGATCGACCGGCGTGCCATAGGCGTAACGCGTGGTGTGACGCAGGCGGTATCTCATGCGAGCAAGGCGGCACGCGCGACGGGCTGGTTGGATTCTGAAGGCATGACCGGACTGTGCCGACCGCGGGGCCATCCAGCAATGTCTTATCCCGGCAGGGTCAGGGCAATCGGGTGAAGGAGTACGTGACAAACGGCTGACGTGCTGAATCTATGCGGTCCCTCGGTTCGCGTTTGGGGATCACGATGGACATGGCGGCACAAGAGGATGGAGAAATTTTCGAGGCCACGGTCTTTCTCGACTATTTCAT
>CAMCDA010000285.1 GCA_945873195.1 Asaia bogorensis
TGGAGTGAAGCGTTGGGGCTCTGCCCCAAACCCCGCGAGGGGCTTTGCCCCCTCGACCCCCACCAAGGGCTGAGCCCTTGGAACGGGTACTTGGGGGGAATACGGGAGGGGCTGAGGAGATGTTGCAAGCAGCACCTCAGCCCCTCCCGTATTCCCCCCAACCAATGGTTTCCAAAGACCTCGGCCTTTGGTGGGGTTAAGGGGCAAAGCCCCTTATAGGGTCTGGGGCAAAGCCCCAGCGCTTACTTCCCCTTGAACACGGCCGCCCGCTTCTCGCGGAACGCGGCGACGCCTTCGGCGTGGTCTTCGGACAGGCCCGCCATCAACTGCATCCGGCCTTCCGTGGCCAGTTGTTCGGCGTAGTTGTTCTCCATGCTGTCCCAATACATCTTCCGGATCAGCCCGAGCGACCGCGGCCCCGAAGCCATCCGGCGAGCCATTTCCATGGTTGTGGGCATCAGGTCGGCGTCTTCGACCAGGCGGTTGATCATGCCCCATTGCAGCGCCGTTTCCGCCGGCAGACGTTCCGCCAGCAGCGACAGTTCCACCGCCCGCGCCTGTCCGATCAACCGCGGCAGGATGTAGGAGGAGCCAGCGTCCGGCACCAACCCGATGCGCGCGAAGGCTTGCAGGAACGACGCGGATTTCGCGGCGATCTTGATGTCGCCCGACAGCGCCAGGCTCATGCCCGCGCCGGCGGCGATGCCGTTGATCGCGGTGATGATCGGGATTTCCATCGACCGCAGCCGCTGGAAGGTCGGGTGGTACCAGACTTCCAGGTCGGATTTCGCGGTGCCCCGCACCTCGGCCATGCGGTCGCGCGGCTTGCGGTCCTTGTCGGTCAGGTTGGCACCCGAGCAGAACGCATTCCCCGCGCCGGTGATCACCAGGCAGCGCGCGCCGGCGGCATCGACGCGGTCCAGCGCCTCGGTGATATCCGCCTTCAGCTTGACGCCGAACGCGTTCAGCACGGCGGGATCGTTCAAGGTCAGCACGGCAACATTGTCGTCCAGCGTCAGCAGGACGCGGCCGTTGGTCATGGGGGTGGGGTCGGCCATGTCAGATTGCTCCGGCTTCATGCAGGCGTTTCAGGTCCGCGGGCGTCAGGCCCAGCAGTTCGTCGTAGACGGCTTCGTTATGCTCTCCGACCCGAGGGCTGTCGGTGGTCGGTACCTTGTCCGTGCCGTGGAAGCGCAGCGGGCTGTTGGGCAGAATCACCTCGCCGTAATCGTAATGATTGCGGACTTCCAGCATGCCGCGTTCGTGCATGTGGGGGTCGTTCATCACTTCCTCGATATCGCGGACCGGCGCGCAGGGGATGCGATACTTGCTGGTGGCCGCGAAGATTTCCGCGCGGGTGTGCGCCATGGTCCAGCCCAGGACGATGTCCTCGGTTTCCTTGAACCGCTCGACCCGAGCGGTGTTGTTGATGAAGCGCGGATCGTCCTTCAGGTCTTCCCGGCCCATCGCGCGCAGCAGGTTCTGCCACTGGTTTTCCGTGACCAGGATGATTGCGACATAGCCGTCCGCGCAGGGATATACGTTGTAGGGCGCGCGGTTGTAGTTGGCGAAGGCGTTGCCGCTGCGGCCTGGGATTTTCTTGCCCGCCCGCATGTACTGGTCGAGGCCGGTGGCGAGGCATGTATAGACGGCCTCCACCATTGCGACCTCCACCAGCCGGCCGATGCCGGTGCGTTCCCGCTCGAGCAGCCCGGTCATCAGCGCGGCATAAAGATGCGCCCCGCCCAGGATGTCGACATAGGGCGCGCCGGTGCGGGTCGGCGGGCCGTCGGGATAGCCGGTCAGGCTCATGACACCGGAGGCCGCCTGGATGGTGAAGTCCATCGCCAGGTTGTCACGATCCGGCCCCGACAGGCCAAAGCCGCTGGCCGAGGCGTAGACCAGCTTCGGATTGATCTTGTGCAGCACGTCAAACCCGACGCCGAGGCGGTCCATCACGCCGGGCGCGTAGTTTTCGACCAGCGCATCCGCCTTCAGGACCATCTTCTTGAGCAGTTCCCGCCCTTCCTCGGTCTTGAGGTTCAGCGTGATGCTGCGCTTGTTGGCGTTCAGCATCACGATCGGCAGTGGATTCTCGTGTCCCGGCGGGCGCATGGCGCGCAGGCTTTCCCCGCCCGGCGGCTCGATCTTGATGACGTTGGCGCCGGCCTTGGCCAGCATCAGCGTGGCATATGGGCCCTGGTAGAACTGGGTCAGGTCCAGGATCGTGAACCCGGCCAGCGGGTAGTTTGGTCGCGCGGTCATGTCGTCAGATCACCCCATCCTTGCGCAGGGCCGCCACGTCGTCGCGGGAAAGCCCCAGCCAGTCGCCATAGATTTCATCGTTATGCTGCCCGACAAGCGGGCTGGGCACCATCGGCGCGATATCGGTTCCGTGGATCCGCAGTGGCGTCGTGGGCAGCACGACCCGGCCCAGGTCGGGATGGTCCACCCATTGCAGCATGCCGCGTTCATGCATGTGCCGGTCGTTCATCACTTCCTCCACATCGCGCACCGGCGCACAGGGGATGCGGAACTTCCTGGCCTGTTCGGCGAGTTCCGCCTTCGTCAGTGTCTCGGTCCAGGCGGTGACGATGGCGTTGACTTCATCAAGGTTGGCGGACCGGTCATGCATCGTACGGAAGCGCGGTTCAGATTTCAGCTCCGGCCGGCCGGCCGCGTCCAGGATGTTCAGCCAATGGCCCTCGGTCCCGGTATGGATCGCGATGAAACCATCCTTCACGGGATACAGCCCATAGGGCGCGTTCGCCCCGCCGGTTTCATTGCCCGTGCGTGGCGGCACCTTGCCGGTGCGGTAGAACGACTCGAACGGCGCGGCGAGCGTGAAGTAGACCGCTTCCTGCATCGCGACCTCGACCAATCGGCCGATGCCGCTGCGTTCGCGCTCGTACAGGGCTGTCGTGATGCCCGCATAGACATGGATACCACCCATGAAGTCGGCCACCGTGATGCCGGCGCGCACCGGTGGGCCATCGGCGAAGCCCGTTACGCTCATGATGCCGGACGCCGCCTGCACGGTCAGGTCCATCGCCAGGTTCTTGTGATCCGGCCCGCTGATCCCATAGCCGGTGCCCGAGGCATAGATCAGCCGCTTATTCATCGGATGCAGCACCGACCAGCCGACCCCCATCGCGTCCATCGTGCCGGGGCCGAAATTCTCCAGCAGGATATCGGCGCGCCGGACCATCTGGAACAGCAGGTCTTTCCCCCGCTGCGACTTCAGGTTCAGCGTGATTGCCCGCTTGTTGCCGTTCAGCATCGCGAAGGCGAGCGTCGTCTTCGCCCCGGGCGGCGTCCGCTTGCGCAACGGTTCCCCCCCTGGCGGCTCGATCTTGATGACGTTGGCGCCGGCCTTGGCGAGCAGGAGCGTGGCGTACGAACCTTGAAAAATCTGCCCGAAATCCAGGACCGTCAGGCCCTCCAGCGGCATCGACATGCTCTAGCGTCCCTTGAAGCTGGGCCGGCGGCGTTCGCGCCAAGCCTGGTGACTTTCGGCCTTGTCCTCGGTCAGTTCCAGCATCGCGAAACGATACAGGTCGCCCAGGACGGCTTCCGGCAAAGGTTGTTCCAGCCCCGAACGGAGCGATTCCTTGGTCACCTGCGTGGCCAGGGGAGGCAGGGAGGCGATGTGGTCCGCGACCGCCATCGCCTGGTCCATCAGCTCCGCCGCCGGCACCAGCCATTGCGCGAGGCCGATGCGGTAGGCTTCCTCGGCCTTGATCGGGAACCCGTATGCGGCCCGCATGGCGTTGCCCCGCCCGACCCAGCGGGCGAGGCGGATGGAGCCGCCCTGCGCCGGCATGATGCCCAGCCCCGCCTGCGGCAGCCGCCACTCGGCCGCGTCGGAGGCCACGATCATGTCGCAGCAATAGCTGACGATGCAGCCGATCCCGATCGCATAGTCATTGACCGCGGCGATCATCGGCTTGGCGAAATCGGTCACCAGGGCGATCGCGCTGGATCGTCGCCGCGACGGCAATTCCTCCAGAAAATCAGCAATCGAATCATGGGTATGGGTGCGGGGGTTTTTCAGGTCGGCACCGGCGCTGAAGGCGTTGCCGGCCGGATCGCCGGTCAGCACGACGCAGCGTATGTCCTTGTCGGCCTCCAGTTTCGGGAGGATGTCGACGAAGCCTTCGTTGTATTCCTGGCACCAGGCGTTGCGTGCCTCGGGCCGGCTGAGCGTCAGGATCGCGACATGGCCGCGCTTCTCACAGAGCAAGGGCATCGGGTTTCCTCCTCCCGTCCGCCGCCTTGCGGCGACTGTTTCGGGTGCCTACGGTACACCCCGACGCCATGAATGTCAGGTGCCACCAAAACCAAGGGGGAAGCGATGGCCGAGGAAGCCGAACGCAGCTACGTCGATTATGAAGTCAAGGACCACATCGCGGTCATCGCGATGAACCGGCCCGAGAAGTTGAACGCCGTCAGCGACGAAGTCGTGCGCCAGTTGATTGACGCCTTCCGCAAGTTCGATGCGGACCCGGATGCATGGGTCGCCATCCTGTGCGGTCGCGGACGCGCTTTCTGCTCCGGCGCCGATGTCCATCAGCGGCAATTACGCTCACGGGATGAGTTTGAACGCCTGGGCGGTCCGCAGGGCCACGGCGCCAATTCCGGCGACCTGTTGACGCAGTCGGTCAACTACAAGCCCGTGATCGCCTGTGTGCACGGCTATGTGCTGGGTCTGGGCCTGGGCATGATCCTCGACTGTGATCTTATCGTGGCGGAGGAAGGAACGAGACTGCAACTGACCGAAACATCCCGCGGACTTGGTTCGGCCAAGCGCTGGGCGCAGTTTCACTTCCGCAACGCGGGTGCCTTTGGCGATGACGTGACCTTCACCGGCCGCTGGTTTACCGCCGAGGAAGCCCACTCTGCCAATGTCATCAATCGTCTGGCGCCCAAGGGCACGCATATGGACGTGGCGATGGAGATGGCTCGGCAGGTAGCGTCGAACCCGCCCTTGTCGGTGCGCGCGGCCGTGCGGACCCGCCGTTTCTTCCTGGCGCAATACACGCGGGAAGCGGCGTTCCAGATGGCGCCGATGAAGTTGTATCTGTCTGAGGACTTCCACGAGGCCGCCTTGGCCTTCAAGGAAAAACGCAAACCCCGCGCGTTCAAGGGCCGCTGAGGACCCGCGTTCGCCATGGCCAGCCCAACCCGGCCATGGCGAACATCGCAGGTTGTTTACGCCTTCGCCCGACGTCCAGCGGCCTTGCGGCCAGCCTTGCGTCCAGCAACGGTGCGGCTTTTACCCAGGCCCATTTCCTTGGCCAGGTTCGAGCGCGTCGTGGCGTAATTCGGCGCGACCATCGGGTAGTTTCCCGGAAGGCCGAACTTGCCGCGATACTGATCGACCGTCATCGAATGTTCGGTCATCAAATGCCGCTTGAGCATGGTCATTTTCTTCCCACACTCAAGGCAGATCACGTAGTCAGGGAATACCGACTTCGTCACCTGCACCGCCGGCGCCGCACCCTGCGTGGGCGAGCTGGCCATGGCCGGCTCACTCAAACCAGCGAGCGTCTTGTGAACGTCCCTGATCAGGGCAGAGAGCTCTTCGACCGGTACCGCGTTTCTTTTTACGTGCGCGCTAACGATCTGGGCCGTAAGCCCCAGTACATCATCAGACATATAGTGTTTTGTTCCTTCAACCCTGGAAAGGCACCGTTAGCCCAATCACCCCCCCAATGCCACAGTAATTTTATTCGGAGTAAAGCCTTGACAGAAAAACCAGTAATAGGGGCACAACCACGGGCACGCAGGTGGCGGGTTCTCCGAACGCCGGCGGTCAAACGGGCGACGGAAACAACCGTGCTTGCGCCAATCAGGCAGGGCGCAGGCGAGCTCTGACGTAATGGTCGAGCGGTTCGATGATCGCGTG
>CAMCDA010000286.1 GCA_945873195.1 Asaia bogorensis
GAAATCGAAAGCGCGCACCGCTATGTCGCGCAAAAGCGTCTGAAACTTCCTGGCGCCTGGTGGCTCGTCGACCATGCGGAACATATGCTTGCGTTGCGGATCAATCGTCTGAACCGGGACTGGGACGCTTATTGGGCGGCGCTGGCCGACAGGCCGTAGGCACCCGCCAATCTCAACCAGCCAGAAGCGTCATCGAACGCCGCCGCTTGATCCCACAACTTTGGTTCGCACCCCTTCGTCATGGGCGGGCTTGACCGGCCCATCGCCAAGCACGCAGCGGTTTGGAGTCATGCGTACATCCATCAGCGGAGGCCCTGGCGATGGATGGGTCAAGCCCATCCATGACGGGAAGGGCGGTCCGTGCGACGGGTAGGACGGCCCATGCGACAGGGCGGACCGTCCATGTGACGGGCAGGACCGTCCGCACAACAGGCGGAGCCAACCATGCACCCGACGCGATTTGCCTGACACGAGCCGACATCGACCAACCGTCCGAACGAGTATCCCCAGCCCCCACCCGCTTGCCTTGCGCCGCCGCCCGCGCCATTTCTCCCCCTGCCGAACCAGGGGATATCCCATGCCAGTCGAGACCGTGATCGAAGCCGCCCGCGCCTTCCTGGGCGAGCGTATCACCACCAACGCCACCCTGCGCGACCACCACAGCCACGGCCAGGATACCCAGACCCCCGTCCTGCCCGACGCCGTCGCCTTCGTCGAAACCACCGAGGAAGCTGCCCGCCTGCTCGCGCTGTGCAACGCCGAACACATCCCCGTGGTCGCCTGGGGCGCCGGCACGTCGCTGGAAGGGCATGTCACCCCCGTACGCGGCGGCATCACCATCGACCTGTCCCGCATGACCCGCATCCTCCAGGTCAGCCAGCCGGACATGGATTGCCGCGTCGAAGCCGGCGTCACCCGCGAACAGTTGAACACCCATCTGCGCGATGCCGGCCTGTTCTTCCCCGTCGACCCCGGCACCGCCGCCTGCACGGTCGGCGGCATGAGCGCCACCCGAGCCTCCGGCACCAATGCCGTCCGCTACGGCACGATGCGGGAGAACGTGATGGGCCTGACCGTCGCCATGCCCGATGGCCGGGTCATTCGCACCGGCGGCCGCGTCCGCAAATCCGCCACCGGCTACGACCTCACCCGCCTCTTCGTCGGCTCGGAAGGCACGCTCGGCGTCATCACCGAGATCCAGCTTCGCCTGCACGGCATCCCGGAAGCGATGTCTTCCGCCACCTGCCAGTTCCCCACCCTGCAGGACGCGGTGGAAACCGTGATCGCCATCCTGCAATGCGGCATCCCCGTCGCCCGGATGGAACTGCTCGACGACGTGCAGATGGGCGCCTGCATCGACTATTCGAAACTCGAAGGCCTGGCCCCCGTCCCCACCCTGTTCTTCGAGTTCCACGGCACCGAGGCCGGGGTCAAGGAACAGGCCCAGCAAGCCGAGGACATCGCGTTGGGCTTCAACGCCCAGGGCTTCCGCTGGGCCACGGACCCCGCCGACCGCAACAAGCTGTGGCAGGCGCGCCATGACGCGCTGTGGGCCTGCCTGGCGCTCAAGCCTGGGCACAAGGGGATCGCAACCGACGCGATCGTCCCGATCTCCCGCCTGAACGAGGCCATCCTGGGCGCGAAGGAGGATATCGAGGCCTCCGGCCTGATCGCGCCCATCGTCGGCCATGTCGGCGATGGCAATTTCCACACCGTCATCCTGGTGCCGCCCGAGCCCGACGGCCTGGCCCGCGCCTGGGAACTCGACAAGAAGATCGTCGCCCGCGCTTTGTCCCTGGGCGGTTCATGCAGCGGAGAACACGGTGTCGGCATCGGCAAGCGGGAATTCCTGGAACAGGAACACGGCGCCGAGGCCCTGGCCGTGATGCGCGCCGTCAAGCAGGCGCTCGACCCGCGCGGCGTGATGAACCCGGGGAAGATCTTCCTGAACTGAGACCCACGCGCCGGTATCTCTCCGTCGTCGAAACTACCCCGTGGTGGCGGCCCCCCGGGTCCGGCGAAGAGCCGGCCCGGGGACAGGCTCCGGGCCGCCATCCACGCCTTTGCCGATGACAACAGCGCAAGGCGTGGTTGGCCCGCCTGGGCGGACCATGACGGGATGGCACCAACCGTGCGTCCGGACGCACGCAGATCGCCTGGATCCCGAACGGCTGACCCCGCCCAGGCGTTACGCCCCTCAGGGACTCCCCCAAGGGACTCCCCCAAGGGACTCCCCCAAGGGGACTCCCCCGAATCCGCGCCTGTTCTGCTATCCCGTCCCAGTGACGGACCCGCTCCTGCCCCTTCTCGTCTGCGTCGCGTGTCTGCTGCCGGCGCTGGCCGGGGCCGAGGCGGTATTCGGCGCCCGCGTCCGCCAGGGCATCGGGCTGGCCGCCGCCTGCCTCTCCGGCTGGGGCGCGCTGCTCACCCTGGTCTGGCTGCTTGTCGGGGCGGAACCCGCGCGGCTGGCCCTGCCGATCGGCCCGCCCGGCATGGCGCTGACCCTGGCGCTCGATGCGCTGTCAGGGTTTTTCCTTCTCCTGGTCTTCGCATCCGGCGCCGCCATCATCGCCTTCGCGACCGAGTTGCGCGAACCCCGCCGATCCCAGCCCCTCGCCGGCCCGATCGCCAGCCTCGGCACCTGCGCGCTGACGCTGCTGGCCGCAGACCCGGTGACCCTGGCGCTGAGCCTCTGCGCCACCGGCTTGATCATCTGGCTGGCCGAACCCCAGGTCCGCCAGCGCGCCGCCCCCTGCGGCCGGCTCGCGTGGGTGGGGCTGACCGCGGCCGGCGCAGCCTTGCTCTTGACCACCCCGACGGCAGCCCCCGGATGGACCGGCGGGGCCGAACCAACCGAGTCCTGGCGCACCGCCCTGGTCATGCTGCTGGCCCTGGCCGGCCCCGGCGCGCTGCTGGGCCTGATCCCACCGCATCGGGGCGCAACCGCGATGCTGGTGGCCGCGAGCCCCGCCACCCGCGCGATCCTGGGCGGCTGCGTGATGCCGGTCGCGGCGGCGCTGCTGCTCCGGCTCGCCTTGGCCCCGCATCCGCCCGAGGCATCGTTCTGGTGGGGCGTGCCCTGGCTTCTACTGGGCGGATCCGCCGCGATCCTGACCGCCTGGCGTTCGGCGCGGGCGGCCGATCTGCCATCGATCCTGACCGAACTCACCCAGCGCCAAGGCGGCCTGCTGGCGGTGGGGATCGGCCTCGCGCTGATCGCCCGGTCGGCCGACCTGCCCGACATGGCCGCGCTCGCTTTGGGCGCGGTGTGTCTTCTCGCCGCCGGCCAGGCCCTGAGCGGCACGGGCGTCCTCCTGTCCGGCTGGGCGGCGGGGTTCGCGGCGGGCACGATCCGGCTCGACCGGCTGGGCGGGCTGCTGCACCGCATGCCGCTCACCGGCACCGCGATGCTGATCGGCTTGGTCGGGCTGCTGGCCCTGCCGCCGGGGATCGGCTTCGCGGCGTTGTGGCAATTGGTCCAGGCGATCCTGGCGGCCCCGCGCGCGGGCCTGGTCTCGGCCTGGCTGCTGGCGCTGCTGGCCGGCGCGCTGGGGGTATCGGCGGCGCTCGCCTTGGCCGCCGTCGTCCGCGTCTGCGGCATCGCCCTGCTGGGCCGCCCGCGCCTGCCCCGCGCCTCCGCCGCCGAGGAAATCCCCCGAACCGCCCATCTGACGCTGCTGGTGCTCGCCGCCATGAGCGCCGTGATCGGGCTGCTGCCCGCCCTGGTGCCGGCGCTGCTCGCCCGTTCCGCCATCCGAGGGCTGACCGAGGGATCCGAACGCGCCGACCCCGGCCTGCTGATGCTGTTCGCGGGTCGATCCGGCTATGCGCCGTTGGTGGTCTGGGCACTGATCGGGGTCGCGGTGGTGCTGCTGGCGCGCCTGCTCCACCGGCCAGAGGCGGATGCGCGCCCGACCCCCGCCTGGTCCGGCGGCTTCACCCCGCCGCCGCCCTGGCTGCCCTATGGCGATCCGCTGACGCAGACGGATGGCACCGGGTTCGTGGCCGAGACCCGGCTTGCGTCAACCTGGACCCGGGCCCGCACACGGATCGGCCAGATCCTCCCCCTGAAAGCCCGAGGCCTGACCGCTCGGGCACGCCCCCGTCTTGTCGCCGCCGCGCCCTGGCTGATCGTTCTGGCCATCATTCCGCTTCTGGTTGCGCTCGCCGAACGAGGCGCGCCGTGACGATCCTGCTCGCCTGCCTCGCGCAAGCGCTGCACGTCGCCTTGCTGGTACTGGCGGCGCCAGTCCTGGCCGGCGTGCTGGCCTGGGCCGGCGGTGGGTTCGCCGGCACGCCGGCCGCCATCATCCGCCGCCAACGGGACGATCTCGTGCGGCTCTGGCGCAAGCGGCCGGCGCCGACCGAGCCCTCCGCCGCCCTGCTGCGCGCCGAACCGGCGATCAGCGCGGCCATCACCCTGGTCGTCGCGCTGCTGGTGCCATCCTTCGCTTTCGGCATGCTGCTGGCGCCTCTGGGCGACCTGCTGATGCTCACCGGCCTGCTGACCCTGACCCGCCTGCTGGGCGTGCTCGCGGAACTGGAATCCGGCACCGCGCGCGGCGGCGTGATCGCCGCCCGCCACACCCGCCTCGGCACGCTGGCGTTGACCGCCACGATGCCCGCGATCCTGGCCCTGGCGCTCACCGCCGGCGGGCTGACGCTGGACCAGATCGGGGCGGCGCGCTTTGACGAAATGCTGATCCCCGGCGCGACCCGAGGCCTTGCCGCCGTGGCACTCGCCGCCATCGCGACCGCCGATCTTTCCACACCCGGCCTTGACGACGCCCGCACCGGCCGCGACCTCGCGCTCGGCCGCCTCACCGAGGCCCTGCGGCTGCTGATCTGGTTCAACCTGATCCTGGCGCTGTTCCTGCCGATCGGCCTGGTGACCCCGGACTCCAGCCCCGGCGCGTGGCTGCTGGCGGTCCTGTCCTGGATCGGGCGGGTGGCGGCGCTGACCGTGCTGGTCGTCCTGCCCCGCGCGCTGATCGGCTCGGTCGCCGAACGCTGGCTGTCCGGCAGCCTGATGCTGGCCATCGGGCTGGCGCTGCTGGCCGCCATCCTCGCCCTGACCCACGCGAGCCCCGTATGAACGCCGCTGACCTGGCGGGAGGCGGCCTGATCGCCCAGACACTCGCCGGCCTGGTGCTGGCCCTGGCGCTCGCCGACCTGCTGCCCCGCCCGTTCAGCGTGCTGCTTGTCCTGGCTGTCGCGCGTGGCCTGCTGACCAGCCTGGCGCTGGCGTCGGAGGACCATTTCCTGGCCGCCGCCCTGATCGCCGTGACCGCGGGCGGGCTGCTGCCCTGGCTGGTCTGGCGCGATCACCCGGTGATGGTGCCGCGCCTGACCTGGCCGGTCTGGGCCGCCGCGGTCGCCGTCACGCCGCTGGCGCTGGCGGCCGGCGCGCTGGGCCTGCCGCTGGCGATCCTGATGACCGGGCTGCTGACCGTGCTGGCCCGCCCCAGCCTGTCGGCCCAGGCGCTGGCGTTGACCACCATGCAATTGGGGATCGCCCTGGTGCCCCCGCTGTTCGGCGGCGCGGGCTGGCCGGCGACCCTGGTGGCCTGCCTGCCCCTAGCCGCCGGCCTTGTGCTGCTGACCCGGCGGCAGCCGGCATGATCGAGACCGTGATCCTGCTCGCCCTGCCCTTCCTGACGGCGCTCGCCTTGGCGACCCTGCGATCAGAGCCGCTGGGCGCCAGCATCGACCGCTGGGTCACGACCTTGGCCCTGCCGTCCGCGATCGCCCTGGCCGCCTGGGGGCAGGCGCTGGCGGGGCTGGGGCTGCTGACGGCGATATTGGTCTGGTTCATCGCGGCATTGGATCGGTGGTCCGCCGGTCCAATGTCGGACGAAGCCCCCTCCGCCGCGGCGCGGGCGATGGACCAGGT
>CAMCDA010000287.1 GCA_945873195.1 Asaia bogorensis
CCGGTTGTACCGGGGGCGGTTTTCAGTTGTCCACATCGGGCACCTCGCGAATCGGTGCCCGTATCGAATCATGGGTGATTCAATGACTTCAAGCCCCCTGCGATAAGTGATTCAAATGACTCGCAGACCTCTCGGACGGACACTCAGACCTGTTCGCGTGTGATGTCCATACCGGAGTGGTGGCGGCCCGCGGCGATGCCGGCTTCGTCCCTGGCCCCTCCTATCCCGCCGGCTGTCGCGCGCACGTATTACCGACGCCTCGGATCGAGTATGCTGTATCGAACGCCGCGATGGACCAGGGCGTCCGCGGGCCACATCACCAAGGAATGAAGTCATGATCAAGTTCTATTACAATCTGGCGCCGAACCCGACCAAGGTCGCGCTGTGCCTGGAAGAGATGGGGCTGCCGTATGAACTGGTCCCCGTCGACACTCGCAAAGGGGAGCAGCACGCGCCGGCCTTCCTCGCCATCAACCCGAACGCAAAGGTCCCGGCCATCGTCGATGACGGCGCGACCGTCTTCGATAGCAATGCGATCCTCCTGTATTTGGCGGAGAAGACCGGCCAGTTCCTGCCGTCTCCGTCACCGGCCGCGCGCGGTGACCTGCTGTCATGGCTGATGTTCGTGGCGTCCGGCATCGGGCCGTATTCGGGTCAGGCTGTGCATTTCCGGAATGTCGCGCCGGAGCCGAAAGACTATGCCGTCAATCGTTACACGTTCGAGGCGCAGCGGCATTGGGGCATCCTGGATGCGCGCCTGGGATCGCGCCGGTTCATGCTGGGCGACGAATACACCATCGTCGACATGGCGGTCTGGGGATGGTCGCGGCTGCTGGCTGTCGTGCTGGGACCCGATGGCCCCGCCCAGTTCCCGAATGTGCAACGGCACCTGGCCGAGATCAGCGCCCGTCCGGCCGCTGTCCGGGCGTTGGCCTTGAAGGACCGGCATGCGTTCAAGGCGGACATGGACGATGCCGCCCGCCTCGCGATGTTCCCGCATCTCGGCAAGGCCGTCGCCTGACCGGAATATTCTGGGTTCGGGCGCGGTGTCATTCCGCGGCCGAACCCGGAAGTGATGAGCAAGGGAGGCCGCCTCATGCCGCATGAACCACTGACCTTCGCCACACGCCCTTTGTCTCGCTGGGTGAACGGCGCGGGACGGAAGGCTGATATCGACTCCGGCCCCGGCTGGATGGTGGGGTTTGCGTGGCTCGACACCGATGCGCCGTTTTCGGATCACAGCGGGCAGAGCCGCACCATCACCCTGCTGGACGGTCCGGGCTTCACGCTCGATTTCGCCCCGCCGCATCCCGCGCTGGTGGTGCGGTCGCCGTATGTCCCGAGTGATTTCGACGGCGGGTGGCCGACGCGGTGTCATATCGTGGGGCCGAACGTGGTGTTGAATGCGATGACGGCGCGAGGCCAATGGCGGCATGAGGTGCGGATTGTGACCGAGCCGACGCATCTGTCGGCTTCGCCCGCGGGCACGATCGCGTTCCTGGTGGACCTGACCACCCGCGATGCCCTTCGCCTGGACGGGACAATCGCGACGGGCAACCTGCCGGCGGCGTATATTCTGTTTACCCCGGCGGTTTGAGGATTTCTGGTCCGGCGTTGCCTTACGCCATTGCTCGGTGGCGAACCGGACGCGTTCGGTCCAGATTGCGATATGCCCGTGCGAGCCGGGCGCCATCAGGAGATGGGAACCAATGCAGTTCAATCATGTGGCCAATCGCCTCGATCCGCGGTATTTCGAAGTCATTGTAACCATGTTCAAGACGAAGCTGGGCTTTGTCGAATTGCGTCGGACGGAACGGTCGATCTGGCTCCGTCAGCCCGGCACGAACGTGGACCTCCAGTTCAGCCGCAGCGGGACCACGAACCGGGATTCCGACAAGCTGCGATCGCAGGTATCGTTCCTCAGCGACACGCCTCGGGATGCTTTGGAGGAATTGGTTGCCTGGCTGGCCACCCAAGGGCTGGAGGCATCCGTGGGCAGCTATTCGGATCGGGAGTTCTATCTTGATGCCCCCGCCGCCTTCGTGGACTTCGTCCTTGAGGCGATGACGCCGGACCTGGCCGACTACGGGGTGGACATCTGATCGGGATCAGGTCTGATCGCGCTATCGAAATGAGGTGAGGACCATGCGGCCGATAGACCACTTCCTGACCCTGGCCGGAGCGGCGGTCGCCACGACGGCCACGGGACCCGCGCGCCCCGCAGCGTTGCGCGTCGCGGAATTGTTGAATTCTGCCCCGGAGCCGACGACCCCGCTGCCGCCGCGGCAACAGCCTGTGTGCGGGTATCTCGACGCGGCATGCTCACTTACGCGACCAGACCTCGCCTCGGCGTTCGAGGCGTTGAAACCACAATTGTCCTGGCAGACGCGGGTCATGTCCAATGCGTCGACCGGGTTTGCCGAGGGCCATGCCAGCGCCCGGATCATCGATCCGAATGGCCTGGAGCAGCGCGGCGGCCTAATCGCGGGGTTCAGTCTGGTGGCGCCTGGGGTCACATATCCCGAACATGACCACCCGCCGGAGGAGATCTACCTCGTGCTGTCGGGCGGGGAATGGTGGCAGGCCGGCGGTGAATGGCACGCGCCGGGTGCGGGCGGGATCGTGCATAATCCCCCGGGCATCCTTCATGCCATGCGAGGCACGTCGGTCCCACTGCTGGCGATCTGGTTCCTGCTGCCGGCCTGAACAGCGATCACGCGAACGCGGCCGGTGGCGGTGAACGACGCCGGGGGATCTAAAGTGCTTCCCTACTCTGCCGCCTTCGCTGGCGCCTCATCCCCCAGCCGCACGCCGCGCACCACATATTCAGCCGCGACCTTGATCGCCTCCACCATGCTGACCGCGCTGGCCTTCCCGGTCCCGGCGATGTCGAACGCCGTCCCGTGATCGACGCTGGTGCGGAGAATCGGAAGGCCGAGCGTGACGGAGACGGTCTTTTCGAAGTCCATCATCTTGGCGGCGATGTGACCCTGGTCATGGTACAGCGACAGCACCGCGTCATACCGCCCGATCCGCGCCAAGTGGAACACGCTGTCCGCCGGCACCGGTCCGCTGACCTTCATGCCGCGCGCGCGCGCCGTCGCGATGGCGGGCTTGATCGCCTCGATCTCCTCCCGCCCGAACATCCCGTCCTCTCCGCCGTGCGGGTTGAGCGCGGCGACGGCCAGATGCGGCTGGTCGTAGCCCAACTGCCCCAGCGCCTTCATACATTTGTCGATGCCCGATGCGACACGCGGTTCGGTGATCTGCGCGCAGGCCTGCATCAAAGACAGATGCCGCGTCAGGAAGAAGATCTTCAGGCCGGAGATGGTGAACATCGTCATCTCCTCCTTCGCGCCCGTGTGTTCGGCGAACATCTCGGTATGGCCGATGAAGGGGATCTTCGCGGCCTGGAGCGATTCCTTGTTGATCGGCGCGGTCACCACGCCCTCGATCCGGCCCGCCATCGCGAGGTCGATGGACGCCTTGATCGCGGCATAGGCGGCCTGTCCGCCCAGCGGCTGGATCTGACCGGTGCGGAGAACCTGGGGATCGGCGCTGTCCTGGTGCATGACGTCGATGACGCCGGGACGATCTTCCATGTCCTCGGGCCCGGCAATGCGGTTGATCGTCGCGGTCAGGCCGCAGACGGAAAGGGCGCGTTCCAGGATGCGGGCGTCGCCGATGATGAACGACCGGGACAGATCGCGGACTTCCTGGTCCAGCGCCGCGCGGACGCAGATTTCCGGGCCGATGCCGGCGGGGTCGCCCATGGTGGCGGCCAGGATGGGGCGCTGGGTCATCGCGGAACTCCTCGGGTTTGACCGCATTCTGCCGACCTGGACGCCGAATTGCCAGCCTCCCATGGGGGGCTGAACGCGCATGGGGGCTTTCATCCCCCCATCCCTGGGCCTATTACGCGCACCGCAATCAAGGAGACTACCGGGTGAACGCTCAGGCGACCAGCCTCGCCGCGCGAGGCGCGCAAACGACCGTACAGGCATCAAGCAGCCATCGCTGGCTGCCATGGGCCTGGACGAGCCTGCTGATCGCCGTGCTGACCTTTCTGATCATCTACCCGACCACCATGCTGGTGATCGGCGCCATGACCGACGTCAACCCGGTGGTGGACGGCTACCAGCTTTCGGACCTGTCGATCACCCACTTCATCGACGTCGCGATGAACCCGAACGTGGGCAACGCGCTGCTGAACTCCCTGATCGCCTGCGGCGGCGGGACGATCGTCGCGGTCGTGATCGGACTTACCTTCGCCTGGGTCGTGGTGCGGACCAACACGCCGTGCAAGGGCCTGATCGCAAGCGCCGGGATGCTGCCGCTGTTCGTGCCGCCCTTGGTGGCGGGTGTCGCCTGGGCGATCCTGGCGTCCCCGAAATCCGGCCTGCTGAACCTGTTCCTGGCCAAAGCCGGCATCCCGTTGCAGATCGATATGTATTCGATGTCCGGGATGATCTTCGTCTTCGGCATCTACTACGCGCCCTACGTCTATATGTTCACCGCCTCGGCGTTGCGGAACATGGACCCGTCCCTGGAGGAAGCAGCCGAGATATCCGGCGCCAGCGCGGTGCGGACGATGGCCACGGTGACGTTTCCACTCATCCTCCCCGCCATCCTTTCCGGCATGCTCCTTTCCTTCATCATCATGCTCGGCATCTACGGCATCCCGTCGGTGCTGGGCTCGCCGGCGAATATCCCGGTGCTGACGACCTATATCTTCGCGCTGACCGCCTGGACGCCGCCGAAATACAATACGGCCGCGGCGGTGGCGGTGATCCTGATGATCGTCACCGGACTGCTGGTGTACCTGCAGCAGAGGATTGTCTCCGGCCGCAGCTACACCACGGTCGCGGGCAAGGCCTTTCGGCCGCGGTCGCTCAATCTGGGGCCGTGGCGCTGGGTCACGCTGGCGATGGCTGTCGTGTATCTGCTGATCGTCGTCGTACTGCCGACACTGGCCCTGATCGTTGCCGCGTTCCGGCGGTTCATGTTCATCCGCGACATCGCCTCCCTGTTCGACATGAACCAGTACGGGTGGCAGCACTTCATCAAGATGTTCGACAATCCGCAGACGCTGCAATCAATCTACAACGCGATGTATGTCGGCGTGCTGACGGCGGTCGTGGGCGGCGTGCTGTCCTTCGCGGTGGGCTACACGATCACCCGCACGCAGACCCCGGGCCGGCGGATGATCGACGTGATCACCACGATCCCGGTCGCTATCCCGGGGCTGGTGATTGGTGTCGCCTATTTGTGGGCCTGGATCGGCCTGCCGGGCGGGCTTTACGGCACGTTCTGGATCCTGGCGCTGGCCTTCGTCGCCCGCTTCCTGCCCGATACGGTCAAGGCGCTGTCGACTTCCCTGATGCAGTTGCACAAGGAGCTTGAGGAAGCCGCCTGGATCTGCGGCCGCGGCCTGTTCGGCACGCTGTGGACAATCGTCCTGCCGCTCGCACGCCCGGGCGTGGTGGCGGGGATGACGCTGCTGTTCATCCTCTCGATCCGGGAACTCGGGTCGTCGCTGTTCCTGTATTCCAGCGGCACGATCGTCATGGCCGTGCAGCTTCTGGGCTTTTACGAGGGCGGAAATATCGGCATCACGGCGGCGTTCAGCCTGGTGCAGATGGCGCTGCTCGCGGTGCTGATCACGATCACGAACCGGTTGTCGCGCGGCGCGGCCGAGGGCGGGGTGGCGCGGTCGGGATAATTCGCGGCCAGATCGGGCGGCGCGCCCGATCCGGCCGGTTTCGGATGATGACTCGCGGGGGAGACACCCGCTATTGACGCCGCAACACCTCGAGCGATCACAACTATGGCTAGGAATACCATGCAGCCCATTTCCCGCCGTCTCACCATCGGCTCTCTCCTG
>CAMCDA010000288.1 GCA_945873195.1 Asaia bogorensis
GACCCCGCCGTCCGAGGTGATACGACCACCATCGAAGGCGGCGGTGACTTTCTTGCGGCGCACGGATGGCAACGAGAACGGCAGCGGAGTATTTTCGACCATGGCGGGTGTGGCACCGTCCGATTCGGCAGGAATTGGTCTCGACACCCAAATCTCTGCGTCAAATCAGACGATTACGCTACGCCTGCCAGAGAATCCCTGGCATGCGGTGAATAAGATGGGCTAGCGACGTCCCGGCTGGACCCGGGCGGTCGAGAGCGAGGCGCTGCCGAATGGCGATCACGAGGGTACGGTTCACCCCAATCCAAAGCCGCGCAGACCAGAATGCGAGAGCCTGAATTGCGGCCGGGAGGTCCATCGGCTGCCCGGCCGGTGCAAGACCCATGACAAGGTACAGCGCAATCGCCGCGGCTTCATCGGTTCGCTCCGGCCGATAAGCCCCCGCAGGCAGGACCTGCCGCGCGAGAGGCGACAGCAATTCCTCACCTAAAACTGCGGAACCGGTCGTCTCCAATGTGGGCCGGTCGTCGTCAGGGGCCTGGGCCACGCCTTCGGCGCCGCCGGCCACCCCCAAAATCGTCCGCCACGCCTCCATCTTCTCGCCCGGCTCAGGCGCGCCACCGATTCGGCTGAACAACTCCTCTCGAAACGAAACCAAATCAGCGTCGGATGGAAACCACCCCAGATCCGAGAACTCTGAATTGCCGCGATGCGGCTCCAACATCGCTGTGAAGAAATGCCGCAAGTCCGCAACCGGGCGGTCGACCGTCAGCTCCGCGATCTCCCGCGCCCGAGGCAAAATCCCTCGTATAGAGACGGACGCCACAACGGCGAACCCCGACCCAAATGCATTCAGAACCGTATCGGTCCCGGTCAGGGCAGGCCCAAGGACTTTACCGACCAGACCGGGCACCCGCGCGCCCAGCCACCCCGCGAACCACGTTGCCGTATTGCCCAGCGCCAGGCTCGGCGTATCCTGCAAACCGACTGACAACAGCCCACACAAAAGCGCTCGGTGGTCCAGCACGATCTCACGGGCACTTGTATCCACAACCGCATAGCGCGCGGCACGTTGGATCGCGGCAACCAACCCAGGCGCGTCCGCATTGATCGAACCGGAGAACGCCGCCAGGGCAGCAGCCTCAACCCCCTGCCAGGGATCGGCCGTGGTGGTGCCGCTCATGGAGCCTCCATGCGATCGATGTATGCACGCGTATCGGGCATGCGTTTGGGCCCTGCTTCTGTCCCGGATGACGGGTGTGCGGTCGGCGTCATCCGGGACGTTTTTTTACGCGACGGCGGCAAGTCGTGGATGGCGGACCTTCGTCCGCCACGACGGATTAGGCCGGCGCTCGCCCCTCAAACGTCGGAAATCTTCCGCCACCACAACGTCCGCTGCTCCACCCGTTCCCCATAGGCGCGACGGGGCGGGCGCAGGACCATCAGGTCGCCCTCGGTCGTCACATCCCGCACCTGGTCCGACCCGACCCGTGTGGCGGAGGCCGCAGCATCCACCTTCGTGATCAACTGCTTCCCGTCGAACACATAGTTCCCGCAATAGGAATTGTATTCCCGCGCTGCTCCATCGGGCAGGGACGCCCGCCCGTCGCACAGGACCGCCATCATCCGCCCGTCGGCGTTGAAGGTCACCCTTCCCATCGCCTTTTCGCCGCCATAGGGGGCGGGCAGAGCCTGGCCATCCCCGCCCTCGGACGCGGCGCGCACCAGCGCCCAGGTCCCCACGATTGAAACGCTCATGTCGTCTTTTCCTTTCAGCGACGCCTATTTCGGCCAGATGCGTTCGAACACGGCCGGAGAACCCTCGTCCAGCTTCAGATGCGGGCGCATCCGCAGGTTCCACGGGTTCGACACCCGCGCCGCGTTCCATTCCGGCGTGTCGGAGACCGTTCCGTTCGCGAACTCATACACGGTAAGATATTTCGGCACCGCCTCCACCGCCACATAGCGGCGGGCGCGCAGCACGCCTGGCACTTTCAGAAAGCCCGGAATGAAGGCGGTGTTGTACCAATCGTTGAACTCGTCTTCCATGTTCGCCGCGATATCCATCCGGCCCATCTGCAGGAACGGCGCCGGCTCCCACGTTTCATCGGCCGGCTGGCTCATGACCGGGAAGATGCGGCGATAGGTGTTCAGCAGGAAGTTCCGCCCGATATGGGACGGCGATACCTTGGTCCGCGTGGCGGAGGGGCGGAAGCGGATTTCATCCAGGAACGCCGTCGTGCGCATGACGGTGTGTTCCTCAAGCTCATACATCGCGAGGTATTTCGGCCCACCCCGCAGCGCGCGGTAGCGCGATCCGGCGAGAAAGCCCGGCACCTTCGCGAGGCGCAGCATGTGTTCGTTGTCGTACCATTCGTTGAAGGCGGCTTCGTGCTCTGGATCGACATCGGTCCAGGCCATCAGCAGGGCGCTGCCGCGGGTCTTGGCCATTCTGGTTTCCTCCTGGTTTGGGACCGGAATGCTAGACCGCCAAACCGCCGCGCGCCACTTGACGCCGGCGCCGAGTGGGCGATGTTCCCAGGATGGACGACAAGCAGCCCCCCCCGCCCGCGCCTCAGCGCAGCCCAGAGCGTCTTGCGCGGGAGGCGGAGGCCTTGCGGGCCAATCTCCGCCGGCGCAAGGATCAGGCCCGTCAGAGGGAGCGGGACAAGGACCCCGAGAGCGCGAGACACGAGTCACCGCCGGAGGCATGATCAGCAAGGGATTCGCATGTCAGACCCCGCCATCAAACCCATGACGTCGGACGCCTTCATCGCCTGGGCCATGGAACAACCAAGCGGCGCCCGCTACGAACTCGTCGCTGGCGAGGTCGTAGCCATGGCGCCCGAACGCGCCGCCCACGTTCGCCTCAAATTCCAGATCGCGCGACGTCTTGCCGAAGCCATCGAGGCAGCCGGCCTGCCATGCGAGGTCTTTGCCGATGGGCTGACGGTCGCGGTGGACGACGACACACTCTACGAACCGGATGCGTTGGTCCGCTGCGGCGATCCGTTGCCGCCCGACGCCATCAGGACGACCGATCCGATCATCATTGTCGAGGTACTGTCGCCCTCGACCCGCGCTCGCGATACAGGGGCAAAGCTTGAGGATTATTTCCGCCTGCCGTCGCTCCAGCACTACCTGATCGTCAAGACCGAGAACGGCGCGATCGTCCACCACCAACGGAACGCGGATGGCACGATCCTGACGCGGATCAACCGCGGCGGGCCGCTGCACCTCGACCCGCCCGGTATCACGCTGCCGCCCCTGTTAAGCTGACATCCCCGCACCCGCCGGCGGACTGATCGCGCCCGTCACCGGTGGCACGTCCTTCCGCCGGTCCAGCCACCGGGCGAACAGCAGCAGCGCGAAGCAGCCGGACGCCAGCAGGATCGGGTCCAGCCACCACGCCTGCCCGGGCCACAGCCGGAACGCCACGGTCACCCCCCAGGACAGGAACAGCCCCAGGCAGAAAATCTGGAGGCTATAGCGCCCGCCCGTCGCCATCCATTGCCCGACAACCCCATGCATCCAGGGCCGGTCGCGCGGCACCAGGCAGGACACCAGCCAGGCCAGGGCCAGCGCATGCAGCAGCCGCAGCACGCCCAGGTTGTTCTTGTTCCACACAATATCCGCATCCGGCAGAGGCGCGCCGCCGGGGATGAACCCGTACCACCCCAACCGCAGCCACAGCCCCAGCACCACCACCGCGACGGCGGCGCCGGTCAACCAACGGGACGCCGGCAGAGCCTCCCCCAGCAGCAGGGTCCGGCGGCCGAGCCAGGCGCCCAGCATGAACACGACCTGCCAGGCGAAGGGGTTGAAGCCCAGCGGATTGGCGCCCGCGGGCAGCGGCAGATGCAGGCCGAACAGCCAGACCGAGGCATACAAAGACAGCGGCACGGCCAAGGACCAGTTGCCGACCCGATCCTCCAGCCAGGCGAACAGCGGCAGCGTCGCCATGCAGATCACGAAGATCGGCAGGATGTTCACGAACTCCGGCAGATAGAACCCCGCCAGCGCCGCGGGGATCGCGCGCCACGGGTCGGTCATCATGTAGCCCCAGCCCAGCCGCTCCAGTTCACCCGGCACGATGCCCGCCTTGCACGCCAAGGCCAGCATCACGCCGAACAGCGCGAAGACCAGCAGATGGGTCCGATACAGGTTGCCCGCCCGAAGCAGCATGTCCCGGGCCGCGACCCAGCGCCCCTGCATCAGCTTCCGCCGCGCGTGGACCGAGCCGAGCATGAGGCCGGAGAGAAAGAGGAACTGCTCGGAACTGTCGGACAGACCCCAGGATTTGTGGATCAGCCACTCCCCGATGAAGGACCCGGCGGCATGGCTGGCGAAGATCACAAGCTGCAACCACCCCCGCAGGATATCGACACGAGTATCCCGCGGCGGGCGGGGAATGGAGGGGGGCTTCGCCTGGGTCATGCGTCTCGGTCCGCTGGAGGGGGTGGTGATTCACATGTTCGTCCCGGCACGCGCGGCGGCGTTACACGAAAAGGCGCGATTGCCCCGGCGCGACTCGGTAGGCTAGACCGGTCGGACCCAACACCATCCCGGAGACCGCCCGCAAGATGCCCGTCATGTCAGACCTCTGGATCCGCCGCATGGCGAAGGAGCACGGCATGATCGAGCCGTTTGTCGAGACGCAGAAGCGGGAGGGCGTGATCAGCTACGGCCTGTCCAGCTACGGCTACGACGCGCGGATCGCCGATGAGTTCAAGATTTTCACGAATTTGGACTCGGTGATCATCGACCCCAAGGAATTCGCGCCGACCAGCTTCGTCGACCGCAAGACCGATGCCTGCATCATCCCGCCGAACAGCTTCGCGCTGGGCCACACGGTCGAATATTTCCGCATTCCGCGCGATATCCTGGTGGTCTGCCTCGGCAAATCCACCTATGCCCGCTGCGGCATCATCGTGAACGTCACCCCGCTGGAACCAGAATGGGAAGGCCAGGTGACGATCGAGATCTCCAATACGACCCCCCTGCCGGCTCGCATCCATGCGAATGAGGGGATTTGCCAGTTCCTCTTCCTGCAGGGGAACGAACCCTGTGAAACCAGCTATGCCGACAAGGCTGGCAAATACATGCGGCAGCGTGGCGTCTCGCTGCCCAGGATGTAGCCCATGGACCGTATCCGTATCCGAGGCGGCAAGCCACTCTCCGGCGAAATCCCCATCGGGGGCGCGAAGAATGCGGCGCTGCCCTTGATGGCGGCCGGGTTGCTGACATCCGAGCGGCTGGTGCTGACCAACGTCCCGCGGCTGGCGGACATCGTCACCATGGGCCAGTTGCTGGAACAGCACGGCATCGCGGTGGAGCCGATGGACAACGCCGCCCGCGTCCTGTCCCTGGGCGGTCAGATCACGAACACCGAAGCCCCCTACGACATTGTCCGCAAGATGCGGGCCTCGGTGCTGGTTCTTGGCCCGCTGCTGGCCCGGGTCGGGGAGGCGCGGGTATCGCTGCCCGGCGGCTGCGCGATCGGCACGCGTCCGGTGGACCTGCACCTCAAGGGCCTGGAGCAGATGGGGGCGACCTTCGACCTCAATGCCGGCTACATTGATGGGCGGGTCAGCGGGCGGCTGCGCGGGGCGACGATCATCTTCCCCTTCGTGTCCGTGGGCGCGACCGAGAACCTTCTGATGGCCGCGGCCCTCGCCGACGGGCGCACCGTCCTGGCCAATGCGGCGCGGGAGCCGGAGATCATCGACCTCGCAGAATGCCTGGTCGCGATGGGCGCGCGGATCGAGGGGATCGGGTCGGACAAGCTGACCATCGATGGCGTCGACTCCCTGCATGGGGCAACGCACGACATCATTCCGGACCGGATCGAG
>CAMCDA010000289.1 GCA_945873195.1 Asaia bogorensis
CAAGACGGGGGAACGCCAGAGCTTCCGTGAAGAGATGAAGAGCAAGCTGACCTGAGCATTGGCGGACTGGGACCGTCGCGCGTGGGCGAGGGCAGGACCTTGAGGCACTATCATTCGCATATGGGCGTGGAGCTGGCGGCGAAAGCTGGAATCTGGCACGGTCGGCACCATGTCTGACATCGCTGAAGCCGAAGACGTCACGCCTGCCTATGTCGGCCGCATGCTGAAACTGGCCTATCTGGCTCCCGTGGTTCTGGAAAAGCTGTTGATTGCACGGGTGCCGCCGACGGTCTCGGTGAAGGATCTGGCATTAGCAGCTGATATGTCATGGGCTGAGCAGGAGTTTGCAGTTTTCGAAGCGACAAAACTTCAGTAGCCATCGCGCCCGTTGTCTCTCGGCGCTATCGTCAGACCATGAAGAATCGCAGCCAACCAAAGTCGCCCGATGAGAAGACCATCCGCGTTCTTCTTGAGAAGCATGGCTGTCCGACACCGTTTCACGAGGTGCGCGCACTTTTCCTCGGCAATATAGCGACACCAGATTTGACCACTTCACCCATGCGGATTGTTGAGGGCCTTTGGGGTGGAGAATTGCCGGCATTCGACAGCATGGATGAAGCAAACGAGCTGATCGGCGTGCTTGTGCAGGGTTTGTGGAATGACCTCACCAAGCATCAGAAGCGCAGCCAGCCGTTCCGGTTGACGCGATTGAACCTCGATCCCACGCCGAAAAACCTCGTTTATTGTGCGCAAGTGCGCCGCCAGGAACTGGAGGGTTTTATCGAAGGATTGTTCAATGGGCAGGACAGGATCGATCTGCCCGAACGGGCTCATCAGGCACTCGGCCATCTTGGCGAATTGCGCGCGGTGATGGCCGGCATCGAGGATCTCGTTGCCCGTGACATAGAGGCGGAAAGCCGAACCGATCTCGAGGTCACATTCAAGCACGTCCGCGGACTGACGCGGATTATGGAAACAGAAATCCATGAAGCAGTCCTTTCGTGCACCCGCGCCCGGCGACAGATGCTCGAAGGTGTCTCCACCGAAAACCCGACACTGCACTGATCCACCATGAACTCAGAAGATCGCCTTCGCGAGAAACTCCGCAAGATCGAAGCCCTTTATGCAGGCGCCACAACTGCGGGTGAAAAGGCCGCCGCGGGGGCGGCAGCAGAACGCATTCGTGGGCAGTTCGAGACGGCTAGAAAGAACGAAGGGGCCGAGGAGTTCAAGTTCTCGATCCCGGACCCATGGTCGCGCCAGCTCTTCATCGCCCTGTGCCGCAGATATGGGGTCCGGCCATTCCGCTACCCCCGTATGCACCGTCAGACAGTCATCATCAAAGCCCCGGCGGGCTTCGTGAAGACGATGCTCTGGCCTGAATTTGAGGAATTGAGCGACGCGCTGACCGCGCACCTGCTCGAGATCACCGAGAAGATCATTCGTGAAGAGGTGCATGCTTCGACCGAGGATGCAGAGGAAGTAGAGGAGCCCAGGCGCCTGCGATGAACCAGCCTGCGCAATCACCCTCTGAAGTTCTTGTCGGCAATGTGGAACGGGTCACCTTTCACAGCGAGGAAAGTGGCTTCTGCGTCTTGCGGGTGAAGGCGCGTGGCCACCGCGACCTAGTGACGACGATTGGTCATGCTGCGATGATTTCGGCCGGTGAGTGGATCACCGCCACCGGCGAGTGGACCAATGACCGCAATCATGGCCTGCAGTTCAAGGCGCGGTTCCTGAAGACATCCGAGCCTTCCTCGGTCGAGGGCATCGAGAAATATCTCGGGTCGGGCATGATCCGCGGGATTGGCCCGACCTACGCCAAGCGGCTCGTCCAGATGTTCGGCAAGGACGTGTTCGACGTCATTGAGGCCAATCCCGAGCGGCTCAGGGAAGTGACGGGTATCGGTCCCATGCGCGCGGCGCAAATCACTTCTGCCTGGGCGGATCAGAAGGTGATCCGCGAAATCATGGTGTTCCTGCACAGCCATACCGTCGGCACGGCCCGCGCCGTGCGGATATTCAAGACCTATGGGGTGGATGCCGTTCAGATCATGAGCGACAACCCTTACCGGCTGGCGCGTGATATCCGCGGCATCGGCTTTCGAACGGCTGACACCATCGCTGAGAAGCTGGGCATTGAGAAAACCGCCATGGTGCGGCTCTGCGCCGGGATTTCCTATGCGCTCACAGAGGCCATGGGCCAGGGGCATTGCGGCCTGCCTGTCGCCGAATTGAAAGACCTCGCTGAAAAGCTTCTGGAAGTCGATCGTGCCTTAATCACCACCGCGCTGGAATTGGAATTGGTGGGCGGTACGGTGATTGCGGATACAGTGGGCGAGAGGGAATGCATCTTCCTCGGCGGCCTTTATCATGCCGAGAAAAAGATCGCAGAGCGGCTGAAAACCCTACTGACAGGAGCTTTGCCGTGGCCCGCGATAGATCCTGCCAAAGCCCTGCCGTGGATTGAAAAGCGCACGGCGCTGACGCTTGCCCCCAGTCAGCGGGAGGCCATCGCTCTTGCTCTGCGGTCCAAGATGACGGTGATTACTGGCGGGCCGGGTGTGGGCAAGACGACGATCGTCAATGCCATCCTGCGGATCCTCGCCGCCAAGGGGGTTCAGTTGCTCCTGTGTGCGCCCACAGGCCGAGCCGCCAAGCGGATGGCCGAAGCCACCGGAATGGAGGCCAAGACGATACACCGCCTGCTGGAATTTGACCCCAAGGCGTTTGGGTTCAAGCGGGACGAGGAAAACCCGCTCGAATGTGATCTGCTTGTGGTCGACGAAAGCTCGATGGTCGACGTCATGCTGATGCAGTCGCTGGTCAATGCGATACCTGACACCGCCGCGCTGCTGATCGTTGGCGACATCGACCAGCTCCCATCAGTCGGGCCAGGCCAGGTGTTGGCCGACATCATTGGCTCTGGAACCGTGCCGGTTGTACGGCTGACCGAAGTGTTCAGGCAAGCCGCGCGAAGCCGGATTATCACCACCGCACACATGATCAATCAGGGACGAATTCCCGGTCTGGGCAAGGCCGAGGGCGAAACGGACTTCTACTTCATACCCGCAGACGATCCCGAAGATGCTGTGCCAAAGATAATCAATCTGGTCGGTAAGCATATTCCGCGCAAGTTTGGACTTGATCCGATCCGCGACATTCAGGTGCTGTGCCCGATGAACCGCGGCGGCGTTGGTGCGCGGTCCCTGAATATCGAGCTTCAGGCCGCTTTGAACCCGAACCCGGCGGCCAAGGTAGAACGTTTTGGCTGGACCTTCGCGCCCGGCGACAAGGTGATGCAGATCGAGAACGACTACGACAAGGACGTGTTCAACGGCGACATCGGCTACATTCAGGCGGTGGATACCGTCGAAGGCGAACTGACCGTCGACTTCGACGGCCGCGAGGTCAGCTACCTGTTCGGGGAACTCGACACGCTCGTCCCGGCCTACGCCGCCACGATTCACAAGAGCCAGGGGTCAGAATACCCGGCAGTCGTGATCCCGGTGATGACCCAGCACTACGCCATGTTGCAGCGTAACCTGCTCTACACCGGCCTCACCCGGGGGAAGAAGTTGGTCATTCTGGTGGGGCAACGCAAAGCAATCGCGATAGCCGTGAAAAATGAGGCGGGGCGCCGCCGATGGTCAAAGCTTGATGAGTGGATGGCGCGGTAAAAACGAGGCTGTCAGCCGTGGCCCGGCAGCGCAATGCGCCTCGATATACAACCGACGTATCCACCAATCACGTTTGGCGGCCAATCGGTTTCAATTGACGAATCGCGGTCACAATGTTCATGGTGTGTTCTAATTATAGTTTGGAACCCACCCCCGTGCTGCGTCTTGCCGATTTCACGCTAAAACTCGAACTCCCTCTGTTCACCGCCCAGGTGCCGGCTGGGTTTCCAAGCCCGGCGGATGACCACATCGAGGGCAAGCTCGACCTCAATGAGCACCTGGTAAGGCGTCCAGCCGCGACGTTCTTCGTGCGAGCGTCTGGGGAATCTATGCGTGGCGCGGGGATCTTCGACGGGGACTTGCTGATCATCGACCGCGGCGTCACCCCGCAGCCCGATGATATCGTCATTGCCGTTCTGCAGGGCGACCTCACCGTCAAACGGCTCAAGAAGGTGGGTGGGCAATGGCATCTGGCGGCCGAGAACAACGATTATCCCACACTGCCGATGGGCGAAGGCGACTGCGAGGTCTGGGGCGTCGTAACCCATAGTATCCGACGCCACTGTGGCCGCTGATGGCCACATTCGCGCTGGTCGACTGCAACAACTTCTACGCGTCCTGTGAGCGGCTGTTCCAGCCCCGCCTGCGGGGACGGCCTGTGGTGGTCCTGTCCAACAACGATGGCTGCGTTATCGCCCGATCGAACGAGGCCAAGTCACTGGGCGTCGGCATGGGCGCGCCGATTTTCAAGATTCGCAAGCTGGTCGAGGAGCATGACATCGCCGTGTGCTCATCCAACTACGCACTCTACGGAGACATTTCTGACCGGGTGATGAGCGTGCTGGGTTCGAGCGCGCCCGCCCACGAAGTCTACAGCATCGATGAATGCTTCCTCGATCTCGATCGGCTGGGTGTTCCGGATCTCACCGACTGGTGCCGGGATCTGCGGGAGCATACCCTGCAATGGACTGGAATCCCGGTATCCGTCGGCGTGGGCCCCACCAAGACCCTGTCCAAGCTAGCCAACCGCCTGGCCAAGAAATCGGCGAAGGCGGGGGGTGTCCTCGACCTAGTCCAGCACCCACAGTGGATCGACGCGGCACTGCGCAAGACGCCGGTCTGCGATGTCTGGGGCGTAGGTCGGCGCTGGACCGTCATGCTCGAGGAGCGCGGCATTCACACGGCCCATGATTTTGCCAATGCGCCCGATGGCTGGGTTCGGCAGCGCATGGGCGTTGTGGGCCTGCGCACGGTCCATGAGCTGCGTGGGCTGGTCTGCCATGCGCTCGAGGACCAGCCGCCGCCCAAGCAGACGACCTGCTGCTCGCGCACATTCGGCAAGGCGATTTTCGATAAGGGCCAAGTCCATGATGCCGTCATGAGCTTCGCCGAACGCGCGGCTGAAAAGGTACGCTGCTCCGGCCAGGTTGCAGGCGCTGCGCAGCTCTTCATCCGGACCGACCCGTTCGCACAGGATGCACCGCAGAAGTCGGTCTCAGGCTCGGCAACATTCCATCGGCCGACGGCCGACACCCGGGAAATCGGCGCCACGGTGATGAGGATATTCGAGCGCATCTGGCGAGATGGTTATGGCTGGCGGAAAGCCGGAGTGCTGCTGCTGGATCTCGGGCCGCCCGGCCATGCACCAGTCTCGTTGTTCGATGTGATCCACGTCCCAGATGACGGGCTCATGAAGGCGATGGACCAGATCAATGCTCGTTATGGCCGCGGCACGGCACGGCTTGGCTTGGCCCAGAAGGACGGTGAGTGGCACATGCGCCGGGAGAACCTGTCGCCCAGTTTTACTACACGTTGGGGGGATATCCCCTCAGCGAAGACGGGGTGAGGCGGCTATACCTTGGCTTCTCTCACCACATCGCCTGCCGAGATCGGGTGAAAAGGTATAGGTCCCAAGATCGCAATAAACGTAGAAAATCGGTCGTGTCCCTTGACGTGGTGTAACTCGTCGGCGGTAGCAGCGCCGCTCGCGCAGCGCGCCCATCACGGGGCGCCGCAGCGAGTGAGCGGTGCTGCGGTGGTCCTCCACGGTCTTCGGTAGGGTTGGGTTTGTGGGCTCAAACCTGAACCAAGGAACCGAAGATGACCGACGAGATCATGGCCCTGCGCGGGTTGATGGAGAAGAGCGCCGACGCCGATATTTTGC
>CAMCDA010000290.1 GCA_945873195.1 Asaia bogorensis
ATGGCCAAACGGGTTCGAATGCCCCGCGTGTGGCGGAAAGACCCATTGCCTGGTTAAGAGCCGAGACCTCTTTCAATGCACCGCCTGCCGTCGGCAAACCTCACCGATCGCCGGGACAATCTTCGCTTCGACCAAGCTGCCGCTGCGCACCTGGTTTCGCGCCATGTATCACATGACCCAAACCAAGCAGGGGATTTCCAGCATCGAGCTTGGCCGACGCCTTGGCGTAACTCAGACGACAGCCTGGAAGGTCAAGCACAAGCTCCAACAAGTCATGATGGAGCGAGACGCCACCAAGAAACTGACCGGACGCGTCGAGATCGACGATGCCTACCTCGGCGGTGAACGGTCCGGCGGCAAACGAGGGCGCGGGGCAGCCGGCAAAACGCCTTTCGTCGCCGCGGTTGAGACGACGGTGGAGGGCAAGCCGGTCAGCATCAAGCTGGGCCGGGTCGCCACATTTTCCGGCGACGCCCTGTCTGGGTTCGCCAAGCGAAATTTCAATCGAGCCTGTCAGGTCGTCAGCGATGGCCTGGCTTGCTTCGCCAGCGTGACCAACGCCGGATGCACCCACCAAGCCATCAAGACCGGCAGCGGTGCCGCCGCCGCCCGCACGCCGGCTTTCAAATGGGTGAACACCGCGCTCGGCAATATTAAAGCCGCGATCGTCGGCACCTACCGGTCGATCGACAGCAAGCATGTCCCGCGATACCTGGCCGAATTCGAATACAGATTCAACAGACGATACGACCTCGCAGCAATGCTTCCTCGCCTCTGTTGGGCAAGTGTCCGAACAACACCAATGCCTTATCGGTTGCTCAAATTGGCTGAGGTTTATGCGTAATCAGGAAAGGAATTTCCTTGCATTTCATCGAATGAAATTGTCACGCTCCCTTGGCCGTGAGAACACGGCGGACCAGGCGCCAGCAAGGCGCCGGCCATCACGACGATAGGGAGTGTTTTATCATGTCATCAGGAAAACGCGCGGTGTCGCGTCGCTTTGTCATGGCCGGGGCCGGGGCGGCGCTGAGCCTGCCAACCATAACCTCCGCCCGGGCCGGACCGGTCTGGCCCACCAAGCCCGTCCGTCTGATCATGCCATACGCCCCCGGCGGGGCCGGCGATACGCTCGCTAGGCCCTGGGCCGAGAAACTGACACATGCCTTTGGCGTCCCTTTCGTGGTGGAAAACAAGGGCGGCGCATCCGGCACGATCGGGACTGAGGCCGCGGCCCGCGCAACGCCGGACGGGACGACCTTCCTGTTCACCCCCAACTCGGCGATCAACGTCGTGCCGCAGTTGCGGAAGGTGGGCTACGACGCCCGCCGTGACCTGATGCCGGTCGGGCGCATCGGCGACGTGGTGGGCGGCTTCGGCATCCTCTCTAGCCTCGGCATCCGAACGATGGGCGAACTGGTCGCCCATGCCCGCCGCCGTCCGGGACGGATCGCCTATGGATCGGCCGGCCTCGGCACGTCGACCCAGATGCGCATCGAGATGCTGAAGCTGCGCGCCGGCGTCGATATACTGCATGTTCCGTATCGCGGCAGCGGGGACGCGCTGGTCGATCTACTGTCCGGCAGCGTGCAAATGATGAACGAGATCGTAATCTACCCGCACGTGAAGGCGGGCAGGCTCAATCTGCTGGCGGTCAACAACCCGACCCGGCACTGGGATTTCCCGGATGTGCCAACGATGACGGAGGCGGGGTTCCCCGACTCTGATGTGCCGATCTGGTTCTCGGCCTGGGCGCCGACCGGCACGTCGAAGGAGATCATCACGCTCTTCAACCAGAAACTCGTCGAACTCTCCAGTGCGCTGGAAATGACGCAGCGGATGCGGGAGATGAGCTTCATGCCGGCGATCCAGACACCCGAGGAGATGGCCGCCTTCTTCAACAAGGACTGGGACGCCAACGCCCTAGTGATCCGCGAGGCGAAGATCACGCTGGTGTGAATGCGTAGGTTTCAGGCTGGATTGAACGGCGCGGGGGCGGGTTCGTCGCGGGAATACCCGCGACGACCACCTGGTTTGTCCTCCAAGCCTTCCCGCCGCCGCCCGGCAGAAGGTGGTACGCTCCCTGCTCAGCAGGGGCTGGTCGAGGAAGTGCCGGCGCCGATCACCGACGGCGGGTACGCTTGGCGGACCGGCGAGGAGGGGGTGGTCCTGATGCTGCGCGCTACCCCGATGGGTCTTGCCGCGATCGGGTTGGCGGATGCCGACAGCCCTACGGAAGCTCCCACCGAGGCGCCCACGTTGCCCGACACGGCAGCGGACGACGCGGTGGCACGAGAAGCCGCCGCCGTGGCCGATGCCCTGGACGCCGCGCACACGGCGCCCACACGTGCGACCCTGCGGCAGGCGGCAGAGACGGTGCTTGCCGCGTGGAACGACGAGACCAATCGCGAGACCGACATCATCGGTGCCTTGGCGGGACCCATGGACCACGCGCCACCCAGTGGAACGGGCAGTGAGGGCGCGGTTTAGTTGCGATGTCCGTGATGGCGAGATCGAGGATCACCACAAGACTGGTATGCTCAGGTCAGGCAAGTGGCGAGCGGTTGCGACATCGTCGGTTCTTGGCACCATCGGGTTCCATCTGTCGGTGCCGTGTTCGGCGGTGCGTTGGCTATCCCGCCGGATTCTTCATCGCACTGGCAGGGCGGGTGGGTGTGCAGGCGGCCGGTGAGTCTGGCGGTGGTGATCGTGGCAGATGAGGGCATGGCTGCTGGGCAACCTACGGCAATTGGTAGAGGGGGTTGGCGCCTCAGGCGTGAAACGGCAGGATTGATGCAGCTGTCCAGGCAGACAAAAAAAGGGACGCTTGATCCCGTCAAGCACGTCGCGCATAGTAGGTGTGCTTGCCGCACAAGGCGGAGGGCAAACAACAAAAAATTACAGGGGGACCGTCTAAATGCGCACCCGATTCCGATGGGGTCTGGCAGTGCTGGCCAGTCTAGTTCTAGGTCTGTTCATCCAGCCCGCCGCTGCCCAGAACAGCATTCGCCTGGGGTACCAGGAATTACTGTCCGGCCCCTTCGCCAATGTCGGCGACCAAGGTCTTAAGACGATCCAATTCGTGGTGGATGGCATCAACGCCAAGGGCGGTGTGATGGGCAAGAAGCTGGAGGTAGTGGCGTTCGACCATAAGGGCCAGCCTTCGGAAGCGCTGGTCAATCTACAGAAGATGGTCGATGAGGGCATCCAGGTAATGCTGAGCTGCGGGCCGTCCAACGTTGTCGCAGCGCTGCTCGGCGGGGTTGACAAGCACAACGGGCGCAATCCCAATCAGCGCATCTTCTTTGTGAATTGCGGCGCGCTGGCTCCCGAACTCACCAACGAACAATGCAGCTTCTGGCAGGTGCGAACATCGATGCATGCCGGGCAGCAGGCGGAGATCATGATCCGCGCCATGCCGAAGACGGTAAAGGCGGTGTATCTGATCAACCAGGATTATCTGTTTGGTCAGTCTGCGCAGCGCGATCTGAAGAAGTTTCTGGCGCTGCAGCGTCCAGATGTGAAAATTGTAGGAGATGAGTTGATCCCACTGGGCAAGATCAAGGATTTTTCTTCCTACATCGCCAAGATCAAAGCGACGGGCGCTGACGGCGTGGTGACCGGCAATTGGGGCGCGGATTTGTCCCTGCTGGTGAAAGCGGGCATGGATGCCGGCCTTCCTGTCAGCTACTACACCATGCTCGGTCATGTGGCCGGTAGCCCGACAGCAATCGGGCCGGGCGGGGATGGGCGCGTGTTCTCCGTGCTGTCCATGCATGACAATGTCGGTGCGGAGCTGAAGAACGCGGAGTTGGAGGCCTGGATCCTGGAATTCCGCAAGAAGTTCGATTTTGACTTCATTTTTGGAGATCGTCGCACTGGCGTCGAACTGCTCGCGGCTGCGATTGTAAAGGCTGGCGGAACCGATCCAGTCAAACTCGCCTTCGCTTTCGAGGGGCTGACGATGAAGGACGCCGCCGGCAATGAGGTAACGATTCGCAAGGACGATCACCAGATTATTATGACCTACTACGCCGCAGTGTTTACTCGCGGGGTGAAATACGATTCGGAAAAGACCGGGCTCGGCTGGCGGACGCAAACCATCGTGCAGCCGGGCGAACTGGACCAGACACATAGTTGCAAGATGAAGCGTCCAACTTGATCAAGCCGGCTTATACCAGCCGACGTAACCATTGACCCTCGGGATAGCACGGCTTCATCGTGGATGGCGGCCACAAGGCCGCCATCTTCCCTGTTCCGGGTCAACCGCCGTATCCGTGTGTGGATCACTTTCCTTGCCTCCGCGGCCCGGCTTGCCTAAGGCGACACCCAAAGTCTACCGAATCTCGGGAGGTGACGGGCCAGGGCGCGTTGGCGGGTGCGATTCCGGCGCGGCGCGGAGCTTCGTAGGCTCCAGGGATGATAGACACATCAGCGATTCGCGAACGGTTCAATGCGGTTGGGACCGATCTGAACGAACGGTCCCGCCGGCTTCTGGCGGCGGCGGAAGCCAAGACAGCGGGCCACGGCGGGATCGCGGCGGTGTCGCGGTCGACGGGGATCGCACGCAGCACGATTGGCCGTGGCTTGAGGGACCTGGCCAGCCCTGGCGGGTTGGCTGGAGAAGTTCGCCGGCCGGGCGGTGGTTGTCCAACTCTGATCGACAAAGACCCAGCTCTGCTGGACAACCTGCGGCGATTGGTGGAGCCGGCGACGATGGGCGACCCGATGCGGCCTTTGCTGTGGGTGTCGAAGAGCCATGCGAAACTGGCGGCGGCGTTGCGCGAGATGGGCCACAAGGTCGCGGACAGCAGCATCCCCAAGCTTCTGGGCCTGCTGAAATATCGCCGTCAGGCGAACCGCAAGACGCTGGAAGGCAGCCGCAATCCCGATCGGAACGCGCAATTCGAGCACATCAACACCGCGGTGACCGCCACCCAGGCGGCTGGCCAGCCGGTGATCTCGATCGATACGAAAAAGAAGGAACTGGTTGGTTCCTACAAGAACGGCGGCAGCGACTATCGTCCGGAAGGCCATCCGGACAAGGTCAACGTGCATGATTTCGTTGACAAGGAACTCGGGAAAGCCATTCCCTATGGCGTTTACGACATCGCGGCCAATACCGGTTGCGTCAGCGTTGGGATCGACAACGATACAGCGCAATTCTCGGTCAATTCGATCCGCCGCTGGCTGGAACTGATGGGCCGCGAGCGATATCCGGACATGAAGCAACTGATGATCACGGCGGATGGCGGCGGCTCGAACGGCTCTCGCGTGCGCTTGTTCAAGGTTGAACTTCAGGCACTGGCTGATGAAGCCAGCCTGACGATACGGGTATGCCACTATCCGCCGGGAACTTCGAAATGGAACAAAATCGAACACCGGCTGTTCTGTCACATCACCCAGACCTGGCGGGGCAAGCCGCTGGTGAGCCGGGAAACAGTGGTCGAACTGATTGCCTCCACAACGACCAAGACCGGCCTGACGGTGCAATGCGAACTGGATACGCGCGAATACCCCAAGGGCATCAAGGTCGGTGACGATGAGATGGCGGCGTTGAATATCACCGGCGACACATTCCATCCGGAATGGAATTATACCAACGGCCCTAGACAGTGACCGTTGCCCATTCGGTTGCCCCGATGGATCGGATGCGCTCGGGATCATCCATGAACCAGTTCCAGGCATCGGCGCAGGCGTTCAGGATGTCATCGTAGCTGTCCCAGACGCGAGCCGAGAGCTTGTTGGCTCGCAGGTATTGCCAAACATTCTCCATGCGGTTCAGTTCCGGAGCATAGGGCGGCAGGGGGAGCAGCACGATGTTGGCTGGCACGACCAGTTTGCCT
>CAMCDA010000291.1 GCA_945873195.1 Asaia bogorensis
CTCGACCGCATCACTCACCACTGCGACATCCTGGAAACCGGGAACGATTCCTTCCGCTTCAAACAGCGCAAAAAACAGCCGAAACCGGCCTGATCAACTGGAAACTTTTGGGCGCTGTTACCTGGAAACTATTCAACGCTGATTGACAACTCTGCTGGATGTTTTTCCTCAAGATCATCGACGACCAGGACCAGGAGCTTGAACTCCTGAACGCCGCCTATCGCTCGCCTATCCCCGAGGCCCTGCAATGGCGCGCCTGGGCCGCCGACCCGGAAGGCATCACCGGCGACACCCTGATGACCTTCGTCAACGCCACCCTGTTCCCGACCCTCAAGAACCTGCCCCCCACCGGCCAGACGGGCGACCGCCGCCGCGTGGTGCGTGACGTGTTCGAGGACGCCTTCAACTACATGAAATCCGGCCAGCTCATGCGGCAGGTCGTCAACAAGATCAACGAGGTCGACTTCAACGATCTGTCCGAGCGCCAGCACTTCGGCGACATCTACGAGCAAATCCTGAATGACCTGCAATCCGCCGGCAACGCGGGCGAATACTACACCCCCCGCGCCGTCACCGCCTTCATGGTGGACCGCATCGACCCCCGCCCCGGCGAAATCCTGCTCGACCCCGCCTGCGGCACCGGCGGCTTCCTGACCTGCGCGCTCCGCCACATGCGGACCCGCTACGTCAAGCGCCCCGAAGACGAGCAGACCATGCAGGCCGCCTTGCGCGCGGTGGAGAAGAAGCAACTCCCGCACATGCTCTGCGTCACCAACATGCTGCTGCATGGGGTCGAGGACGCGGGCTTCGTCCGCCACGACAACACCCTCGCCCGCCCCTATATCAGCTACACCCAGGCCGACCGCGTCGACATCGTCCTGACCAATCCCCCCTTCGGCGGGCGGGTGGAAGACGGCATCGAGTCCAACTTCCCGCAGCATTTCCGCACGCGGGAAACCGCCGACCTCTTCCTCGCCTTGATCATCCGCCTGTTGAAACCGCGCGGCCGAGCGGCTGTGGTGCTGCCGGATGGGACGTTGTTTGGGGAGGGCGTGAAGACCCGGCTCAAGGAACATCTGCTGGAGGAATGCAACCTCCACACCATCGTCCGCCTGCCCAATTCGGTGTTCAAGCCCTACGCCTCGATCGGCACCAACCTGCTGTTCTTTGAGAAGGGTGCGCCCACCCAGGACATCTGGTTCTACGAACACCGCGTGCCGGAGGGGCAGAAGGCCTACTCCATGACTCGGCCGATCCGTGTCGAGCACCTGCAATCCTGCGTCGACTGGTGGGGCGGCCCGACGCGGGAGGGACGGCAGGAAACCCCGCAGGCCTGGAAGGTTACGGCCGAGGAGGTGAAGGCCCGCGGCTACAACCTGGACATCAAGAACCCCCACACCATCGCCGACGACCACGGCGACCCGGAGGAACTGCTGGCCGCTCTGGATGCCGCCGAGGCCGAGGCCGCCAGCCTGCGCGACCGGCTGAAATCCATCCTGGCGGAAGCGCTGGCGCGGTGATCCCGTGTCTCGGCCGCCAACAGTCGTCAGGGAACGCTCGGTCGCAAGTTGCTTGATGGGTGTCGAACACGTGATAGGAAAGCATAGCGCATCGGTTGGAACGGACGTGCCATGCATGTGTTGATCGAACAGCACCGGGACCGCATCGCGGATATCTGCCGGCGTTATGCCGTGCGGCGGCTGGAAGTGTTTGGATCGGCCGCGCGCGGCAGCGACTTCAATCCGGAGACCAGCGACGCCGACTTCCTGGTGGAGTTCGTGCCAGGAAACGGCATGCCCCCGTTGGAACAGTTTTTCGGCCTGGCCGACGCCCTGGAATCCCTGCTCGGCCGGCCTGTCGATCTCCTGGAGCGCGGGGCGGTCGAGGCCAGCCGAAACTTCATCCGCCGCCGCCACATCCTGACGGGGGCCGAACCGGTCTATGGCTGATCTGCCGGAGAAGGACGCGGCCCTGCTGCTGGATATGCTGTTGGCGGCGCGGGATGCGCGCGGCTTCGTGGCCGATCTGACCGAGGCGGCGTTCCGCGCCAGCCGGTTGCACCAGAACGCGGTCATCCGGTCATTGGAGGTGATTGGGGAGGCTGCCGGCAAGGTCTCCCTGCCGACCCGTTCTGCCAACCCGGATATCCCCTGGCGGGAGGTAACCGGGATGCGGCACCGGCTGATCCATGGTTACGCGGATATCAGGCTCGATCTGGTGTGGATGGTGGCACAGGATCGGCTGTGGCCATTGATTGAGGCTTTGGGCCGGCTGGTGCCCGATGAGGACGGGACGGCGTCATGAACGCGGATCGGTTGCTGGCGCTGTATGAGCGGATCGCGGATGCGCCTGATGCGGTGGGGAGGCTGCGGCGGTTCGTGCTCGACCTGGCGGTGCGGGGGAAGCTGGTGCCGCAGGACCCGGCGGATGAGCCCGCTTCGGAGTTGTTGAAGCGCATTGAGAAGGAGAAGGCCCGGCTCGTGAAGGCGGGGCAGATATCAAAGTCTACAATCTCGCAATCTGCTGTGCCGAGCGATCTGTCGTTTGATATTCCAGAACATTGGAAGCCAACTAAAGTCGAGAGTGTTCTTGACGAGCTCCAAACTGGTCCCTTCGGCAGTTCCCTGCACCAAAGCGACTATCGCGCTGGCGGGACTCCCGTGGTCAATCCTGCTTCAATTCAAGACGAGCGGATCGTGCCGATCGAGAAAATGGCGGTCGATGCGGCCACGCTGGAGAGGCTTGCTTCCTTTAAGTTGCGCCTTGGCGATATCGTCATGGCCCGCCGCGGTGAGATGGGGCGTTGTGCAGTCGTTACGGAGCGCGAAGCCGGATGGCTTTGCGGAACGGGAAGCCTCATTCTCCGCCCATCTAGGCTCATTTTCGCGGATTTTCTTGTCCTATTGATCGGCTCACCGTTTGGTCGACAATATCTCGGTGGAAGTGCTGTGGGAACGACGATGCAGAATTTGAATCAATCAATTCTGCTCAACCTGCCCTTTGGTCTCCCTCCCCTCGCCGAACAACACCGCATCGTCGCCAAGGTCGATGAACTGATGGCCCTGTGCGACCAACTGGAGGCGGCGCGGGCGGAGCGGGAGGCAGTCCGGGACCGACTTGCGGTGGCGAGCCTCGCCCGCCTCAACGCGCCTGATCCCGAGACCTTCACGGATGACGCCCGCTTCGCGCTCAACGCCCTGCCAGCCCTCACCATGCGTCCCGACCAGATCAAACAACTCCGCCAGACCATCCTCAACCTCGCGGTGCGAGGGAAGCTGGTGCCGCAGGACCCGGCGGATGAGCCGGCTTTAGAGTTGTTGGCGAGGTTTGTCGCACAGGTGTCCAACGGGCGGTCAGGCCGCGATTGGACTGCGGGGATGTCGGGGTCAGATAACGAAATGTTTGAATCTCCCGGTGGTTGGGCTTGGACGCGCATCGCCAATACGTGCGAACGCGTGACCGTTGGCTACGTCGGTCCTATGAAGGATCAGTACGTCGATGATGGTGTGCCATTCCTTCGGAGCCAAAATGTCCGGGCGAATCGATTTCGGGAAGATGGTCTGATTTACATCTCCCGTGGATTTCATCGTTCGATCATTAAATCCGCCTTGGTCCCAGGGGACGTGGTCGTGGTGCGATCTGGCAACGTGGGAACTGCATGTGTCATTCCACCGTCTGTTCCGGAGGCAAACTGCTCCGACCTGGTCGTGGTTCAGCGTCCGAAATGCGTCCTACCACATTTTCTGTGCTTCTACTTGAACTCGCTTGCAGCGTTGCATGTCGAAGCAGGCTCCGTCGGCGTCGCTCTCACGCATTTCAACACGAAATCTGTGGCAACGATGCCGATTGCTCTCCCGCCACTCGCCGAACAGCACCGCATCGTTGCCAAGGTCGACGACCTCATGGCCCTGTGCGACCAACTTGAAGCCAGCCTCACGACCGGCGACGCAACCCGCCGTCGCCTGCTCGACGCCCTCCTCTGCGATGCGCTGGCACCGGCGGAAACCCATGTGATAGAGGCAGCAGCATGAGCCTTCCCAGCAACAACAGCGGAGCCGATGCGCTTAGGGGCAACGTCGCCGGAACAATGGTAGCCAACATCGTCATCCCGCCTCTGGGCTTCCAGGATGCACTGGCGCGGTTCAAACGCCTCATTGCCACCAACGACGCAGGCAATCCCTTTGTTGACTTCGAGACAGGGTTGGCCAGCAGATGGGAGGGCTACAAGCTGGCCTTGCGTCAACACGCCCTGACGATCTTGGATCACGATAGCTGGCAACCGAGCGAGATCGGCTCGGGGACGATCCTGGCCAGGACGATCGCGGCAATAGAAATCAAGCGTGGACCCGCCAGCTCTGCCAACAACCTGGTCGCCTGGCCAAATCGCTTCGGGCATGCCAATCGTGACCATCGGGCATTGTTGGAGGCAGTGGCCTCTCCTTCGCGATGCGAGGATATCGAGCGGATATTGTTCGACCTGTATCGAGATGTTGGAACAGAAGTCGCGGTCTTCGATCGCCTGAGCGTCGCAACCGGCTCCAAGTATCCACTGTTGGCCTACCTGTTTTTCCTGAAGGACCCAGAACGGTTCATGCCAATCCGACCCACAACCTTTGACCGAGCGTTTCAGGAAATGGGGATCGCACTGGTCACGGTTCGCAATTGCAACTGGCCGAACTACGCCCAATTCAACGCCACGCTTCAGGCTGTCCGTCAGCTTCTCAGCACGGCTCTTCGGCCACTGCCTGTCCGCCTGATCGACGCGCATTCATTCTGCTGGATGCTAGCGACGATGCAGATACAGGAGGGCGAACCGAAGCCAGTCTCAAGAAGCAACGCCGGTCGGATATTGACCGACATGGAAACAGCGATCGTCGCCATGCGTCAGTCGGTTGAGAACACTGTCGCGGGCTCGAACGGCCAAACCATTACCAGGGTCGTCAAAGACAAGAATCTGCTCATGAC
This sequence comes from Asaia bogorensis, assembly GCA_945873195.1. Taxonomy (GTDB): domain Bacteria; phylum Pseudomonadota; class Alphaproteobacteria; order Acetobacterales; family Acetobacteraceae; genus Rhodopila; species Rhodopila bogorensis_A. The sequence continues at coordinate 4,966 of CAMCDA010000291.1, forward strand.
AAGCGGTCAGTTGGAATCGCGGATCAGGAAGCTTCTCGAAATCCAGGGCAATAAGTGTGCGTTGACTGGCATTCCCCTGCTGTTCAATCGTCGTGACCAGAACCAAAATCTTTGGCCGTCGGTCGATCGGATCGACAGCAACGGTCATTATGAAACGGATAATATTCAAATCGTTTGCCGCTTCATCAATTTTTGGAAGGGCGCAAGCGACAACGAGGAGTTCAAGGACCTACTTGGCCTTGTTCGTGGAGAGCGAGCCGAGGAACCCGCATGACCATCTGCCACGCCATCTGGGGGGGGCGGCGCCGCGCCCGAGCCGCTGCAACCCGCCGCCCTTACCAGTAAGGCGCAGTCGGAGGACATGATCGTCGCCGCCTCCTCTACCCTGCGCGAGAACTGGATGCTGATCGGCCGGCAGATCGATGCCGGGTTCGGCGGCCGGCTCGATCTGCTCGCCTTCGCGCCGGATGAACGGTGTTGACCGTGGAGAAGATTGCAAGAGGCACACGCAAGGCGGCCGCACCGTCGAATTGCCGGCCGGACCTGTCCAAAAACACAGTCTGATTTCAATCGACTAAAGCTGTTGACCAAATCGGCCAAGTCAACAGGTCCAGAGACAACTGCCGTATGGAGACCCGTTTTCCTGGTTCGTTCCACCACTGTGGGTCAACAGCCTATGGCGCAAACCCACGGAACCATTGGGCTTTTCTGTGCAGGACGGTGCCGCAGAGACACCTCTATCGGGAGGAACTGGCGGATGGAGAGATGCCGGGAACAAATGTTCTCTGCCGCCCGATATTTCATTTATCCCATTATATCAATTGGATACGACTTCGCCTCCGACGTGCTGCGGTGCAGTGGGGGTTTGCCGCA
>CAMCDA010000292.1 GCA_945873195.1 Asaia bogorensis
ACGCGATCATCGAACCGCTCGACCATTACGTCAGAGCTCGCCTGCGCCCTGCCTGATTGGCGCAAGCACGGTTGTTTCCGTCGCCCGTTTGACCGCCGGCGTTCGGAGAACCCGCCACCTGCGTGCCCGTGGTTGTGCCCCTATTACGGCCTCGCCGCGTAACCGGCTGATAACGCGGCACGGTCCGCGTAGGCCGGTGGTCCGGGCGCCAGATCGGCCGCCGGGCACCCAGGCCGAGCCGGATGATTTGAGGGGGGCGCTTGGGGGGTGGCGTGGGCATGGGCGGCATCGTGCCGTCCGCCATCGCCTGTTCCATAGCCTCCAGCCCAATCCCCGCTTGGCGCATGGCCGCGGCGAGCAGGCGGGCGGTCAGCAGGAGACGTCGGCCCAGGGCGAGGAAACGGCGGCCTTCGGCGGTGTGAAACCCGTGCCGCGTGGCCTTGGCGGAGAGCGCGGCGCGCCCCGTTTCCGTTGTCGCGCCCGTGCTTTTGCCGCCATGGAAGCGGCAGCGGCCGTTGCGCATCGCGGGCTGTCGGCATTGCAGGGCGGCGCGGGTGCGGGCGCCGCAGCAGGGCAGCGTGGCGAGGTCGCGGCGGGGGTTGCCGTTGCGGAGGGGACCTGGCTGCGCCTCGGGGGTGGGAAGGGTTTCCTGGTCCGGTTCCTCACCGGACATGGGGTCGCATACCCCGGAAAAATCGGGCGGAAGGGTCAGGAGCCGGCGCGCGTCGGGCATGGGGCCGCGGGGCTGTTCCAGCACCAGCAGGAAACGGTCGGCGGCCTGGGGCAGCAGGGCGGCGCGGGCGCGCAGCGCGATGCGGGAGTCCTCGCCCTGGTTGTCGCGCCCAGGGCCATCCCGCATGGATCGGCGCAGGCATTCCAATGTCATGAGATGGGCCGCGGTGAAACGGGCGGCCACGATGGCGGCGATCGGTTCGCGGTTGCCGACGGCGAGCAGGGTTTCGACGATGTCGTTGCAGGCCGCCATGCGGGCGGGCTCCGGCAAGGCGGGGTCGAGCGTGGCCTGTCCGGCGAAGCGGAGGAGGTGGTGGGAGAGGAGGTCGGCCGGGTTGTTGGGGTCGGGCGGCTTTGGGGCCGGCATGGTGGGTCCGTGGGGGTTCCCGTGCATTGTTGCTGTTTTTAGGAAAATAGTCAAGAGTTTTTGGAATGGAAGCTGCTTTCGGTGCCTTTGTGGAAGGGTTCCGTTTGTTTACGGTTTCGTAAATTTTAACACGGAGAACACGGAGGGCCACGGAGGTTCACGGAGGGGCGTGTGTTGCAACGGCGGGCACTGTCGGATCGGGTGATCGGGTTGGCGATCGAGGTTCATCGCTAGGTGGGGCCTGGGTTGCTTGAGTCCGTTTATGCGGAATGCCTTGGGTTGGAACTGGCTGACGCCGGGATACCGTTTCAGCGACAGGTCATGGTCCCGGTTGTCTACAAGGGCGTGACGATCCCGATCGGATTTCGCGCGGATCTGCTGGTCGACGATGCCATTATCGTGGAAATCAAGGCGGTGCCGGCGCTGGTCGCGGCGCACGGGGCGCAACTACTGACCTATCTCCGCATGAGCGGTATCCGGATCGGGTTGCTGATGAACTTCCATGCCCCCCGCCTGAAGGATGGGTTGCGGCGCGTGATCGTCTGATCCGGCACGATACCTCCGTGCGCCTTCGTGGCCCTCCGTGTCCTCCGTGTTAAAATCTTTCCGAAGATCGGCCCCCGATGCCGGTCGCCCTGGGGCACACAAGCCTGTGGTCCCTGGAAACAGGTCGTAGGTTTTTCGGGGGACGCGGCCGCTTCTTGGGTGCGTTCGTGGAGGGGGTCCGTTTGTTTATGGTTTCGTAAATTTTAACACGGAGAACACGGAGGGCCACGGAGATTCACGGAGGGGCGGTGTTGCAACGGCAGGTGCTGTCGGGCCGGGTGATCGGATTGGCGATTGAGGTGCATCGCCAAGTTGGGTCTGGGTTGCTTGAGTCCGTTTATGCGGAACGCATTGGGTTGAAACTGGCTGACGCCGGGATACCGTTTCAGCGGCAGGTCTTGGTCCCGGTTGTCTACAAGGGCGTGACGATCCCGACCGGGTTTCGCGCCTATATCGCGGTCGCACATGCCCTTGGCGCCGTCACCGGCAAGGTATCGAGACCAACAAACACCACCCCTGCCCTCCGCAGGTCCGCGATCCCCGCGGCGACCCCGGCGCCACTCGGTCGATGCGGGTGATTGACATGGGCCAGGATCACCTCCCCATTCCGGGACCCGGCGATCCGCCGCGAGACCGATGCGGCCGGGAGGGAGGCCCCTTCATCCGCGCTGAGTGAATACCCGGCGATCCGGTATCCCATGGCCTCGATCGCCGCCATGGCCGTGGGGCTGTACCGGCCGGTCGCGCCGCGATACCAGTTCGGCCGAACGCCGCCGGCCGCGACAATGGCTTCGGCGCCCAACGTGACCTCACGTTCCACGGCGGCCAATGTCCCCGCGACCGCCAGTCCGTACACGAGGCGTGTTCCCAGCACCGGCGGCACGTGTCGATCACCATGGTTCTGTAAGGTGAACAAATCCGGTCGCCCGAGGAAAACAGCGGCGGCGGGACGGTTCGCGCGCAGCCACAGCCCCGTCACGAAGATTGTCGCCGGGATGGCAAGACCCGTCAGCGTCTCGATGATGCGCATGTCGGTGCCGCCGGAGCAGGCATCGAGCGTCAGCGCCACCGTTCGCGCCGCGCCTTCCGGGACCACCAGACGCATCGCCGGCTCCACGGGATCGCTCCCGACAGCGACGCAGGACGGAGACATCGCGGCGGCCAATGCGCCCTTGTGAAACGAGCGGCGAGACAGACCCACGGGTCCGGCGGGGAGCGACGCACAGTGCCGGCACATGGGATCAGATCTCGGGTGGCTCTTGGGAAGATCACGCGACGTCAGCATAGTCCCAGGCGAGCGAACAGGAACACCGATGAATCAGACCTCGCCATTCGTACTCGGCCATCTCCGGCTGACCATCGACGCCGACTCCGGGGGCGCCTTCCGCGCCGAACTTGGAAAGCGGATCCATGCGTTCCATGCCGAAACCGTGCCATTCCAGTCGACCCGCTTCACGCTGCAACTGCGGGACGCGCAATCCCGCCTGGTTGGCGGACTGAGCGGCGCAATGTCTTGGCAGTGGCTGTTCATCGAGGCGCTTTGGGTTGATCCCTCCCTGCGCGGGCAAGGCGCCGGACGCGCCCTGATGGCCCATGCCGAGGCGCACGCGGTGGCGGAGGGCTGCCATTCCGCCTGGCTCGACACATTTCAGGCCCGCGGCTTCTACGAGGCATTCGGCTACCAGGTGTTCGGCACGCTGGAGGACTACCCGCCGGGTCAACGCCGGTCCTTCCTGCGCAAGCGGCTGATAGCATCGGCCACGTAGGCCAGCGTGGGTCGTTTACCCCCCGTGCCCGGATAGTCCCGTGAACCGTTCGACAACGATCTCATGCGCCCGCGCCCGCATCGCATGGGCGTCGTGCCAGGCCTGCATGCGCAATAGGGTGTCCATGCTCACCGAAAAGGCCTTTTCAATCCGAAGCGCCATTTCCGGCGACAGCGCCGCATTGCCGTTTACCAGATCGGACAACGTCGCTCGGCGGACGCCCAACACTTCAGCCGCCTGCGTGATCGATAGGCCCAGTTCATCCAGTATCTCCTCCCGGATAAATGTGCCGGGATGCGGGGGAGTCATCCCGATCTTCGTGATGCCCTCGCTCATCAGTGATAATCCTCCAGATTCAGGTTGCGGATTTCGCCAGCCGCAAGATCGAACGTCAATCGCCAGTTGCCCGAGACGGAAATGGACCATGTCCCGTTGCGGTCGCCGCTCAATTGATGAATGTGCCAGCCGGGTGGCCCCATCACGCCTTGCATGTCATCAGCAACAATCAGCGCCGCCAGAATATGACGAACCCGATTCACATGGTCGGCTCGAATTTCCCGAGGGTCCTCATCTTCAATGAGGCGTTTCAGCCCCCGATGCTTCGCGCTGACGATTTTCACGCGCAATCCGTACGGCCGCACCGTACGAATGTCAAGCGAAAGCCGCACACCAAAACCCGTGCTATACGTCCCTAACCCCACTTGGAGAGGACCCAACCCCATGGCCCTGCCCTCCGCGTCCCTGTTCGGAAAACCCGAACAACCCGGCTGGCTCGACCCGACCGAACTCGCGCCGCTGCTCGACGCGCCTGGCCCGCCGCTGGTCGTCGATGTTCGCTCCCCGGCCGAATACGACGGCCCGCTCGGCCATATCGAGTCCGCGACCAACATCCCGCTCGATGAATTCGCCGCCCGCGTGGCCGAGATCACCGACACCGGCCGCCCCGTCATCCTCGTGTGCCACACCGACCGCCGCTCCTCCGCCGCATGCCAGCACCTCCGAAGCCTGGGTGTGACCGAAGCCGGCGTGCTGCGGGGCGGCATGGTGGCCTGGACACAGGCCGGCCTGCCGACCGCCTGACGCGCGCGCCCTTGGCCCCTGGCCTGGGGCGCCATAGGATGGACCATCCACCAAGACCAGCCAGGGAGAACACCATGAAAGTCATCCGCTCCTCCGACCGAGCGACCAAGGTCCAGCCGCCAGCCAACTTCACCGGCACCGTCTTCGCCGATGAGGTCGTGGTCGGCACAAAGCCGTCGCATATGCGCGCGACGGTCGTGTCCTTCACCCCCGGCGGGCGCACCGCCTGGCACAGCCATCCCGTGGGGCAGACCCTGTATTGCCTGTCAGGCGCCGGCCGCGTGCAGAAAGCCGGCGAGCAGGTGCAGGAAATCCGCGCCGGCGACACCGTGATCATTCCGCCCGGCGTGCGCCACTGGCACGGCGCCGCGCCCGACAAGCTGTTCGCGCATCTCGCGATGTCGGAAGTCACCCCGACCGGCGAAGGCACTGACTGGTTCGAGCATGTGTCGGATGCCGAATACACCGCCGCGCCCGCGCCGGTGAAGTAACAAGCCTATTGTCACGGCCGAAGAACATCCGGCCGTGACAACCCTTTACAGCCAGTGCAGCGCCGTCGCGATGGCGAAGGCCCCAGCCGTCAAGCCAACGGCACCCGCGCCGATCGCCAGCGCCGGCACCGCCGTGAGCGCGGATACGGATGCCAGCACGATCGCGATCTCCACCGCGCTCGATGCGTATTCGTAATTGTGATAGGCATGGAACGCCTCATCGCGCATGACCTGCCGAGCCTTGGCTTTCTCGGCGAGCTGCTTCATGCCATCCCCGGTCGAGGGTTCGTCGCGCATGCGGGCGATATAGGCGCGGGCGTCGGCGATCTTCGCCTCGATCTTAGGTTCCTTGATATCCGCCAGGGCCTCCAGCAGCGCCGATTCAGACCCACGCACCACAGCGCGCAGGTTCTTCGCCTGGTAGAACGCCCAGTCATTGGTCAGCGCGATATGGTGCGTCAGGTAGTCGTTCTGCGCCCGCTTCTCGCCGACCTGCACCAGCGCCAGAATCGCGGCCAGGCATGACACCAGGACCGCTATCCGCTTCATGTTCCGGTTGTCGCCGTGATGCCCGCCATGTGCCTCATGGTGGACGGCTTCCTGCGCGTGTTCCGTTGGATGGGCCAAGCCGCTTCTCCTATCGATTCCCCTGGTCCATGCTATCGCACCGAAACAGAGGAAACAGCCCATGAACAGGGCGATTCGGTTCTGCCACTGTTTCCGAATTTTGGTATAGTAATCCATCGCGAACGAGATTCTGCTTGGTTTGTGAGCAGAGTGAAGGGAATCGCGGATGGCCTCGACAGTGACGTCGCCGGCGACGCTTTGGGACGCGCTGGCAT
>CAMCDA010000293.1 GCA_945873195.1 Asaia bogorensis
CCTCTTGTGCCGCCATGTCCATCGTGATCCCCAAACGCGAACCGAGGGACCGCATAGATTCAGCACGTCAGCCGTTTGTCACGTACTCCTTCACCCGATTGCCCTGGGGTTCCGCCGCGGCCGACGGGTTTCGGATGAAACGGCTTCCTCGATCAAAGGCGGACCCTGCGTTTCAGAACCGCAATGCAAGAGTCAGCGTGCCGGCATGGCTGCGCATCGATCCGCCATAGTCGCCGTCATACTGAACCCGCAGATCAAACGCATCCGCGGTCAGGAGCTGGGACCCGACCGTCAGCCGGCCCAGGACCCGGTCGCCGGGCAGGTTGGTCGTGAACGACCCCGACCCCGGGGGCGCGCCCAGGAACGCGGTTCGCACTTGCCAGGACGGGTTGGACAGGAAGCTCATGCCCAGGCTCGCATAGGCGCGCAGCGTCGTGCCCTCGCCCAGGTCAAAGCGCCGCCCCACCTCGATAGCCGGGGTGGCGATCACCCCGGTCTGGCTGGCTGTCGCATAGGCCAGGCTGACAGCCGCCGGCCCTGATTCCTGATATCCGGGCGCGCGGGCATGCACGATATCAAGGCTGACCATCGGCCGCAGATACCATGCATCGTCCCACACGTTGTACGCGACGCGGAGGCGACCCGCGACGCTGGACTGATCCGGGTTGGACTTTGCAACGCCCCCCAGGCCTGGCAGCGCGACGACCCGTGACATCCGATAGGAACCATAGCTGCCCATCACGGAAGCCGCGACCAGCCACGATCCTGGCTGCCACTTCAGCGCCAGCCCCCCAAACCCCGATTGGCCGGAACCGGTCACGACGCTGTCATTGCCGCCGATCCATCCGGTCTGGAACGCCAGCGAGCCCGCCAGGAAAAGATCGGGAGCGATGGCCTGCTGTCCGCCGATCTGCCAGGTCATCGTGTTCAGTGTCGAACCGCGCACTCCACCACCGCCATCATTGACCGTGTGGCGACCGATCATCCTGATCCAGGTGCAGTTGGTTTCCACGACATGCGCGGTGGTGCCGGCAAAGTCCGGGCAGCTCAGCAGCGCGTTGGTGAAGGCATGCGCCTCGCCGGATTGCCGAGCGCCCAGGGCGAGGGTGGCGCCGGGGGAAAGCTGATCGAGGGCGCGCGGATAGGCTGACCCGCCGGCGTCCGCCGCCGCCGCGAGCCCGGCGAAGATCTGGCCGAAGGTCGCGTTGCCACCGGCATCCCAGACCGATTGAAGCCCCGTCGCGACCGCCGACTGCGCCGCGCTCAAGCCCATTCCGGCGGGCGCGAAATCAGCGCCCGTGGCCTCCACCGACACGAGACCCCCGGTCTGCGTCAGCGAATAACTGAACAGCGACGACCGCTCAGCCTCCAGCGCCTGGCTGATCACGGGGCCGTTCAGGCTGATCAGACCGATTCGACGGTCCGGCAGCACGCTCCGCGGCACAATCCGAATGTTGCCAGCCAGCGTCGCCGCTCCGGTGACAATCAGCGCATCACCCGTCTGGCTGACGAAATCGGCATCAAACACAAGACGCCCGGTCGCCGTCTGCGCCAGATCGCCGCGCACCGTGGTGATCCCGAATGATCCGAGTCCGCCGACCACCAGAAGCCCCTGGTTGGTCACGTCGGCGGCGAGTTCGGTCCCTGAGTTGAGCACACCGCTCGTCAGGTTGTTCAGCGTCGGCCGGACGGCGCCGTTGACGCCGCCGGTGATCGTCCCGCTGTTCGTGATCGTTGTCCGATAGTTGCCTGACGTGCCGATCGCGAGCCCGGCGGCGGTGACGCTGCCGCCAGTATTGATCGTGATGCTGTTGAAGTTGTCGCCCCCGTCGATCCAGATTCCAGCTCCACCAACCGACACCGCGCCGGAAACGGCACTGGCGCCCGAGCCGCCCGTTACGCTGCCATTGATGGTGAGCGTTATGATCCCATCGCCATTCGCGACGCCGTCGGACAGGCCATGGCCGGGCGAAGTGCTCTGGGCGAAGATGCCAACCGCGTTGGCGCCCTTTGCTTCGATCGTCCCGTTCTGGACGATGGTCACCGCGCCGCCCGCGACGTGATTGGCATTGTTGGAGCCGGAGGAGCCGGCGATCGGGCTGCCTCCGTCGCCCAGGCCACCGCCGCCGCCGACCGACTGCGCAAGGATGCCGAAGGCCCCTGGTCCGGTGGTGCGGATCGTCCCCGCTGTCGTGATGCTGACTGCCTGCCCATTGCCCACCGCGTTGTAGCCGCTGGTCGCACCAGCAATCTGAAGCGGCTTGTCTCCGGGCGAGAAATTGGCGATGCCGCCGCCGCCGCCGATCGACTGCGCGACAATCGCATGCGCACCGCCGCCCGCGGTGGTGATCGAGCTGCCGCTCTCCATCACCAGGGTGACCGGGCCGCCGCAATTCGCCTGTGGCGTGGCGTTACTGCCCGATCCGCAGATGCTGCCGGTTGGCGCGGAGGTCTGCGTGCTACGCCCACCGACATCGACGCCGGTCGTCGCGGCGATCGACGGGGCAAAGCCAATGCCGCCGCCACCGCCGATGGATTGCAGCAGGATGCCGAAGGCACTTTGCCCTTTCGTCGCGATGGTGAACAGGCTGTCGGCCGAGACGGCGCCGCCGCCGCCATTGCTGCTGGACCCGCCGCCGACGGTCAGGTTGAACGCGCCGGAGGTGCCGGTGTCGCCGTTGCCACCGCTGCCAATGCCGCCGCCCCCGCCGACCGATTGCAGGACCAGGCCGTGCGCCGCTTGCCCGGAGGTGGTCACGGTGATCGCGCTGGCAATCTGTCCGCCGTTCCCGTTGGAGAAAGTCCTGGGCAGGCTGACCGTGCCGCCGTCCCCCGGCTGTCCGCCCGCCCCCCCGTCATGGGAGCCGACCGCGATGGTGCTCGATGAGACCTCACCATCCGGCGTGTCGGTGAAATCCGAGCCATTGACCGCGAGCCCACCGCCGCCGCCGATCGATTGGCCAAGCACGCCGATGGCGCCATAGCCCGTGGTGGTAACGGTGCCCTTGTCGGGCAGCAGCAGCACCGATCCGCCCGTGCCGCCCTTGCCGGGACTGCCGGTCACGTCGAGATCCCGGTTAAACAGCACACCGCTGCCGACAAAGGTGCTGCCGAGCTGCAGCGCCGGCCCCCCTTTGAGCTGCGCGCCGCCGCCGACACCCCCGCCGCCACCGATTGACTGGGTGATCAGGCCCATGGCCCAGTCACCGCCGGTTGTTATCGCGCCGCTGAGTTCCGCCAAGGCTTGGCCGCCGTTGCCGCCCTCGCCGCCCGAGCCACCGACCGCGATGCCGAAATTGCCGCCCATCTTGATGTTCAGCGTAGCGATGTTGGTGATGAAGGCACGCACGGAGTTGAGCACGGGCAGCACCGGGTTGTCGGCGGAGGCGTCCGACCCGAACGACCCCCCCTGGCCGCCGCCGCCGCCGATCGATTGCACCAGCGCGCCGAACGCGCCATCGCCGCTGGTGGTGATGCTGCCGGCGATAATGCCACGGGCCTCTCCACCATCGCCGCCGCCAGCGCCGTTTTCGCCCACGTTGACGGCGAAATTGAAGCCCGGATTGGCATTCACGCCTGGCTTGGCAAAAATGAAGTTTGAGTCTGGGTTACGGGCGAACTGCGCGGACAGGCCGGCGGTTACCTGCACGCCCTGGGAGTTGCCGCCGCCGGCGCCGATTGATTGGACCACGATTCCCTGGGCCGAGGAGCCGTAGGTACGGACGGTATTGCCGGCGGCGAGCAGGGCATAGGCCTTCCCGCCATCGCCACCGGCGCTGCCCGTGCCGCCGACCCCAACACCGACCGAGAGGTTCAGTGTTGTGCCCCAGTTCTGCGTGGTGCCGCTGCCGGTGCCGCCATTGCCGCCGCCGCCGCCCACCGATTGCGCCAGAATGCCGTCCGCGAAGTCGCCATAGGTCGTGATCGCGAGGCCCTGGCCGGCCGCGGCTGGCTGGGTGATCACGGAGGCAAGCGCGCCGTTGCCGGTCGCGCCGCCGCTGCCGCCGACGCCGACGCTGACGTCGATCGATACGACCTGGGTGCCCTGAGCGGTGCCCGCGCGCCCATAGCCGATGGTCGCCGCAAGCGCCGAGGAGGTGCCGCCATCGCCGCCACCGCCGCCAACGGACTGGGCCACGATGCCATGCGCGCCCTGACCCTGGGTTTTGATCGCCGTCTTCGGACCTATCATCACCTCCGCGTCGCCGCCGGCACCGCCGACACCACCCGATCCGCCGACGCTGACGCTGACCGACTGGGCATAGGCGCCATCCACCGGGCTCGGCATTGGCACCGCGAGTGCCAATGCCTCGGCCACCGAGGCGCCGCCCTTGCCACCGCCGCCGCCGATGGACTGAACCAGGACGCCATAGGAATCGACGGGCATCAGATTGTTTGGCGTACCAGACGGGCTTGTGGGAGGGCTGGAGTAAGGATTACCGACCGAGATCGTGGTGTTGGCGATGTTGGCCTGGGCAGTGCCACCCGCACCGCCCTGGCCGCCGGTGCCGCCCACCCCGACCGCCACCGCGAAAATCGGCGAGCCGATGACATAGGCACTGCCAGCGCCGCCCACACCTCCGCCACCGGCCACCGACTGGGCGATGATGCCGGCGGCCATTGGGCCGGTCGTGGTGATCGTGCCGCCTGTCTGGTTGACGGTCACGTTACCGCCGCCACCACCCACGCCCGCGTTGCCGCCCACCGCCACGGCGACGATAGACGGGGACACCGACAAGGCGTTCCCCGCGTTCCCGCCACCGCCGCCAATCGACTGCGCCAGAATGGCGTGCGACTGCTGACCGGCCGTGGTGATCGTGCCTGCGTTGTTCACCGTCACGACGCCGCCGTTGCTGCCAGCGGCACCCGAGCCACCGACCGTGATCACACCCTCCGCCGCGCCGCCGGCGCCACCGCCGCCGCCGACTGATTGCGCCAGGATGCCCACGGCGGCGTTGCCGAAGGCAGCTGCATAATCCGCGCGGAAGGCGGTGTCGGAATAGGTGGTGGTCCCGGCGGGTGGCTGGCCCGGGCTGGGGTTCGGCCCGCCCGCCGTGCTGATCGAGCCGGTATTTGTGACGGTGACGGTCCCACCATTGGCAACCACGCCACCACCGGCGGTGGAACCCCCGAGGCCGACCAGGGCGTTGTCACCCGATCCGGCCGCGCCTCCGCCACCGCCAATCGACTGCGCCAGAATCCCGGTCGCGGCCGCGCCCGTGGTTGTGATGCCACCGGAATGGGTGATCGAAACCGCGTTGCCCGGGCCGCCGGGCGCGCCCGGGCCACCCTGCGCAAAGACCAATCCTGATGCCGATCCGCCCGCGCCTCCCGAGGCGGCTATGGACTGGCCGAGGATCCCGAACGCGCTGGTCCCAGACGTGGTGATTGTGCCGCGATTGGTGACCGTCACCGTCGAGACCGTGCCGGGCGTTCCCGGGTCGCCGGCCGTCGCCCCCAGGACTTTCGTGATGGCGCCCGCGGCGCCACCTGGCCCGCCCACCGACTGGGCGGCGATCGCCACCGCCTGGGTGCCGGACGTCGTAATGCTGCTCGCCGCTGGTACTGTCACGGTCACGCTGCCGGCCGCGCCGCCATCGCCACCGTTGGAGCCGGTCGTTGTGCCGAACAAATGTAACTCCCAAGCCCCCCACCGTGAGCAAGAAAGGCGCTCGTGGAGGTACGGCGGGGCCAGCGTTATCCGGATAAAGCGAGGATGAGTGAAGCCGGCGTGGTCGAGAGGGCCGTGAGAAGATTCCAACCTTGTTTCCGGGCGGTG
>CAMCDA010000294.1 GCA_945873195.1 Asaia bogorensis
CTAATTTCAGAGATTTCAGCGCTGCGATGCTGGGGTTCTTACGACACGAAGTGCCAGCACACTGGAATATCTACTGCGACGAGGTGACAGATAATTTCCGTGTCATCGACCCAACGAACTTCCGGATTATCGCGTGAACGGGGTATAGATCGCACAGCGTCGTTTCTGCACGGATGCCGGCAGCCCGGTGGCTGGGGCTTTGCGCGTCATGCCGCACCTCGCCGGCTCTTCAGGCCGAAGAAGACCAACCCGTTCCAGCGCGTGCCGGTGATGGCGCGGGCGATGGCGGACAGCGACCGGAACCCCCTGCCCTGGTATTCGTAGTCGTCGGCCCGCACTGTCACGCGGTGTTCGACGCCCTGGTATTCCCGCACCAGGGTCGTGCCGGCGATTGGTTTCCGATCCGCGCGGATGCGACGGATCGCGATGTTCCCTCCGTCCAGTTGCTCACCCAACGCCTCAAGTCGGGCGATGGTGGAAGGCTTCAGGCCGCCGTAGGCCAATTCCTGGACCCTGTAGGCCAAGCGATTGCGGAGGAACTTCTGGTTGTAGGGCGGTGGTTCGGTGCCAAACAGGTCCCGCCATTGCTGCTTCAAGTCGGGCGTGGCCATCGTCGTCAGCGCGGCCAGCCGGCCCAGCACATCCGCCGGTGGGATCGCGGGGATCGGCGGCGTCGGCTCTGTGCCGGCCTTGGTCTTTCGGGTCATGCGCGTCTCCGTGAGGTCGGGTTCGCATGACCGCGCTGGTGGGCGGTATCGCGTAGCGAATTGTCTCCGGGGTCGTCGGTTTGACGTGCGAGTTCCTCAGCATCGCGGCTGCGCAGCCGCAGCAGGCCGCGGGCGAGGAGGTCGCAGACCTCGCGGAGGTGGGGTGGGAGGTGCGCGTTGTCCGTTGGGGCATGGGTAGAGACAGAGGAACGCATGAACAGCCGCCGCGATCGATTTCGATGGGCGACCGGTAGGCGGGTTGATTGATAAAACAAAGCCAAATCAACGGACTATCGTGATGACGCGAAAACAAACGAATCCCTGCGCAAATGTATGCAGGTCCAGATCGTCGGTGGTGGCAAGCGAATCGGCGCCGGATGTGGAGCGTGTTGCGAACCCGCGCCCTCAATGCCCTGCGTGCTGACGTTGCTCCGTCCCCTCCTCCGGCTCGCGGCCTCTCCCTCACGGGTGATCCTGACCGCGTCCAGGGAGGCTTGTCGGGGAGTCTTGATTCGCATCGCCAAATCTCCGTCATTATATCGATCGACGAGCCGGGTTCGGCGTTGGCTTGCTCGCGGGCACCAGCGCACTCGAGGGCGCATTATGCTGCCTGGGTTGCTTTCTCGGTCCAGTCCGAAGAACAGAGAGGCGTGGATGACGGCTGATGCGGGGAAGGTGATCGCGATATGGCTTCGAAGAAGACGCTGAACGCAAGCAATCTGGAAGCCCTCGGGGCCGGACGTCTGGCCGAACTGCTGATCGAGATCAGCGATGGGAACGCAGCCGCGAAGCGGCGGCTACGCCTGGAACTCGCTGGTGCGGAGGGTCCCGCCGAACTCGTCAAGGAAATCCGGAAACGGCTGGCGACGATCGGCCGGTCGCGCACATTCGTTGATTGGCAAAACCGGAAACTGCTCGTGGATGACCTGGAAGCGCAACGCCGGGCCATCGTCGATCAGGTGGCGAAGCGGATGCCTGCCGAAGCGCTTGATCTGATATGGCGTTTTCTGGATCTGGCCAGTTCCGTCTTCGGACGCTGCGATGACAGTAGCGGCACGATCTCGAGCATTTTCCATACTGCCGTCAGCGACCTGGGTGATATCGTGCGGTCTACCAAGCCGGACCAGAAACAGCTCGCGGACCAAGCGTTCGGTGCGTTGACGCGGAATGATTATGGTCAGTTCGACGGCTTGATTCGCGCATTACAGCCTGCTCTTGGGCCTGTGGGATTGGAACACCTCAAGCAGCGCATGATCGCGTTGTCAGCGGAGCCGGTGCGAAGACCGCCGAGCAAAGAGCGGAAGGTCATAGGCTGGGGGTCCAGCGGGGAAATCTATGCCGATGACATCGCTGAGCGCTCCCGGGTCAGCGCCGTCCGACTGGCGCTGCTGGAAATCGCGGACGCGCAAGGCGATGTCGATTCATTCATTGCGCAATATGACGGCCAGGTCAGGAAGGTTCCGAAGATCGCGGCTGAGATCGCCCAGCGGCTACTTGGTGCAAATCGGGCTGACGAGGCGTGGTTGACCATAGAAGCGGCTGAACAGCGGCACACCGGGTGGCCCGATTTTGACTGGGAAGATGCGCGCATCGACGTGCTCGAAGCCCTGCGGCGCAAAGACGACGCCCAGGCCGCGCGATGGTCATGCTTTGAACGGTCTCTCTCGGCACGACATCTGCGGGCCTATCTGAAGCAACTCCCTGACTTCGATGATATCGAGGCTGAGGAGCGAGCCCTGATTTTCGCCGAACAATATGGCAGCCTGCTACAGGCAATTTCTTTCCTCGTGTCCTGGCCAGCCTTGAGCCGAGCCGCGCAAGTCGTGATTGGACGGGCGGCAGAGTTGGACGGCAACCACTATGAGGTTCTGACGCCTGCGGCGGAGGTCCTGGCAGGCAAACATGCGCTCGCCGCGACACTGCTGCTGCGGGCGATGATCGATTTCACGCTCACCCAAAGCCGGGCCAGCCGTTACGGTCACGCTGCACGTCACCTGAGGGTGTGTGCAAGTCTGAGCTCGGCGGTTCCAGACTTCGGGACAGTCGAGCCACATGATGCGTACGTCAGCAGACTCCGCCGGGAGCATGGTCGAAAGACGGCATTCTGGAGCTTGGTCTCCTGAAAAAGGGCGCCGCACTGTTTCGTACGCGCCGGCGTCTCAAACAGGCATCAACGGCGACGGGGTGCCGGCGGATAGTCGGTATGCCGGCGCCATCGGACTGACGCCCAACGGTACACCGGCCCATCACCGAGAGTGCTGATCGAGAAAGCGGCGGCAGATGTCAAAATCCTGATCGTATCGCGCGGGAAGCGGGACCCGTTTACTGCTGGCTAGGCTCTTCGCGTAGAGCCCGTCCGGTTGCAGCAGTGCGCACGACCAGACCTTCCAGTCGGGGTTGACCTCGTCGGGTTCAGCCAACCGCAAGAGGTGTCCCTCAGCGGGCAGAATCTGCCCAAACCGATCGCCGAGCGCCGCCCGCAAGTCCCGAGCCTGGCTGGATTTCTCGGTGATGATCAAGCTTCTCATGGCTAACTGCCGGGTACCAAGTGTGCCGGGGGCTATCGTCGTGAGAACGTAAATGGAACGTAGGGACGCCGCAATCGTTCGATCTGGTCTGACGGCGTAGGATATATCGCAGCATTCCGCGCGCTCCGGATATGACGGCCTAGCCCAGCACGATCAGGTCGGCGCGCGCACGCAATGGACGTCGCCTCATCCCGCGCCCGGATTGAGGGCAAGCCACTCATTCAACTTCGACCACCGCCGCCGCCCCGAAGCATTGCGCACTGCAATCGCGATCGCTTTTGTCTGTCCAACCAGAACCACGAGCCGCTTTCCCCTGGTCACGCCCGTGTAGAGCAGGTTCCGCTGCAGCATGGCGTAGTGCTGGGTCATGACGGGGATGACTACCGCCGGGTATTCCGATCCCTGAGATTTATGAATAGTCGCGGCATAGGCTGGCACGAGGGTATCGAGTTCGCCGAAGCCGTAGGTGACGGCGCGGCCGTCAAAGTTCGCGGTGAGTTCACCGGCGTCGGGATCGACATCGTCGATATAGCCAATGTCGCCGTTGTAGACTTCCTTCTCGTAGTCGTTCTCGATCTGCATCACCTTGTCGCCCGGCGCGAACGTCCAGCCGAATCGCTCGACCTTGCGCTCACCGGCCGGGTTCAGGGCGGCTTGTAGTTCGATGTTCAGCGAGCGGGCGCCAACGCCACCCCGGTTCATCGGGCAAAGCACCTGAATATCGCGGATGGGATCCAGCCCGAACCGCCTGGGGATGCGCGTTTTAACCAGCTCGATGATCAGCGGCACGGCGGTCTCCGGATTGTCCGCCTGTACGAAATAGAAGTCGCTGTCGCTCGCTGGTTTGGACAGATCGGGGATGGCCCCGCGGTTGATCCGGTGCGCGGCGGTGATGATGCGACTCTGGGCCGCCTGGCGGAAGACTTCGGTCAGCCGCACCACCGGCACCGCGCCGGACGCAATGATGTCAGCCAGTACCTGTCCGGGTCCGACCGAAGCAAGCTGATCGATGTCGCCGACGATCAGCAGTGCGGCTTCCTCCGGCATCGCCTCTATCAGCGCCCGCATTAGCAACACGTCGACCATTGATGTTTCATCGATGACCAACAGGTCGCATGCGAGCGGGTTGTCGGGGCCGCGTTTAAAGCCGCCAGCGCTGGGGTCGGCCTCGAGCAGGCGGTGGATGGTCTTCGCCTCGAAGCCCGTGGCTTCAGTCATCCGCTTTGCGGCTCGGCCGGTCGGGGCGCAAAGCAGCATGTTCACGCCCTTGGCAGCAAGAATGCGCAGGATCGCATTCACGATCGTGGTTTTGCCCACACCCGGTCCGCCGGTGATCACCAGGACCTTGGACAACAGGGCCAGCCGGATGGCGGCAACCTGGCTTTCGGCCAGTGTCAGTCCGGTCTTTTGCTCGATCCATGGGAGCGCTTTCTCCGGATCGATGTAAGGCCAGGGCAACGTTCCGTTGATCAGGCTTCGTAACCGACCGGCAATCGCCTGTTCGGCCCGGTACAGCCCTCCGAGAAACACACACGCCGTGTCGCCGACGGTGTCCGCGATCACCGTGCCCTCGGTCAGTTCCAGGTCCAGCGCGGGAACGACCAGTTCCTCCGGCACCTCCAGGAGGTCGATGGCGAGCCGTATCAATTCGCCCGTGGGCAGGCCGCAGTGCCCTTCGTCCATCGCTTCAACCAGCGCGTAGGAGATCCCGGCGCGAACCCGGATCATGGCCGTTTTCTCGATGCCGAGCCGCGCGGCGATCGCGTCGGCGGTCTTGAAGCCAATCCCACGGATATCGCGCGCCAACCGGTACGGGTTCTCCGTCATGACCTGGATGGCATCGGCGCCGTAGGTCTTGAAGATGCGAACCGATCGCGCGGTGCCGACCCCGTGGCTGTGCAGGAAGACCATGATCTCCCGCACAATCTTCTGCTCCGCCCAGGCCGCGGTGATGCGTCGTGCGCGCACGGGTCCGATGCCATCCACCTCGCGCAACCGGTCCGGCGCCCCCTCGATGATATCGAACACCTTCTCGCCAAAGGCCTTGACCATCTTTTTGGCATAGACCGGCCCAATGCCCCGGATCATGCCGGAGGCGAGATACTTCTCGATGCCTTCAAGCGAAGTTGGCGTAGAGGTGCGCATGAACCGCGCCTTGAACTGCTGACCATGCGTGCGATCGTTGACCCAATCGCCGGATACGGTGATCCATTCGCCCGCGGCAATCGTCGCAGCATGTCCGATGACAGTTACCAGATCGCGATGGCCGCGCGCCTTGACCCGCAGGACACAAAAGCCGTTCTCGCCATTATGGAAGGTGACGCGCTCAACCAGACCCGCGAGGACCTCGCGGTCTGGAGTGTGAGCTTCCTGGTTCACGGCCGGCTTCGACCGGACTTGGCCACCTTCAGTGTCTCCCTGCTGCTCGCCAATCCCATGGCATCTCGCTTGTTCCAGGCCCTCTGCAGGCGAGCGTTC
>CAMCDA010000295.1 GCA_945873195.1 Asaia bogorensis
CCGTGTCCTCCGTGTTAAAGCCCTTCTTTCTTCCCGCGCCCCGGCCGACGATGTTTCCCACCGACGCAATCCCAAGCCCGGTGAGAAAGCCGCTCCCCGGCGTGAGGGGATGGGTCGGGATCATGGCACGGACCGAGCAGCCAACCCCTCACCCCAACCCTCTCCCCACCGGGGAGAGGGGGCGGGACAGAAATTTCCACCCAGGCGACCCCATGTCCGGTGAGAAAAGCGAGGCACCGACCGAGAGGCTCAACGCTTCTGCCCAGCTGGAAAGCGGCTCAACGCGGGACAACCGCCCCACCCCGAATGGACAGCGCCGCCCCCGGGTTGCTATGACGCGCCCGTGACACCCATGGGGTCCGAGACGTTGACCACGCAGCACCGCGAAATCAAGATCGTCACCGGGAACAGCAATCGCCCGTTGGCGGAGGCCGTCGCCTCGACCCTGAACCTGCCTCTTACCAAGGCTTCCATAAGGCGCTTCGCCGACATGGAGGTCTTCGTCGAGATCCAGGAGAACGTGCGTGGCCGGGACGTGTTCGTCGTCCAGTCCACCTCGTTCCCCGCGAACGACAACCTGATGGAACTGCTCATCACGCTCGATGCGCTGCGCCGATCCTCCGCCTGGCGGATCACCGCGGTCATCCCGTATTTCGGCTATGCCCGCCAGGATCGGAAATCCGCCCCGCGCACGCCAATCAGCGCCAAGCTGGTCGCCAACCTGATCACCGAGGCCGGGGCCCATCGAGTCCTCACCATGGACCTGCACGCCGGCCAGATTCAGGGGTTCTTCGATATCCCCGTGGACAATCTGTATGCCGCGCCGCTGTTCGCCCGCGACATCCAGGAACGCTACCAGGGGCGCGACATCGTCATCGTCTCGCCTGACGTCGGCGGCGTGGTACGGGCGCGCCAGATCGCTACCCGGCTGCATTGCGACCTCGCGATCATCGACAAGCGCCGCCCCCGCGCCGGGGAATCCGAGGTCATGAACGTCATCGGCGATGTCGATGGCCGCGACTGCATCCTGATCGACGACATGGTCGATTCCGGCGGCACCCATTGCAACGCCGCCCATGCCCTGATCGCGCGCGGCGCGCGTTCGGCCAGCGCCTATGTCACCCATGGCGTGCTGTCGGGTGGCGCGGTGGCGCGCATCGCCAACTCACCGATCGAGATGATGACGATCACCGACTCCATCATGGCGACCGAGGACGTTCGGAACGCGCCCAACATCCGGCAACTGACGATCGCGCCCCTGATGGCCGACGCGATGCAACGGATCGCCGACGAATCCTCCGTCAGTTCGCTGTTCGACTGATGATCGCCTCCATCAGCCTGATGCGCCGGCAGGACCAGGTCACCCTGGCACGGTTCCGCCGCCACTGGCTGGATGTCCACGGGCCGCTGGTCTGCGCCTTCCCCGGCCTGCGCGCCTATGCCCAGTGCCACCCGATCGAGTCCCCGGTCATGAACCAACGGGCGCGGGCGATGCGGATCGACGGCTTCCCGATCCTCTTCTTCGACAACGACACCGAGCGGATGAAGGCCCATGGCTCTCCGGAGATGGCGGCCTGCAACATCGACTCCCGGCTGTTCGTGGGTGCCGTGTCCCGCGTGATCGTGGATGTGGAAACGGTGGTCGGCGCTGATTCAAGCCTCGGCCGGGTCAGCCTGCTGGCGCTCTACACCGATGCCGACCCGGCCACCGCCGATGCCGCCCGGATGGCCGACCTGCCCGGCCTGCGTGCCCTGGCCCGCTATCACGTGCGCGAGCAAGGCGCCGCGCCGGCATCCACCGTGCCACACCTCGGCGTCACCGTCGGGGCCGCGATGCAGGCCCGGTTCGACAGCGTCGTCGATCTGGAATGCGCGCTGGACGGCTGGGAAACACCCGAGGCCGCCCGATTCGTGACCGAGGAACACTGGCAGGTCTGACCGCCTCCTGCCTCGTCCCCCCCCGGAATGTCCCCTCCTTCGGCGTGGCCTTGAGCATGTGGCCGGCCCGCCGCACACTGGACCATCGTTCGGAGGAAATGGACCATGAAAGTCGGCTTTATCGGATTGGGGATGATGGGGGCCGGGATGGCCTCCAACCTGCAAAAGGGCGGCGCGCAGCTTGTCGTCCATGACCTGACACGCCAGGCGGCATCACGCCACCTCAACGATGGCGCGATCTGGGCCGACAGCCCCAAGGCGCTCGCGGAACAATGCGACGTCGTATTCACGTCCCTCCCCACGCCGGCCGATGTCCGCCGCGTCGGCACCGGGGAAGACGGGTTGATCGAGGGCTTCCGCCCCGGTTCCGCCTGGTTCGACCTGTCCACCAACGCCGTTGACGTGGTCCGCGACCTGAACGCGATCTTCGCCGAAAAGGGCGTGGAGTTCCTGGACGCGCCGGTCAGCGGTGGTCCGGCGGGGGCGAATTCGGGCAAGCTCGCGGTCTGGATCGGCGGCGACAAGGCGGTCTACGACAAGTACAAGGCCACGCTCGACAGCTTCAGCGACCAGAACCGCTACATCGGCCCGACCGGCGCCGGCACCATCGCCAAGCTGGTGCACAACGCCGCCTCCGCCGCCGTGAACGTGGTCCTGTCGGAAGTTTTCACCATGGGCGTGAAGGCCGGGGTCGAGCCGCTGCAATTGTTCGAGGCGATCCGACAGGGCGCCGCCGGCCGCGTGCGGCTGTTCGACCGGTTGCAGAAGCAGTTCCTGACCGGCGTCTACGATCCGCCGGATTTCGCCCTGCGGCTGCTGCACAAGGACGTCTCGCTCGCGTGCCAGTTGGCGCGGGAGGTCAGCGTGCCGATGCGCCTGACCAACCTGGCGCAGCAGGAACTGACCGAGGCGCTGAACCGCGGCTGGGGCGGGCGCGATTCCCGCGTCGGCGCCCTGCTGCAGCAGGAACGCGCCGGCATCGATCCGATCCAGGTCCCGCCCGACCGGATCAAGGCCGTGATGGAAAAGGACTGAGCCATGACCATGCAACTTGGCGCGTCGCTGCCTTGCGGCGATATCGGCACCGGTGCCGCCGTCGTGCGCGACTATGTCCAGACGCTGGAGGGGATGGGGTTCGACTACCTTCAGGCGCCCGACCATGTGCTGGGCGGCAATCCGGCCACCGTGCCCCCGGGCAAGCGGGTCGGCACGACCGAAACCGCCTACCATGATCCGTTCGTGCTGTTTAGCTTCGTCGCCGGCTGCACCCAGCGGATCGGCTTTGCCCCCGGCGTGCTGATCCTGGCCCAGCGCCAGGCGGCCCTGGTGGCGAAGCAGGCCGCGTCGCTGGACGCTCTGGTGCCGGGGCGGCTGCGCCTTGGCGTCGGCGTCGGCTGGAATGAGGTCGAGTTCCAGGGCCTGAACGAAAACTTCTCCAACCGCGGGCGGCGGTCGGAGGAGCAGGTTCAGGTCATGCAGGCGCTTTGGGTTCAGCCGCATGTGACCTTCAAGGGCAAGTATCACACGCTGGATGACTCGGGGATCAACCCGCGCCCGCCGTCGGGCCGGGTGCCGATCTGGTTCGGCGGCCATGCCGAGGCGACCTACCTGCGCGCCGCCAAGTATGGCGACGGGTTCATGCCGCTGGCCTATCCGCCGGACGAAACCGCGCTGGAAGCCTTTGAAAAGCTGCGCGGCCTGGTCAAGGCCGAGGGCCGCGATCCGTCGACATTCGGCATCGAGGTCTGGGTGTCCCTGGGCGTGGGTGACGAGGACTCCTGGCGGAAGGAGGTCGCGTTCTGGAAGAAGGCGGGCGTCACGCATGTGACCGCGCACGCGACCTATATGAGCAAGATCCATAAGCGGATCGCGGGGCGGACGGCCGCCGATCATGTCGCGGCGGTGACCCGGTTCCAGACCGCGGTGAAGGACCTGCTGTAGCCTTCGATGCGGATGGGGCGGGTGATTTTCCCGCCCCATTGGCTGGCTCGGCCCGGGTCTTTTGGCCGGGCTGTTTCCCCTAGCGGTTGATCGGCGGGGGCGGTTGGCGCGTGGGCGGAATCCGGATGGCGGGACCACCGGGCGGTGGCCCCGTTTCCGGGTGATGTCAGGGGGGATGAGCGCGGGTCAGGGCGGGCCGGTGGCCCAGGCTTGCGTTGCGGGGGCTGGCATCGGCCAGGACAGCGCGCTGGCGGGCAGGGTCGCGAGGAACGCGGTTGCCTGGCCCATCCATAGTTTCAGCATCCGCGACAGGCTGCCGTCATAGGCGATGATCGCGTTGCGGATGTCGCGCCAGAGCGGGTGGGTCGCGTCGATGCCGAGGTCTCGGCAGATTTCGACGATGACCGCGCCGGCGGAACGGGCGCGGACATGCGCGGCGATTTCCTGGGCCGTGGGCAGGGCGCGCAGCAGCGCCGCGTCTTCGTCCGATTGGGTTGGCCTGGAGGGACGCGCGGGGCGTGGCCCCATGAGGCCGCGGCGTGGGGCACGCCGCCCAACCTGTGGCGGCCGAGCGCTCAGGAGGCGCGCTTCGAGGCCGGTGACGAGGCTGAGGCCGCGGGTGATGCGGGCGATAATCAGGGCGAGGTTGAGCGTGCCGAAACGCCGAGCGGTTTCGGTGCTGGGGAATGGGGGGTTTTGGCGTTGGAGGGTGGCGACGAGGTCGCGGCCGTAGTCGAGGATTTTGCGGAGCAGTCCGAGGAGGGGGGCGTGCCGGTTTGTTCCCTGGTCTTGGGGACCGGGTACGAGGGTGGGCTCAGCAGTGGAGGGCGCTGCGGACATGAACGGAAGAAGAACATGTCTGGCGGAGGATGTCAAGGAATATATTCCGGACGATGGTATGCTCTCCTCGCATCATAACAATACGCCGGACAACCCCCGGAACGTGGAGCGAGTGATTTTCTGTTCGAACCGCTGCCAGAGGTCAGCGAAGGATAGGGAATGCTTGCGTTGGAACGAACTTGCACATCTGCTGGACGTACAGAGAGCGTTGTGAAAGTTGGCTTTCCCCGGGGCCAGCGCAGGCGCCGCATCCCTATAGATTGACCTTAGATCAAACCTAAGCTATGAACACCATACGCTTGCAGGCAGATTTGTTATTGCGTATCGCAATATATGATCGAAGGGTGCAGAGGCTTTGCTCTCACTAGGTAATCATGAACGGACTAATGTAACCATGGCGTTCGCGTAAGAGTGCCTGCAAGCCCTTCCCCCCTTGGCGTGTTGGCCAGCCTCCAGGCGGCAACAACTTTTCCGGCTTTTGCGCGTGCGATGGGCTATTCAACCAAAGGCCTAGCATACATTATGTATAAAATTCCAACCGAAAAAAATATACCGTTTTTGATATTGCAAAGCGCTCTGGTGGAAACCGAACAATTTTTGCTCCACAAGCCCACCTTAAGGTATTGCAGAAGCGGCTTACGACGGTCCTAGAAGACTGTGCTTCAGAAATTTCTGCCAACGAAAAGCCCCTCAAGACGATAGCGCACGGATTCGTCAAGAATAGATCAATATTGACAAACGCATGGCCACATAAAAATAGACGCTTCGTCCTCAACATTGATCTTGAGGACTTTTTCCCGACAATCAATTTTGGACGTGTCCGCGGATATTTCATGAAAAATCGTAACTCCCAAGCACCCCCTGGGTGAGTCCGATTGGCAACAATGGGTTCCTGTTTTCGCGTCCGCGCTTGAAGCTGATTGCGTGCGGAGCGGGAACATGAGTCAACGTCGGGATGGAACTGCCTCCCGATGTGCGTGCGTTGA
>CAMCDA010000296.1 GCA_945873195.1 Asaia bogorensis
TCCTCCGCGCTTCGGGCGCGAGCGCCCTCACCGCTACGGACGGTCCCGCAGCCCACCACCAGACAGGCAATTTACAGAAGGGATGTTGCGCTAACATAAATACCCGCGTATGATCGTCATATAACTGTATTATGCTTCCCTTCGGTGGGTGCATTTGGGTGTATGCATCCCGTTCATGTCGAAACATTTCGGGTGATTTTCCACTCCCGTTCTCGCGTGGAATGGAAAATTGCCTTTTGGATCGTGGACTTTCTCGAAAAAGACGCGCGTCTCGAATCAGGCGTTTTGGTGCATTTTGGTATTGCACTCTCGGATTGGATGGCTATAGTGGGGTCATCAAGCAAAGGCTCCTCGCGTTTGAGATGTGCCGCCGAGCGTGAGAAGAGGGCGTGTTTTTTGAACGTGCTTGTTTTCTCCACTGCGGTGGTGGCCCTCACGGCGTGAACAGAAATCGTGGACGGAGATTAAAATGGCAGTAACAGTTCCAGGTACCGGTGGACCCAGCGCCCAACCAGTGACAATTGCCGGCATGTCCGGCGATACCTCCGGTATCGCGCAGGAACTCTCCAACGCACTGAACACGCTCAACCAAGCCGGCAGCTTGGTGACCACCCAGCAGTCCCTGTCCGGCTCGGTGTCGGTTCCCGCGGCGCCCACGGCTCCTCCGGGCACGCAGACCTCGGTCATCCTGGATGGCGGTTCTGGCGTCAACGCCACTGTCCCGGGCGGCTACAACTTCGTCGTTCAGAACACGACCGGCTCCACCACGATCATCGGTTCCAACACCGCCGTCATGACCAATTCGGTCGGCTCGTCGGTCACAGTGACAGGCACCAGCACGATCGCGGCGTCCGGTGGTAACAACAACCTGTCCGGCACCGGCAACTATATGTTGTCGGCTGGCTTCGGCAGGGACACGATCGTCGGCTCCGGTTCAGGCACGATCGCCGGCGGTAATGGCCTGTCCAACACCCTCGTGGGCGGCGGCGGCAGCAACGTCATCATCTCCTCCGGCACGGGCGACTTGGTCGTCGGCGACAGCGGCAACGTGACCGTCAACTCCACCGGCAACAGCGCCGGCATCCTTGGCGTCACGGGCACCGTCAACGCGTCGATCTCCGGCACGGGCGCCACGGTCTCCGCTGGTAGCGCAGACCTCAGCCTGACGACCTCCGGCAGCTCCGGCGTGGTCTTCGGTGGCGCGGGTTCGACCGCTGGTGGCTTCAACCTGAACGACCAGGGCGCGGGTAACACGGTTGCCGCTGGCGACGCGAACTCGACCGTCAACGCGGGCGGCTCCGGCGGCCTGCTGTTCGGCGGCACCGGCGAACTGAACCTGACCCTCGGCGGCGCCAACAACACGATCGTTGGCGGCGAAGGTGCCTCGACCATCTC
Source organism: Asaia bogorensis (assembly GCA_945873195.1). GTDB lineage: Bacteria > Pseudomonadota > Alphaproteobacteria > Acetobacterales > Acetobacteraceae > Rhodopila > Rhodopila bogorensis_A. Next base: position 1,396 of record CAMCDA010000296.1, read on the forward strand.
CGCGACCTCCGCGGGCCTGATCTTCGGCGGCGCCGGCGTCATGAACTTCGTCGGCGGCGCTGGCGCCGTGACGATCATCGGCGCGCCGGGCGGCACCGAGTTCGTCACGGTTGGCGGCGGCGGCGTCATGCTGTCGGCTGGTGCCGACAATAACTTGAGGATCACCGGTGGCACGGGCGGCGCGACCCTGTTCGGCGGCGCTGGCAGCAGCATCACCTACAACAGCAACCAGGCTTCGGCCACGATGCTCGGCGGCGCTGGCTCCCAGACCCTGATGAACGGCGCTGGTTCCAGCGTTGGCAACTTCTTCTCGGCCGGCGGTGACGCTGGCGCCTCGATCCGGATGATCGGCGGCACCGGCACCGACACGTTCTTCGGCGGCGCGGGCACTGCAAGCCTGACCGGCGGCGCCAGCGGTGACCTCTTCGCCTTCTTTGACGAGAGCACCCAGGGACAAGCGAACGTCATCACCGACTTCGCGAGTGCTGACGCCATCTACCTGATCGGGTATGCCACAACGGGTTCGGCGTCGTCCCTCCAGAACAGCGCGATCGTCAACAGCAGCGGCGTTACCCTGACGCTGTCCGACAGCACGACGATCACGTTCAGCAACCTCACGAACGCCAACCAGCTCGACGGCCGCATCCTCTACGCGCCGTAAGCGACACGAGCCGGACCACGAAAAAAGGGCCGGGGTGCAAACCCCGGCCCTTTTTGTATCTGGGCGTCAGCGCCGAAACAGCCGGCCCACAGCTCGCAAAGGTGCGGTAACCCGCCAAGAGGTCGATTCACGCACAATCCGGATATCCTCCCGCGCACGCTGCAACTCCGCGCCAAGCGAGGCCACCAGATCCGAATGGTCGACGGGTTGGCTGGAAACGACCACGCCACCGCGTTTCCGGGCGGTCAGGACCGATCCGGTCGCAATCACTTTCCGCATGTCCGGATGCAAGGCCTTCGCCCAAGGCGACTCAATCAGCGCGGTCAGATCGCCTTCGATGATGTCGCTGACGCGCAGGTTCGCGAAATGCTCCCCCTCTGCCCCGCTCAGCCCGTCGCGGAACGCCCGCATCATCCATTGCAGGCCGATGATCGGGTGATGATGCCAACCCACCTCCACAGACTCGATATCGCACCAGTCCTCGAACAGGCTCTGGTTCCCCATGGGAGTCGCGTTGAAATAGTGATGCGGATAGCCGTGCACCGGCTGCATGAACGGAAAGTCGATGATGACCGTGCCACCTGGCTTGAGAACCCGGCAGATCTCCCGCGCCACATCCCATGGCCGCTTGGTATGCTCCAATGTCGCCAGGCAGAGCACGCCATCGAACTGATCATCCTCGAACGGCATATCCTCCCCAACACACAGGATGTCCGTCGAAACCGAGGGGTAGATCTCCGTGTTCACGACGTTCCGGTGATACTGGTGCCGCAGCCCGGCGCCGACATCCAGCCACAGCTTGGTCCGATCCCCCTGGATCAACGCGTCGATCGATGCCCCGTAAGGATGCGCGGACACCGGCGGGCTGGTTGGAATCCCAAAGGCCTTGATCGTCGCATCCGACAGGAAATTCAGCGGCGCGCCGTCCGCCTGACCCTGCCGAGGCTCACGCCTCGGCCGTTTTTCTTTGCGCCCCCCGCAAGCCCAACGCGGGCAAAGGGCCTATCGCCGACCGGTCAGCCGATGCCAGACCTTCTGCACCGGCGTCAGCGCGGCACGAATCAGCAAGGCGGAATGCGCGATCTCGTGCATCCGTGGCTCCTGCGCCTCGATCATCCCCAGCAGCCGATCCAGTTTCCCCGAGACCTCTTTCATCTCCGGATCACCGACCTTCTCCACAACCGGCGGGGCTGGCGTCGCGGGCGCAGCCGTGGTCCCGCACAGCAGGTCGATCAGAACCCGTTGCTCCCGCAACTGGTCCATCATCAACTGCATACGCCGTTCCTGCAGGCTCTCGGCGTCCGCGATCCGGAGTCCGCCGCGGCGAAGGAAAGCGAAGAACTCAAACCCCTCGGTCGGAGAGACACTCTCCACCCGCCAGTCGACCAGGCCCATCTGGCTGAGTTCCAGCATGATCAGGGCAAAGCTCGCCGGCGTCAGATACCAGCAGTGGAAATCGACATAGGGGGCGGAGGGATCGTCCTTCAAATCCGTGACCATCGCGTGGGCGCTGCCGAACGTGTCCAGGAACCGCGGCGTGCCGGTGGCCTGGCTGTTCCAGGCCAGCCCGCCGTCAACGCCCGTTGAGTAGGCCATGTGCGCCCAGACCGTTCGCACACCATGGCGCACGCGGCCGACCCGATGTGCTTCCAGGATGTCGCCCGTGGTCGTCGCGGGCTTCAGGCAGTCGAAGCAGAACCGCCGGTCCGGCAGCGCGAGCGCGATCACCCCGTCCGGGCGTAGCAGCCGCTCCGCCGATCGAAGGAAGGTGATCATGTCGGGCATATGTTCCAGCACATGGCTGGCGATCATGGTGTCGAACCGGCCGATCCATTCGGGCGCTATCGCCTGGTCCAGCGGCCCATCGTGCCAGACCGTATCCACCGACTCGATCCGGTTCACGTCGACATCGGCGCCGGCGTACTTCTCCCGCAGGGTGGCCTGGTCGGCGTGGTCGACCACATGCGTCAGCCAACCATCGGATTTCGGAGCGATCGGGTTATACCCGGCGCCGACTTCGATGATCCTCGATTGGCGTGTCGACATGCTCAGCAGTCTGGCTGTGCGATCCAATGTCTGTGACACTTTCTTTATGATTTGGGGCGTATTCGGCTGTACGGCAGTCATGGTGAAGCGTCAATCATCTTCACCTTGCGATGACTTTCGGAAGCTGGCATAGCACATTCTTGTTGTCGCGCGGCCATATCCTGATCGTCGACCTTGCATCAGATAAGCGGCATTGGATGACCGAGAACATCACCACGAAGACCCTTGTCAGTGGCAGGCCCGTTCCCTCCATTGCGGCCGTCATCCCCCTCTACAACGGCGCCCGATATATTGAGGAAGCCTTGCGTGGCGTCCTCGCGCAGACTTTGCCGCCACATGAAATCATCGTCGTCGATGACGGCTCCACCGACGACGGCCCCGCCATTGTCGAACGCATGGCCGCGGATCATCCCATCACATTATTGCGGAAGCCAAACGGCGGCCAGTCGAGCGCCCGGAACCTCGGTATCCAGCACGCCAACAGCGAACTGATCGCCCTGCTCGACCAGGATGACGTCTGGTATGCCAACCACCTCGAACAACTCGTTGAGCCGTTCCTCGAAGTCCGGCGTGTGGAATTGGGCTGGGTCTACGCAAACCTGGATGAGATCGACATCAATGGCCGCCTGATCGGCGTGTCGGTGCTCGATGCCTGCTCCACACCGCATCCCAAGGATACGCTGATCACCTGCCTACGGGAGGATATGTACATCCTCCCCTCCTCCACCCTGATGTCACGCAAGGTATTCCTTGCCATTGGTGGCTTCGATGAGGAGCTGTCAGGATACGAGGATGATGATCTTTTCATCCGACTCTTTCACGCCGGCTACGACCACGCCTACATCAGAACCCCGCTCGGCCGCTGGCGTATCTACAAGGCGAGCAGCTCTCAGTCACCGCGCATGGCGCGCAGCCGCATGGTGTTCGCGCGCAAGCTGCTGCGGAACTTCCCCGATGATCCCTTCAACCATCGCCACTACAGCCGTGATCTGATCGCCCCGCGCTTCCTGCGCCAGGCTATCGTGGAAGCGCGGGAAGCCCTGCGCAAGGGAAACCCGGAGGCAATCGAGCGTTGCCTGACGGATGTGGCCCTGCTGCGAAGCCATCTCCCCAATCGCCATGGCAGCGGTGCCCGCCGCCACGAATACCTGATCACCGCAATCATTCCACTCTACAACGGCGCTGCCTTCATCGAGGAAACGCTGCAAAGCGTGCTCGCCCAGACGATGCCTCCAGATGAAATCATCGTCGTCGATGATGGGTCCAGCGATGCCGGACCTGAAATCGTGCGCCGCCTCGCGCAGACCCATCCGATCCGCTTGTTGCACAAAGAAAACGGCGGCCAGTCGGCCGCCAGGAACTTCGGTGTCGCCCACGCGCATGGCGACCTGATCGCGTTCCTCGATCACGATGACATCTGGTACCCGCACCACCTCGCCACGTTGATGGAGCCGTTCGCCGGATCGCGCCCAACCGACCTCGGCTGGACCTACAGCAACCTGGACCGGGTCGACCAGGACGGGTCGATGCAGTTCCGTTCCTTTCTCTCCGACCTCGGCACCGCGCATCCCAAGACTTCGTTGCTCGATTGCCT
>CAMCDA010000297.1 GCA_945873195.1 Asaia bogorensis
GCCGAGGAACCGGCGGGCGCGATCATGAAATTCCGTGAACTCGGCCGCATCGAAGACGTTGTCCAATGACAGCATCGGCATACGGTGGCGCAGCTTGGCGAAGCCGCCATCGGGCGCGCCGCCGACCCGCTTCGTGGGCGAATCCGCGCGCATCAAGGCCGGGAACCGCGCCTCGATCGCTTCGTTGCGCTGGCGCAGCGCGTCATAGGCGCCGTCGGTGATCTCGGGCGCGTCACGCTCGTGATACAGCCGGTCGTGATAGGCGATCTCGGTCGCGAGCCGTTCCAGTTCGGCCGCGGCCTCCGCCTCCGTCAGCGTGTCGGGCGATCCGCTCATGGCCGCCCCGGATAGGGGGGACGGCCAGGCGGCGGGAACGGTGCGCGCGGCGGTTCCAGTAGCCGTTGCGTCAGCACCACCGCGCCGATGATCCCCAGCGCCAACGCCGCCAGCCAGCGGGTGGAGGACACATAGGACGCCGCATCCGGCCGCCAGACCAGGATCAGAAACCCGAGGCTCACGAAAATCAGCAACCCGACCGCCCGCCGCCCGCGCTGCAACGCCAGGAAGCCCAGAATCAGGAACACGATGTAGACCGCGATCGCCGCCGCCCGGACCACGTCGAAGGCCTGCGCGCCGAGGAAGGACAGGAAGGCGTGGAACGCGGCCTCCACCGTATCCAGCCCCCCCCAGATCGCCGACAGGAACGTGTCGGGGCCGGCGAAGTAAACCAGCAACGCCAGCGCGGCGCCGCCGATCCAGACATAGGTGATGGTTTGCCGGTCCACGCTGGGGCCTCGATCGGAGTTGTTCGGCGCCGTTCTACCCAAGCCCCGATCCGCGGGACAGAAAAACCCGCGCCGGCGCCCTGGCATGGGTGCTATCCGATTCTGGAAACCGGAGAAACGCGCCATGTTCCGCATCAACCCCTTGCCGCCGCAAATCGACCCGGCGCTGATCGCCCGCCTGTTGCAGGCGGAACCGGCAACGATCGGGCATGTGCGCCACACCGGCTTCATGGCCCCGGAGATCCGCCTCCAGATCCCCGGCTACCGCCGCGTCGCCGGCACCGCCGTGACCGTGCGCGCCTTCGCCGACGACACCGCGATCGTGCACTACGCCCTCGGCCAGTTGCGGCCCGGCGATGTCCTGGTCGTGGACCGCGCCGGCGACACCCGCCACGCCGCCTGCGGTGGCGGAGTCGCGTTCTCGGCCAAGACCGCCGGCTGCGTGGCGATCATCCTGGACGGGCCAGCCACTGATGTGCAGGAACTCCGGCAATACGACATGCCGGTCTGGTCGCGCGGATTGTCCACCGTCACCTGCAAACACGTGTTCCGGCAGGGCGATTTCTGCGTCCCCGTTTCCTGCGGCGGCGTGGCGGTCGAACCGGGCGACGCGATCCTGGCCGATGAAAACGGCGTGCTCGTCCTGAAACCACATGACATCGAGACCGCCGCCGCGATAGCCGTCGCGATGCAACTGGAGGAGAAGGGCGTCCTGCAACGGGTAGCGGCGGGCGAGAAACTACCGGACATCAACGGTGCCAACGCCCGCATCGCCGAAATCCTGCGGATGCAACAAACCTGAACGCTCGGCCGGAGCCTCCAGGACCCCGCCGTGGACGGTCTGATAAGACCGCCCGGGCACAACAAAACGCGGAGCCGCACCCACCTACCCCGGCGGAACCGTCCCCGTCCGGGGATCGATCGGCAACAACCGATCCAACCCCATCACCCCCTCCAGCAACGCCGCCGCCCCCAGGATCGCAGCCTCGCTCCGAGGCCCGCCGGAAATCTGCAACCCGACCGGGCGCCCCCACTGGTCGAACCCGGCCGGGACCGCCACCGCCGGACACCCGGTCAGCGTGATCGCCGCGTTCAGCATCGACGCCGCCATGTAGTTGGTCAGCTTCTTCCCATCCACCGTCTCCGGATGCCGCAAATTCACGTCGAACGCCGGGGTTGCGGCACTCGGCGTGATGAAGATGTCGAACCGATCGAACATCGCCGCATATCGCCGGTAGAACGCCGCCCGCTCCCGCTCCGCCCACGCCAACTGGCTGGGAGTCTGCCCCAGGCCCTTTTCCGTGTTCCAGAGGATGTCCGGCTTGATCTGGTCGCGGTGGGTCTGCAACTGCAACTCCCGGTCCACCACGAAATGCTGGGAGCGGAGGACCATGAACACATCCTCCAGCGGCCCGAGGTCGGGGGCGAATTCCTCGACCTCACACCCCAGGGCTTCGAACTGGCGCGCCGCCTTCTCGCAGATCTCCCGCGTTTCCCGGTCCACGCCCATCTGGCCGTTGTAGTCGGGGCTGAACGCCACCCGCCGAGGCGGACGCGCCTCCGCCACCGCGCGGGCAAAGGGCACCGTCGGCGCCTCCACCGTCAGCGGATCGAGGTTACAGACCCCCGCCATCGTATCCAGGAACAGCGTCAGGTCCGGAATGTTCCGCGCCATCGGCCCATGCACCGACAAGGGGGAGAACAGATTGTTCGACGTCCCTCGCGTCACCCGCCCCGGTGACGGCCGCAGCCCGACCACGGAACAATACGTCCCCGGCCGCCGCAACGACCCGCCATGGTCGGTGCCATGCGCCAGCCACACTTCCCCCGTCGCCACCGAAACCGCCCCGCCGCCCGTGGAGCCGCCGCAGGTCAGGGATGTGTTCCAGGGATTGCGGGTGCGCCCAAACACCTCGTTGAAGGTCGAACCACCCGCCCCGAACTCCGGCGTGTTCGACTTGGCGATGACGATCCCGCCCTTGCGCGCGATCCGTTCCACCAGCGGATGCGACTTCACCGGCACATGGTCGCGGAAGATCGGAGAGCCATAGGTCGTCCGCACCCCCGCCACATCGGTCAGGTCCTTGATCGACACCGGCAGGCCGGCGAGCCAGCCAGGCTCCCACTCCGCCTCCCGCCGCCGCCCGTTCATCAGGTTCCGGGCATGGTCCCGCGCGCGGTTCAGGCAGAGGGTCGGCAGCGCGTTCACCGCCGGCTCGACCGCCGCGATCCGCGCCTCGGCCGCGTCGATCAGGTCGAGGGGGGAGATTTCCCCCTTCCGCAGGCGCGCCACGGCCTCTGTCGCCGTCATGCGGGTCAGTTCACTGGACATGCCGCCATCCTTCCGTTTCCCGTCGATGATCAGGCGGCGGTGCGCCCCTGGCAATGCCATCCGCCACACGTTTGGGCGAACGAATCACGCCATGCGGCGCCGAGGGTCATATCATCAGATGCGTGCCGCCGATCGCCTCGATATGCCGGCGCACCGATCGCGCCAGCACCGCGCGGGCGCCGTTCGGCAACACCGCATCCCAGGCGCCGCCATACATCACGTCGAACGGCAGTTCCGCCATCAACGCGCCAATCCGCATCACCGCGTCCGCGTCCAGCGGCACGCCGTTCACATGGCTGCGCATGAAACCAATGTTCCGGTCTGGCTGGATGCGGAGCGTATCGCCAGCCATCAAGGCCCCCAACCCGCCGCCGCCCTGTGCCCAGTGCAGCACGCTGCCCCCATCGAACTGGCCGCCGCAGCGCACCAGCGTCACGCCGGGCAGAAGCTCGGTCGCATCATCTTCCCAGAAGATGATGCCCGAATCCGACCGGCGCACGAATTTCCGGTCCGCAGCGTGGATATATATGGGGGCGCTGCCGAAGGCGTGGCTCCAATCCACCATCGCGCCGTACCCGAGCGGCCCCGACATCGCGATCGCGGTCACCCCGCCGAGCGCTGTCATGATGGTGACGGTGGCGTCGTCGAGGAAGGGTGGACAGTCCCACAGGATGTTGCCCTGGGTCGTACGCAGCAGCAACGCTCGCTGGCCAAAGGCGAAATGCGGTTGCAGGCCCACCCCCATCAACCCCGGCTCCAGCCGCCGAAACGTGGTGAAATGGCTTTGCCGCATCACCTGCGGCGTCGTCCATATCTGACCAGCGGGACCGACAACGAAGCGGGGGTCCGTGCACAACACACACCCATCCGGCGGCGTATCCGTGATCGAATAATGCGTACCACATGCCAAACAGATGAATGCGGGCAAACGTATCTCCGTTGGATGAAGGCGTATGTCTCGATCCGGCCGTCAGGCCGCCGCGGGGGCGGTCGACCGACGCATATCATACGTGACGTTGCTTGTGAGAGCTTTTCGCGTGCCCGCCATCCCCTGCCGTCTACAGGCCCAAGGGCGTCCTGATACGGTCCCACAGCAGGTCGCGCCAGGCGTCCAGCATATCGGCCTCGGCGAAGCAGGCTTCGGCCTTCGCCCGATTGGCGGCCCCGATCCGCGCCCGCAGCGGGCCGTCTTCCACCAGCCGGCGCAGCGATGCCGCGAAGCCGTCAATCGTCTCGTTCCCAATGAACGCATCGTTCTCGGCGGCGACCATCACACGGATATCGCCCACATCCGTTGCGACCACGGGTATGCCGCTGGCCATGGCCTCCAGCACCACGATCGGCATCTGCTCGGTGTCGGAGGACAAGGCAAAGATGTCGAATGTCGCCAGAAAAGCATGCACGTCGTTGCTGTGCCCGACGAAATCCACCCGGTCCCGGATTCCCAGCGCCCCGGCCAGGGCCACAAGCTCACCACGGCACTCGCCATCGCCCACAATCGTCAGCCGGATCGACGGGGCCCCTTCCAGCCGGGAGAACGCATGAAGCAAGCGGGCGATGTTCTTTTCCGGGCGGAGCGCGGCGACAGTCCCGATCGTCAACGGCGCATCGGCCCGCGCGACCGGCCGACTGGCGGAAAACCGCATCAGGTCGATCCCATTCGGAATGTACCGGACCCGGTCGGGCGGCAGCGCCCACTCGTCTTGCAGAATTCGCCGCAGGTTCATGGAAGGAACGACGGTCACGCCCCGGCACAGCGCCATGCGATTGGCCATCACCCGCCGGCGCAGCCTCACGAAATACTCATCCGAGCCGAACCCGTCGATCACATGCACATGCCGCACCAGGGGCAGGATATTGGCGAAGGCGAATTCGATCGCGCCCCAGTTATAGGTCACCAGCAGATCGGGCTGCCATTGGCGAAGCAACTGGCGATAGGCCAGAACGCAGCCAAAGAACGCGTCCTTCCGCCCGCTCAGTGCAGGGTAACTGATATCGATCGAGGGCAGCACGCGACCGCGTGCATCGAGGCGGCCATCCAGCGACACGACCATGTGGCGGAACGCCGACCCCATGGCATTGGCGATCGTTGCGAAGCGCGCCTGTGCGCCCCCGACGGCGAAGGTCGGGAACACGTGCAGGATGAGCGGCGCGGGCGGGGTCATCAACCGAGGTTTCCCCTGGACGCGCGACGGTCGCTGAAGCCTGCTGGCATTGTCCTCAATCTGATCATTTCGCCCGCACCGGATAGCACATCGCCGGGAGCGGGATAATCGCTTTTGCGCCAGCGCGATGCCGACCCGCGAAACTGCGTTCGGCGGGGATTCCCGTCAGGCCCGCGCTGGGTGCGATTCAACGTTGTGGGGAGTACTTTGACGCCTCCTCGATAAGGGAATCGGACCCATGGCGACGGCGAGCCTCAGCGACGAAGCACTTTTGGCGTTCTTCCACTCCCATCCGAATTTACGCGACAGAGTGATCTCGATCTTG
>CAMCDA010000298.1 GCA_945873195.1 Asaia bogorensis
TCCTCACGCACCGCCGCGAGGGCTACCTTGGACTTGAACTCCGCCGTGTGCTGCTTGCGTACTTTGGTCATCAATCACCCCTGGCCCATGGCCGGTTTAGGGGTGGGAGACTCTCTTAGCCACCTGTCCAATTTTCAGGGACCACCTCAATCAGGCCCAGCAGTATGGGCCAGACGGTTTCGTCGGAAAAACGGCGCAGGCCGGCGCGGGCCAGGCCGGCGGCTGTATCGAACCGCTTCTGTTCCCGAAAAGCCCGTGTCGCCGCCAACAGCGCATAGGATGGCGGATCGCGCGGCGCGGCACGATCCCAGACCGCAACGGCCTCGGCCGACCGGCCCGCCTGTTCCAGCAACGTGACCAGATCGAGCGCGACGGCCGGATCGTCGGTGCCGCGCGCCAGCATGGCCCGCAAGCGGCTCAGCGCTTCGTCCATCTGGCCAGCGCGGGCGAGAAGCACGGCCTCCTCCCGCTCCGATTGCGCTTGCGCGACGGACGCAGGGCCGGCCAGGACCGCGAGCGAAAGGCCCAGTCCCAGAAGCGCGGGGATCAGGCGGCACGGCGCCGCCGGTACGTTGCCAAGGGGCGTCAGAGAATTCGACATCAATCCGCACGAGGTCGCCTGAAACGACGTTTACTGGTTTTTCACCCGCAAGCGAAGCCAACTCAGAATCATTCCCAATCCAGCGAAGCTCGCGGCCATGATGATGGAGGCGGTGGTGGCGACGGTGACCGCATCCGGCATGTCATGGGTCAGGCCGAAGACCACGGCCACCAGGGCCGAGGCGGTGGTTTGCCCCACGAGACGGGAGGTCGAGAGCATCCCCGATCCCGCGCCGGCCCGGTCAGGCGGGGCGCTACCGATGATCAGGCGGTTGTTGGGCGCCTGGAAAAAGCCGAAGCCCATGCCGCAGATCATCATCCGCCACGCCACATCCAGACGAGAAACGTCATCCGGCATGGTCAGCACCAGCAACAATCCCGTGGTCATCACCGCCAGGCCCAGCCCGCCGAGCAGGCCCGCCGGATAGCGGTCGGCCAGGCGGCCGGCGATGGGGGCGACTATGACGATGATCGCGGGCCAGGGGGTAATCAGCACCCCGATCTCGATCGGGGTCAGGCCCTGCACGTACTGAAACCAGAACGGCAGGACCAGCAGCGCGACCATCTGTGCCCCGTGGGCGCATGTCGCCGTGCAGACCGAGAGCGCGAAGACCGGACGGCGGAACAGATCCACTGGCAGCATCGGCGCGCGCAGCCCGTTCTGCCGGCGGACGAAGATCGTGCCGACACCGACGGCCACCAGCAGTTCGGCGGCGATCAGCGGCCAGGGATAGCCATGCGCGATGCCGTCCAGCCCGATGATGAACAGCCCCAGGGTGACGGCGTTGAGCACCGCGCTCCAAGGATCAAAGGTGAAGCCGCCCAGCGGTGACTTCGGCAGGTATCGCAACGACAGCGCCAGCGCGACGATCCCGATCGGCACATGCACGGCGAACAGCCACGGCCAGGAGGACACCGCCATGATCGCCGCCGCCACGGATGGTCCGGCGGCTGAGGATGTCGCCACGAACAGCACGTTGTAGCCGACGCCTCGGCCGAGTTCCGCGCGGGGGAAGATGAAGCGGATCAGGGCGCCGTTGACGCTCATGATGCCGGCCCCGCCCAGCCCCTGTACGACGCGGGCGGCGACCAGAACGTTCATGTTGGGGGCGATGGCGCAGACCAGGGAGGCGAGCGTGAACAGCACGATTCCCCAGGCATAGATGCGCCGGTGGCCATAGACATCGCCCAGGGAGGAAAACGGCAGCAGGGAGACGGTGACTGCCAATTGGTAGGCGTTGACGACCCAGATCGACTCCGCCGGCGTCACCTTGAGGTCGGCCGCGATGGTGGGCAGCGCGACATTGGCGATGGAGCCGACCAGCACGGACATGGCCACGGCGATGCCGACCGCGATCAAGGCAAGCCAGCGTGTTTCGGGCGGCAGGCCATCCTGGGGCGGGGCGGTGGTCATAGGTGGGATTCGGAGCAAGCCATCGGGCCAGATTGGGCTGTCGGGCGGCGGGCAACAAGGCGGGGCGTTCGGCTCACGGTCGGGTGGTTGCCGAAGTCGGCGCATGGACTGAATGGGGTTTGGGACGTAGCCGCACACTTTCTACATTGAAATCCGGCCTCCGCGTTCGCAGGTGCGCGCGCGCTGCGGGGACCGCATGAACGACACTGTCCTCGAAAAACACGAATGGGCGCCGAGCTCGGCCGTTTGCTCGACCTGGTTGTCCACTCACTCTATTCGGATCGTGAGATGTTGGTGGCCAACACCGCCGATGCGACCGACCGTCGCCGGTTCGAGGCGTTGACCGACCCCGCCCTTTCCCCGCCGTCCAAAGCCAAGGTCCGCATTGTCCGGGACAAGGCCCCCGCACGCTGCTGATCGCCGATGACGGCATCGGCATGGGGCGGCAGGACCTGATCAGCAACCTCGACCCCATCGCCCGGTCCGGCAGCGGCGTTTGGATGTTGCGGCGCGGAATGCACGGGGGGGTTTCGTGGCAGACTGTTCGACCTCCGCCACCCCAGGATGACGCCCGGGCGCCTAGTAGGTCATTGGCGACGATGGCGCGATCAAACCCTTCTTCCGATCCTTCAGCCGGTAATGCATGCTCGCGAGCTTCGCGTCGGCCCCATAATCCGCGAAATGGCGCTTGTCCTCATGATGGCGAAACCAGAAGGGCGTCGTGGTGTCTGGACAATAATGCGTGACGCAAGACAGCCTGCTCGTGCCATCCGGAAGCGTGCGTTGGTGACTGCGATGCGCCAGATCGGCGGTCCAGAACAGGACATCGCCCTTCTTGGCCATGAACCGCTCATAGGCCAGCCCACGTTGAACGCAGGCCTGTTCCAACTCGCGGGCGTACGCCTTGCTGTCGTCCGACCCGAAGTTGATCCGCTTGGACCCGTCCTTGAAGAGAATATGCGGCAGCTTGTGGCTGCGGTCGTAGAATGCGAGTTCACCGGCCCCCTCGACCACATCTTCCAGCGCGATCCAGGTGGCGACGAGCAGGCACGGCTCCTCGACCGCGACCACGGATGTGTCCTGATGGACGTCGTGGCCATTGCTGCGTTGAAAGAGCAACTGCTGGAACGCGACGGGAGCGGAATCGAAGGCCAGCGACAGGAACCGGACGATACGCGGATGCAGGCAGATCCGCCGTGACGATTCCAGGTTCACATAAAGATCAAACAGACTCTCATACGCATCCGGTTGATCGCCGGAGAGCTTCAGCTTGGACAACTTGCTGCGATGATCCGTCGTCAGAAATTTTCCAGGATGGCGATGATGACCACGCACATCCTTCACCAAGGCATCAATGAGGTCCGGCTCGATCGCGTTGCGCCAGATCAACCAGCCATGATCGATGAAATGCGCCAAGTCATCGTAGTCTTCGTCCTTGATCTTGCGGGCGCCGAAACGGTCAGCAAGGCCAGCCATCGCATCTGGCCGGTCTGTCCAAAGAGTAGGGAGGGAAACCTCCTGCGCTTGGGTAACACCCATCATTTCCGCTACTCCGTTGCTCATCACGGTACTACCCGCGGCGCCCGCGCGTCCATAACATTGTGACGTTGCACATTGAAACTTGCCCTCCGCGTTCGCATATCCGCGCGCGCACAGGAGGGACCGCATGAACGACACAGTCCTAGAAAAACACGAATTTGGCGCCGAGGTCGGCCGTCTGCTCGACCTGGTTGTCCACTCTCTCTATTCGGATCGTGAGATTTTTCTTCGCGAACTGGTAGCCAACGCCGCCGACGCGACCGACCGCCGCCGGTTCGAGGCGCTGACCGACCCAGCCCTTTCTCCACCTACGGAGGCCAAGGTCCGCATCGTCCCGGACAAGGCCGCCCGCACGCTGCTGATCGCCGATGACGGCATCGGCATGGGCCGGCAGGACCTGATCGACAACCTCGGCACCATCGCCCGGTCCGGCACCCGCGCCTTCGGCCAGACGCTCGCCAGCGCCAAGCCCGAGGACCGGCCCAACCTGATCGGCCAGTTCGGCGTCGGCTTCTACTCCGCCTTCATGGTCGCCGACCGGGTGGAGGTCACGTCCCGCAAGGCCGGCTCGGATGAAGCCTTCACCTGGGCATCCGAAGGCGCCGGGCAGTACACCCTGTCGCCCGGAGAGCGCGAGACGCCCGGCACCGACATCGTCCTGCACATGAAGGCCGACGCGGAAGAGTTTCTGGAGCCGATGCGGCTGGAAACCATCATCCGCAAGTGGGCCGACCACATCACGCTGCCGATCACCGTCGCCCGCGACGGCAAGGACCAGGCGGCGAATGAGGGCACCGCGCTCTGGCGCAAGGCCCGCGCGGATGTGGACGAGGCGTCGTACCACGCCTTCTACCGCCATCTGGGCAACATCTTCGACACGCCCTGGGCGACGATGCACTGGAAGGTCGAGGGCACGCTGGAATACTACGGCCTGCTGTTCATCCCCGGCATGAAGCCGTTCGACCCCGTCGAGGGCGACCGCGAGTCCCATGTCCGCCTGCATGTCCGGCGGATGTTCATCACCGACAAGGCCGACCTGCTGCCGCCCTGGCTGCGATTCGTCCAGGGCGTGGTGGACACGGAAGACCTGCCGCTGAACGTCTCCCGCGAGATGTTGCAGACCACCCCGGTGCTCGCCCGCATCCGCAAGGCGGTCGTCGGCCGGGTGCTGGGCGAACTGAAGACCCATGCCAAGGACGCGGAGGACTACGGCCGGTTCTGGGAGAATTTCGGCGCCCTGATGAAGGAAGGCGTCTGGGAGGACAGCGAGAACCGGACCGAGATCGCCGGCCTGCTGCGCTTCCGTTCCTCGACCCAGGACGGCTGGACGTCGCTGGCCGAGTATGCGGAGCGGATGCCGGAGGGCCAGGAGGCCATCTACTACCTGATCGGCGACAACACCGACGCGATGAAGGCGTCGCCGCAGTTGGAAGGCTTCCGCGCCAAGGGTTGGGAAGTCCTGCTGATGGCCGACCCGATCGATGCCTTCTGGCCCGAGCGGCTCGATAGCTTCATGGACAAGAAGCTCCGCAGCGTGACACAGGCCGCCGCCGACCTGGCGTCCGACGTCGAACAGCCGGATATCTCCCCCCTGCTGGCGGCGTTGAAAACGGCGTTGGAGGCGGAGGTGTCCGACGTCCGGGCGACGTCACGGCTCAGCGAAAGCGCCGTGGTCCTGGCCGCCGACGACAAGGGTCCGGATTTGCAGATGCAGCGCCTGATGCGGCGGGCCGGGCGGGCGATGATGCCGGCGCGCCCGATCCTGGAGGTGAACCCGACGCATCCACTGATCGCCGCCTTGGCCGCGAAGCACGAGGACGCCGAGGCAATCGCCGAAGCCGCCCCCATGCTGCTGGACCTGGCCCTGGTGCAGGAAGGCGAAGCCCCCCGAGACGCCAGCGCCTTCACGAAACGCATCGCCGCCCTGTTGGCCGGAAAACTCTCAGCCTGAACCCGCACAAGAATCCCCCCTCCCCTTAAGGGCTTGGGCCGCGAAGCGGACCAAGGTCAGGGGGAGGGGTAGCAACCCCCCAGTCGCCAGCCGCCCC
>CAMCDA010000299.1 GCA_945873195.1 Asaia bogorensis
GTTGTCGAACGGACACTCGCGTGGCTCAACCGATGCCGGCGGTTGGCCAAGGATTTCGAGAACCTCACGTATAATGCGTTGGCGTTCCTGCGGCTGGCGGCGATCCGGATGATGCTCCGAAGGCTATGTAATCCTTGAGAGACCTTCCGTACGGACTCTAAGGCTTCCAGGCGACCCGGAACGACATCTCCCGGCACAGATCCCAGTGCACGAGTTGTGCCGTGGACAATGTCTCACCGTAATTGGTCTCGAATGCCCGCGGATCATGAAAACCGGCGCGGACATACTCAATGTAGCTGATCAGGGCCTGGTCGAGGATTTCGCCCGTCGGCGGCTTTACCCCCATCGGGCCAGCCAGCACGAGGCGGGAGAGATCGGCGGGCGCCATCGTTGCCATTTCGGCGGCGATCCAACCACCGAAACCCAGGCCAACCAGGGAAGCGCCACGCATGCCGAGTTCTTCAAGCATCGAACGATAGAGCACGGCGATGTCGCGGACCCCACGTACCCAATCAGGCCGAGGCGCCTCGCTGTAGCCGGGATGGATGGGAATGATGACATCGTGCCGTTCGGCCAGGGCGTCATAGAAGGCCAGTTGCTCAAGCGTGCCGATGTCGCGGTGCAGGATCACGACCGGTGATCCCTTGCCCGCCCGCATCAACCGCAATTCAGTTCCGGCGGCGGTGACCGATCCGCGCGTCCATTCGATGGGCATTCCATCCCTCCCAAGGTGTGGGGGAAGCCTGCACCGCGGGACGGGAACAAGCAAATCCGGCCGTGGGCCCGAACCGGTCGCGATGATGATCTTGTCCGCGGGAATGCGCCGCCTCTCGCTGCCGATCTCCGCAACTGGTTGGATCACGCCGCTCAGGCCCTTGATGACCCGGTGTGAACCGCGAACCTGAACGTGGGTATCGACGGCGCCGCATCGCGTGCCACGCGTGATGACATCGTTACCCATGCAAACTATGCTTGGCCGATGGCGAACCGCCTCCGATGGACGTGAAGCGTGCCTGACGGCGACGCCGAAGGCGAAGTCCGCCGACAGGAGAGCAGGATGCAACTGAGCGCGTTTTTCCCCACCCGGACCATTGGTAGCGATCCGTCGAAAATCCGTGATTGGGCCCAGGCGGTCGAGGATCTCGGCTACGCCCATATCGAGGTGCCCGATCACGTCTTTGGCGCGACGGCCCGCGGTGATTGGAAACCTGTCTATACCGAGAAGGACACGTTCCACGAGACCTTCACCACCATGGCATTCCTGGCCGCGGTGACGAAGAAGGTTGGCCTGGCCAGCGGGGTCTTGATCCTGCCGCAGCGCCAGACCGGGCTGGTCGCCAAGCAGGCGGCGGAGATCGATGTCCTGAGTGGTGGCCGGATGCGGCTGGGGATCGGCGTGGGCTGGAACCATGTCGAGTATGAATCGCTGGGCGCGACCTGGAACACCCGCGGCGCCATGCAGGCCGAGCAGATTGATGTGATGCGGCGGCTGTGGACCGGGGATCTGGTGACGTTCGAGGGGCGGTTTCACACGCTGAACAGCGTCAACATCCTGCCCGCGCCGGTGCAGCGGTCGATCCCGATCTGGTTTGGCGGATCATCCGACGCCGTCATCAAGCGCGCCGCTCGGCTGGGTGATGGCTGGATGCCGATCATGGCGCCGGACGCGGCCGGAGAAGCGAAGCTGGGCATGCTGCGCGACCACCTGAAGGCTTATGGCCGCGATCCCGCGTCCTTTGGGTTGGAGACCTGGGTCCGCGCGCCCCGTTTCGACCCGGATGCCTGGGCGACGGAGGTCGCGGCGTGGCGCCGCCTGGGGGCCAGCATCGCGATGCTCTATCCGACCTATGACCTGGTCGGCCTGGACGCGCAGATCGATCTCCTGCGGCGTTTCAAGGAGATTGTCGGGGGTTAGACCCCCACCGGGATCGCCCAGGACCCACACCGGGGCGGCGGCCGCGCGGGCGTGGAAACGCGCCCCGTCAATCCGCCCCGAACGCCGCCGTCACGGCGGCCCGGATCGGATCCTGCGACGTGGCGGGCGGCTGGACCATCCGGTTGTGCAGGATGGCCACCGCGATCCCCTTGTCCGGATCGGCCCATCCGATCGAGCAACCCGCGCCCGGATGGCCGAACGCGTTCGGATTCGTGCCGATCAGTCTTCCGAGGTTCTCGGGCTGGGAATTGCCGGATAGCCAGAAACCGGCGCCGATCCGCACCACGATCCCCTGCACGTCGTCGATTTCATCCGAGCCTGGACGCGGCACGGTCAGGCTCCGCACCAGGTCCTGGGGCAGGATGCGCACGCCGCCCAGCGCGCCCCCGCCCGCCAACATGGCGAAGAACCGGGCCATCGCGGGGGCGGTCGCGTAGCCGCCTGCGCCGGGGATGCAGGCCTGCCGGATGTCGGGGCGGCCGAAGATCTCCTGGACGGTGCCGACATGCGGGGGAATCGCCTTGAAGCGCGGCGCATCCGGTGGCAATGGCCGCGGCAGCGGATTGATCAGGCGGGCGATCCGGCCGTGTTCCGACGTCGGCACGCCAATCCACAGGTCGGTGATGCCGAGCGGATTGAGGATTTCCTGGCGGACGAAGGTGGGGAAATCGCGGTGGTTGGGGTCGGTTCGGCAGACCACCTCGGCTATCAGCCAACCGAACGTATAGCTTTGATAGGCGTTGCGGGTTCCGGGTTCGAACATCGGCGCCATGCGGGCCAGGCTGTCGCACATCCAGGCATAATCGGCCATGCGCTCCGGCGTCACATCCGGCGGCATGTGCCAGAGGCCGGAGCGGTGGTGCAGCACGTGCCGCACGGTCATGCCTGCCTTGCCGTTGGCGGCGAATTCCGGCCAGTACCGCGCGATGGGCGCGTCGTAGTCAACCAGGCCGCGCGCTGCCTGGATGTGCAATGCGACCGCCGTCACCGCCTTGATGACTGAAAACGTGGGGAACAACGTGTCCGCGTGGACGGGCGTTCCGGCAGCGCTGTCGGCGATGCCCGCCGCGATATCGACGACCAGCTCGCCGCCGCTGTAGATGGCGACCTGCAATCCGACCTCGCCGCCCTCGGTAATGGCTTTGCGAACGGCGTCGCTGAACGGGGCGACCAGATCGGCACGGGTCCGCCCGACGCTTATACTCATCGTCATCTCCCTGTCGGACCCTTCAGTGCCAGGAGACGGCCGCGTCGGGGATACGCCGGCTTACGTCTCTCAGACCCGCGCACCGGACCCCGGCGAGGACGCCGAAACACCGCACTCGCCGGTGCGGGAGTGCACGAACCGCCTCGGTCGTCGCACCCAGCCACTCCTTGGATGCCCATCGCCAGTCCGCCATCACGACATTGACAGGCCTCGGTATCCGCCCGCGGCCTCCGCGTCACAATGCTGGCGGAATGCCGGATGGCCGCCGCTGTAGCGCATCACCCGACGGACCTGCTTGCCCTCCAGGTTGCGGTTGATGCCCGTCATCCAGGAATCGACCTCGGTAAACAGCAACCCTTCGTTGGTTTCGATGACGTGATCGGTCCAGGTCTTTGTCGCCTCGGGCGTTGCGTCCACGCGGGTCAGGGCGTTGTCGCGCGCGTGACCGATCAACGCCGTGACCCAGTCGGAGGTATATTCCACCGCGCGCGGGAAATTGCCGAGCCCGGCGTGCGGTCCCATGACCATCATGAAGTTGGGGAAGCCATCGACAAGGATTCCCAACATGGTCACCGGTCCGTTGGCCCATTTTTCCTTCAGCGACACGCCGCCGACGCCGCGAATGTCGATCTGGTCGAAGGCGCCGGTGATCGCATCGAAGCCGGTCGCGTAGATGATCATATCGAACTGGTAATCGGTATCGGAGGTGCGGATGCCCTCCGGCGTGACGCGCTCGATCGGTGTTTCGGTCAGATCAATCAGCTTCACGTTCGGCTGGTTGTAGACTTCGAAATAGCCGCTTTCCAGCGGTACGCGGCGCATGCCAAAGCCGTGGGTCTTGGGGACAAGCTTCTCCGCCACCACGGGATCATTGACGCGCGCGCGGATCTTGTTCCCCAGCCAGTCGGACATCAGCCGGTTGGCCTCTCGGTCCATCAGAACGTCACGGAAATTCCCCATCCAGATGCCGAAGCCGGGTTCGCCGTAGCGCTGTTCCCAGAACGCCTCACGTTCTTCCCGCGTGACTTCCAGCGCCGAACGCGGATCGGCCGCATGGATGAAGCAGCCGACGGTTTCCTGGCACTTGGCGAAGATGTCGGCGTAGTTCTTACGGATGTCCGCCATTTCCTCGGGCGTCACCTTGGAGTTGTGCAGGGGCGCGGACCATTGGGCGGTGCGCTGAAACACGGTCAGGTGGCCGGCGGTCTTGGCGATTTCGGTGATTGCCTGAATGCCAGTGGCGCCGGTGCCGATTACCGCCACGCGCTTGCCCGCGAAGCTGACCGGTTGCTTGGGCCAGTTATGAGTGTGGCAGGACTCGCCCTTGAATGTTTCGATACCCGGGATGCGCGGCAGCACCGAGGCCGACAACACGCCGACCGCGGTGACCAGAAACCGCGCCGTGCACTGGCTGCCATCGTGCAGCGTCACTTTCCAGCAGTTGCTGTCTTCCTGGTAGTGCGCCGATTTGACGGTGGTCCGGAACTGAATATCGCGCCGCAGGTCGAACTTGTCCGCCACGTGATTCAGATATCGTTCGGTTTCGGGCTGCGCCGCGAAATGTTCATCCCAGTCCCACTCGTCGAGCAGTTCCTGGGAGAAGGAGTAGCCGTAGGTCCAGCTCTCGGAATCAAACCGTGCCCCGGGGTAGCGGTTCCAGTACCAGGTGCCGCCCACGTTCGACCCCATCTCGAACACCCGGACAGTCATGCCGAGTTCGCGCAGGCGGTAGAGTTGATGGAGGCCGGAAACACCGGCGCCGATGACGATCGCGTCGAAATCGAGAGCCGAGTTCGTGGCGGCTGGACGCGCAGTCTGCAATACATCGTTCATTCGGACCTCTCCCCTGACGGGCCGTGTGGCTGCTTGGAACGTGCGAACCGCTTCAATGTCCCACGCGGGATCGGCGGCCGGACGCTTCTGGACCAGGGAAGGTTAGCCTGGGTTGCGGTAGGACCGCCAGCGCCTGAACCGATGTCCCACGAAATGCGGACTTCACCTCCCGCGCCAGCAGACTGCCCGGTTCCCGCTCCGACGCGTGATTGGCGAGGCCCGCTCAATTGGTTTCCAACCGCACGCCAGCCGGCCCGGTGTCGCGTTGCAGGTCCCACACCTTCCCCACCACCGTCTCGGGTGATCGTGAGATTGGCCGGGGTGACCGGCCGTCCTTTGTAATAGAGGCTGCTCCGGCTCAGCTTCAGGAGTGAAGCCTGCAGGCTGAGCGGAAGTTCGTGCCCGCGGTCGATCATCGCTTTGCGCTCAGCAGGCCGGCCTTGCTGGGCGCGCCGGCCAAAAAATCCTTCTCCAGCGTCAGCTCTCCGATCTTCGCATGAAGCACCGTGAGATCCACCGGGCCGGCATCCGCCCGCTCCACGCCGGAACCAAACAAACCGGAGGCGCCCTCCAGCAGCCGGGCTTTCCAGGCCGCGATCTGATTCGG
>CAMCDA010000300.1 GCA_945873195.1 Asaia bogorensis
GCGGCGGTTGTCGCCGGTCAGCATGATGATGCGAATGCCGGCGTCGGTCAGGGCCTTCAGTCCCGCCTTAGCGTCGACACGCGGTTCGTCGCGCATCGCGATGGCCCCGGCGGCCGTGCCGCCCGCGACCAGCACGGCCACCGACTTGCCATCGGCGTTCAGCACATCAATACGCTCCTTCTGCTCGGCCGTCAGGGTTGCTCGTTCGCCGGCCGCGCCAGAAGATCCAAGGAACAGCGCGATGCCTCCGACCCGGCCCGTGACGCCTTTGCCGCCCACGGCTTCGCCGCCTTCCGATGGTGGCGGGATCACGCCGTCAGCCTTCGCGCGTGCCAGAATGGCGACGGCGAGCGGGTGGTTCGACCCGGTTTCGAGAGCGGCCGCCAGCCGCAGCACATCTGCTTCGGGGCGGTCAAAGCTCAATATGTCGGTGACCTTGGGCCTGCCTTCCGTCAGCGTGCCGGTCTTGTCGAACGCGGCGATGTTGATGTGGCCAATTGCTTCCAACACCGCGCCGCCTTTCAGCAGCAGGCCACGCCGTGCGCCGGCTGACAACGACGCCGCGATGGCTGCCGGCGTCGAAATCACCAGCGCGCAGGGGCAACCGATCAGCAGGATGGCGAGGCCTTTATAGATCCATGCATCCCAGGCCGCGCCTAGCATTAGGGGCGGGACGACCGCCACAAGGGCCGCGACCAGGACTACGCCAGGCGTGTAGTAGCGCGAGAAGCGATCGATGAACCGCTCTGTCGGCGCTTTGCTTTCCTGGGCTTCCTCGACCAGCTTTACGATGCGGGCGATGGTGTTATCCGCCGCCGCCGCCGTCACTCGTATGCGCAGCGCCCCGTCACCGTTGATCGTGCCGGCGAACACCGGATCATCGACGCGCTTGCGCCGGGGTTCGCTCTCGCCGGTTACCGGCGCTTCATTGATGGCGCTTTCGCCGGCAATGATCACGCCATCAGCGGGCACGCGGTCGCCGGGCCGCACCATGATGACGGAACCGACCGCGACAGAATCCGCCGGCACTTCTCGCGTCTGCCCGTCGGTTTCCAGCCAGGCCGTTTTCGGCACCAGGGCCGCGAGCTCCTGGATGCTGGCGCGCGCTCGCCCGCCGGCGACGCCTTCCAGCAGCTCGCCGACCAGAAACAGAAAGACGACGGCCGCGGCTTCCTCGGAGGCGCCGATGACGATCGCACCCAGGGCGGCGATCGTCATCAGCATTTCGATGGAAAACGGTGTGCCAGCCCGAGCGGCCATGAAGGCGCGTCGCGCGATAGGCACCAGCCCGACCAGCATGGCAACGATGAAAAGCCATGGTGCAACGGTCGGAAGAAGCACACCGAGTCCCCAGGCGAGGATCAGGGCAGCACCAGAGGTTGCCGTCAGCAGCGCTTTGGGTGTCTTCCACCATGGCCCGTCAATTGGCCTGATATCTTGCTGGTGCTGGTCCGGCCCCTGGTCTTGCTTGTGTTCCTCGGATGGAATTGTCCCGGCTGCGTTGCTGGCTGACGCAATCCCATAGCCAAGGCCGGTGACGGCGCGTTCGATCGCGGCGGGATCACTCGGGCCGCTATAATGCACGGTCATGGTTCCGGCAGTCGCCGAAACGGCCACATCCAAGATACCAGGCAGCCGCCGCACGGCCGTGTCGATCTTGGCCGCGCACCCGGCACAATCCATGCCTTCGACGCGATAGCGGGTCTGCGTTGCCCTCTCTCCCATCATCAAAATCCCTTGAACCACGATGGCGCACGCTACATCCTCTAGTGACTAGAGGAGCAAGCAATATGGCAGAGATGGTTTCAATCGGAGAGGCATCCCGAACGTGCGGGGTGAAGGTGCCGACGATCCGTTATTATGAGCAGATTGGCTTGCTGCCCGCGGCGCCGCGCACGGAGGGAAACCGCCGCAGGTTCGATGCCGGCGACCTGCGACGCTTGGCCTTCATCCGCCACGCGCGCGCGTTGGGCTTTGAGATCGATGCCATCCGCACACTCCTGACCCTCCAGGATAACCCGCACCAGTCATGCGGCACCGCCGATGCCATTGCCCGGGCGCGTCTCGCGGAAGTGGAACAACGCATCGACAGCCTGATTGCCCTGAAGGCCGAGTTGGATTTGATGGTCGAGAGTTGCCGGCATGGCAAGGTCGCGGACTGCCGCGTCATCGAAGTTTTGGCCGATCACGGCCAGTGCTTACACCCGCGCCATTGAGGGGTGAGTTTGCTCGGGCACAGCGTGGCCTCTTGAGTCGCTAAAAATGAGTATCCAATTGATATAGGATAATACTTAGAGTTTTCGGCGCCCATCCCGGTAGGGAAGCCTATTACCGGGCGCCCCCCGGACAGATCCGAGCGTGCGCTGCTAACGCACTCGGCTCCCACCTAGGGTGTTTGACGAGGAAGCGTTTCCTTAGCCAGGCGTGCGTGATCTTGGCGGATAGCCATGAGGGTCGACATTATACCAAGCCATTGATATCGCAGTATACCCATCTCCAGCGAAGGTTGGACGTGGGTTCCTTTCCCCACGCCACCACCCGCAGCCGGAAAACTCTCCCCGCTTTGGACCGCCCCAAAAGTCCGCAGTATTCCGCAGGGTTCTTGGGAGGGGTGTTGACCTGACCGGCGCGGGGATGCCCGAAATTCTCTCTCTGGGGGCGGTTTCTCTCCGAGGCTGTTGACTTGGATGATTTAGTACCAACTTCCAACACATTGATATAGCGTTGGGTTTTTCGGAGCCGGCGCCGGAGAGTTGGGATTCTGAATGGGTGGGTGATGAGTGCTGTGCGCGAATCGTACTATCCCGTCGGTTCAGCACTTGCGCGTTCCCGGTGCGTGAGCCCCCACAACCATCTCCAGACGGGCGGGCTCGAGACCGGCAACAAGGGCGGTCACGCCGCCCATTCCGCCGAGAGCGCTTCCGGCTGCTGCAAGACGTTCTGCACCGCCGCATCCTGAAGGTCGGGCGGGTAGTGGGTTTCAGGGTGGATCGCGATCAACAGACGCAATCTCGATATGGCAATCCACGTCAACACGGCCATCCCTGAGCCAGTACCGACGCCTGTTGCGGGATTACCTACACAGGCCAGAGCGGATTGATGTTGGGATGGGCGCGCAATCTGCTACGTTCCGCTTCAACGGCCGAACCACCTCCCCCCGGTTCAGCCGTTAGCTGTCCTCATAGCCGCAAGGCTCTGAACGAGCTCGTAGGGGATGGCCGGGTTGAATGACGAGGCGGTGCTTCCCCCGGGGCGCCGCCTCGGCTATTTTCACAATCCGCCCTGGGCAACAAATTTGTGGCTCAGCCGCGGCTACTCGGGTCCTGACCAAGCCCTTGCGAAATCGTGCAGGATTGCTGATCCCACTCCACTGGGAACGGTTCCATCAGCGCCACTAGCGTCACCCCCGGCGCCTGCCGCCCCTCCAGAACCGCCTCTACGATGTCCGGCGCCAGCAACGTCAGCCGCAGCACCCGGCTGACATACGACGTGTTCAGCTTCTCCTGGCGGGCGATGTCGGAGACCGAGCAGGCCACCCCCATCTCCAACATCCGCCGCCACCGGAATGCTCGTGCCAGCGCCTTCACCAGTGCCGGGTCGCCGCGCGTGACCGCGAAGTCCGCCGGGGTGCGGGACCTCGATTCCGTCGCCACCCCGTCGGGCGAGATGATCATCTTCCGCCCGCCCCGCCGCCTGATCGTCAGCGGGACACACACCGTGACCGTTGTCATGCCGCCCTCCGTTCACCCGTTGGAACTCCAAGTTCCCGCGCCAAGCCGGCCAGCTCCTCCAGGTTCAGTTTGATCTCCGCCCCGGCGTCGCCCACCGTGACCCGTTCGACCAACAGCCGGACAATCCGTGCCTGTTCGGCGGGGAACAGTTCGTCCCACAGTGGATCGAGCCGCTGGAGCGCCTCACGGACCTCGGTCTCGGTTATGTCTGGCGCTTCGGCTTGTGCCGCGCGCCAGGTGCCGACGATGATCTCCGGCTGGCGGATCAGCGCCCGGACCTGCTCTTTCACCAGCCCCTCGATTTCCCCGGCCGGCAGGCGGCGGAACGATGCGTCGTTGGCACCGCCCTTCAGCACGATCTGGCTGACATAGTAGCGATAAAGCCGCCCGCCCTTCCGCGTGTGGGTCGGGGTCATCGCCCGGCCATCATCACCGAACAGCAGGCCGCGCAGCAGGGCTGGTGTCTGGGCACGGGCACGCCCTCCTCGGCTACGGGGTCCCTCCTGAAGGATGGCCTGTACACGGTCCCAGATGTCGCGCGTGACGATCGCGTCGTGCTCGCCAGGGAATGACTGCCCTTTGTGCACCGCCTCACCGAGATACACCCGGTTGGCCAGCAGCTTGGCGATCGAGCCTTTGTCGAATGGGCGCCCGGTCTTCGTGACCTGTCTCTCGGCCTGCAAGATCGGTATGAGGCGTGTCGCGGACCTGGTCTCGACGAAACCCTCGAACACGCGGCGGACCGTGGTAGCGTTGGGTTCGTCGACCAGCAGCTTGCGGCTCTCAACTCGATAACCGATCGGAACGGGTCCGCCCATCCAAATTCCCCTGGCACGGGAGGCGGCGATCTTGTCGCGCACTCGCTCGCCGATCACCTCGCGCTCGAATTGTGCGAAGCTCAACAAGATGTTCAACGTCAACCGCCCCATGCTGGTCGTGGTGTTGAACGACTGCGTCACCGACACGAACGTGACGTTGTTCGCATCGAACACCTCGATCAGGCGCGAGAAATCCATCAGCGATCGGCTCAAACGATCGATTTTGTAACATATTACGATATCGACCCGACCCGCCTCGATGTCCCGCAGCAGCCGTTGCAGTGCGGGGCGCTCCAGCGTGGCGCCGGAAATGCCTGCGTCATCATAGCGGTCGGGCACCAGCACCCATCCCTCGGCGCGCTGGGATGCAATGAACGCCTCGGCGCCATCGCGCTGGGCCGCCAGGGAGTTGAACTCCTTGCTGGCCTGCTCGTCGGTGCTGACGCGGGTGTAGACGGCGCAGCGCATTTTCCGCACGGTGGCCGGGATGGCGGCGGCGTCGCGGGCGCGGCGGGTCATGCGTCACCTCGAGCGCGCAGGCCGAAGAAAGTCCAGCCGTTCCAGTGGGTTCCCGATATGGCGCGGGCGACCGACGACAGTGAATGATAAGGCTTCCCTTGCCATTCGAACCCATCCCGCGTGACCGTGACGACGTGCTCGACCCCTTGGTATTCGCGCACCAGTCGTGTTCCAATCAGAGGGCGCTGGTGCTGGCGGGTGCGGCGGAGGGTGAGGTTCTTGCCGTCGATCTGGTTGCCCAGGGCTTCGAGGCGGGCGACGGTCTCGGGTTTCAGGCCGCCGAGGGCCAATTCCTGAACCCTGTATGCTAGTCGGCCTTCGAGGAACTTCCTGCTGGCGGCTGGGGGTTCAGCGCCGAACAGCAGGCGCCATTCCTCCTTCAGACCGGCGGTGCTGGCGGTCTTCAAGGCTGTCAGGCGGCCGAGTACTTCCTGTCGCGTGATGGCAGGGTTCGTGACGGCGGGCGGTGGTTCCACCCGCGCGGTCTTGGTCTTGGTCATGTGCGTCTCCGGTTT
>CAMCDA010000301.1 GCA_945873195.1 Asaia bogorensis
GCGCTAATTTGCAATGGCGCAAACATTTCGCGGGGCATAACGCCGCGAATGAAAGATATTGTGGCGTGCAATTCGAATTGCAATAAATGCTTACTATAGCCCGATAGCGACGCTACAAACGGGGCATGAACAAGCTGCCCCACGCCAAGCGCGCCCTGATCCTGAACCTTCTTTGCGAAGGTTCTTCGCTGCAATCCATTTGCCGCGTGGCCGACGTCAGCATCAACACCGTTTCTAAGCTGCTGCGTGACGCTGGCGAGGCTTGCGAAGCCTTCCACGATGAGACCGTCCGCAACGTCCGCTCCAAGCGAGTCCAGTGCGATGAAATCTGGTCTTTCGTCTACGCCAAGGCAAAGAACGTAGGGACCGCTAAGGCCGCTCCGGAAGGCGCTGGCGATTGCTGGACGTGGACCGCCATCGACGCTGACAGCAAGCTCATTATCGCTTGGGCTGTTGGAAGTCGCGATGCTGGCGCCGCTCATGACTTCATGCAGGACGTTGCGGGCCGGCTGGCGAACCGGGTTCAACTGACGACGGATGGCCACAAGGCTAACCTGGGCGCCGTAGAAGACGCGTTCGGGGCCAATGTCGTTTACGCCATGCTGGTGAATCTGTATGGCGAAACCAGCGTTCCCACGGGCCGCTACAGCCCGGCCGAGTGCATCGGCGCCAAGCCGCACCGCGTGGAAGGCAAGCCCGATCCCAAGCACGTCAGCACCAGCTACGTTGAGCGGGCCAACCTGACGCACCGTATGAGCATGCGCCGATTCACTCGCCTGACGAACGGGTTCAGCAAGAAGCTCGAAAGCCACTGCGACGCGCTTGCCCTGTTCTACGTCTTTTACAACTTCGTCCGGATGCACAAGACCCTGCGTTGCACGCCCGCCATGGCGGCTGGCCTGACCGATCGCCTGTGGACGGTGGACGATATCATCGCGCTGATCGACGCGCGGGCCGTGGCGCCGAAGCGCCCGACCGTCTATAAGATGAGAAATTCAAACTGATACACTACCCTGGCCGGAGGTGGTTTGCCGATATCCGCGTCCTTTCGTAAGGTCCGCAGAGAAACGGACAGCCAATGACCAGCCAAGCGGCCCCCGATCCCATCGAACGCTTCATCTCCCGGTGGCAGGGCCGCGAAGGCGGGCAGGAACGCGCCAACTACGCCCTGTTCCTGACCGAACTATGCGCCGCGCTGAACCTTCCCCAACCCGACCCGGCGACGGCGGCGGCCGAGGAAAACGACTACGTCTTTGAACGGGTGGTGCGGGAACCGGCGATTGATGGCAGCGCGTCGCTCCGCCGCATCGACCTTTACAAGCGGGGCTGTTTCGTTCTGGAAGCCAAGCAGTCCCGCCAAAAGGGTGGGGGCAAGGAAATGGCCGGGCAAATCGACCTGTTCGGTGCCCCCACCACAACCCGGCTTGGCCAGCGCGGCGCGTCCCGCGCATGGGATGTGCTCATGCAGAATGCTCGGCGCCAAGCGGAATCCTACGCCCGCGCCTTGCCCGTCGACCATGGATGGCCGCCCTTCATCCTGGTCTGCGACGTGGGGCATGTGATCGAGGTCTTTGCCGACTTTTCCGGCCAGGGGAAGAACTACGCACAGTTCCCCGATCGCCAATCCTTCCGCGTCTATCTGGAAGACCTGCGGAACCCCGCCATCCGTGACCGCCTGGCCGCGATCTGGAAAGACCCGCGCGCATTGGACCCCGCCCGCACCCAGGCCCGCGTGACCCGCGCCATTGCGGACCGCCTGGCCGCCGTGTCCCGCGCGCTGGAAGACCAGGGGCACCCGGCGGAAGACGTGGCCATGTTCCTCATGCGCTGCCTGTTCACCATGTTCGCGCAAAGCGTCGACCTGCTACCGCGCGGATCGTTCCATGCCTTGCTGGAAAAATGCGAGGCCGATCCATCCCGCCTGCCACCCATGGTCGGGCAGTTGTGGGAAGCCATGGACAAGGGCGATTTCGCCTACGCCCTGGAAGCCAAGGTCCGCCGCTTCAATGGCGAGTTCTTCCGCAACCGTGCCGTGTTGCCTCTGCCACGGGAGGAAATCGGCGAACTGAAACAGGCCGCCGCCTATGACTGGCGGGACGTTGATCCGTCCATCTTCGGCACCCTGCTTGAACAGGCACTCGACAAGGCCGAGCGCAAGCGGCTCGGCGCCCATTATACGCCCCGCGCCTATGTGGAACGCCTGGTAGTCGCAACGATCATCGAACCGTTGCGGACGGATTGGCATGGCGTGCTGGCCACGGTGGAACGGCAGAAATCGGAAGGCCGAGCGAAGGAAGCGGCGGCGGCGGTGGCGGTGTTCCATGAACGGTTGTGCCGCGTGCGGGTGTTGGACCCTGCCTGCGGAACTGGCAATTTCCTCTATGTCTCCCTGGAACTGGTCAAGCGGCTGGAAGGGGAGGTGTTGGAGGTTCTGGCCGATCTGGGTGGGCAAGAGGCTTTGGCGCTGGCCGGGCATACCGTCGACCCGCACCAGTTCCTTGGGTTGGAAATCAACCCGCGCGCGGCGGCAATCGCCGAACTGGTCCTGTGGATCGGGCACTTGCAATGGCACTTCCGGACCCAGGGCGGGATGCCGGCGGAACCCATCCTTCGCGCCTTCCACAATATCCAGGTGAAGGATGCGGTTCTGGAAGCCGACGTGTCCCTGGCCAGGGATGCCCAAGGCGTGCCGCTGACCCGGATCGGGCCGGATGGCGAGCCGACCGAGGTCTATGCCTACGCCAACCCGAGGCAGCCGGAATGGCCGGCGGCCGAGTTCATCGTGGGCAATCCGCCGTTCATCGGCGGCAAGGATATCCGTGCTCGGCAGGGCGATGAATGGACGGAGGCACTATGGGCCGCGCATCCCGACATGAACGACGCGGCGGATTTCGTCATGTACTGGTGGGACCATGCGGCATCGTTGCTGACCAAGCGGAAGACACCGCTACGGCGGTTCGGGCTGGTGACGACCAATTCCATTAGTCAGGTGTTCCAGCGCCGCACGATCGAACGGCATCTGACCGGGAAGAAGCCCGTGTCTTTGGTGATGGCGATTCCGGACCATCCTTGGACAAAGGCGGCGGCGGACTCGGCGGCGGTGCGGATCGCCATGACGGTGGCCGAGGCGGGATCGCGGGAGGGGCTGTTACGGGAGGTGATTGCCGAGGCTGGGTTGGATACCGATACGCCGTCCATTGCGTTTCAGGAGGCACAAGGCGTTATCAACGCCGACCTGACGGTGGGTGTGGATGTAGCGGCGGCCAAGCCTTTGCGGGCCAGCGATGGATTGTGTTCCCGAGGCATGTCGTTGCACGGCGCAGGCTTCATCGTGACCCGCGCGCAAGCGGTCGCGCTGGGTCTTGGCCGGTGCGCCGGACTGGATTCGCATATCCGGGAGTATCGGAACGGCCGAGACCTGACGGCGCGATCCCGCGACGTGATGGTAATCGACCTGTTCGGACTTGAACCCGACGAGATCGCTCGGCGGTTCCCCGAGGTTTATCAGCATGTCGCGACGACGGTGAAACCCCAGCGGGAAGCGCAGTATGAGAAGTCGCCGACAAAGGATGCCCAAGAATACGCACGCGGGTGGTGGATGTTCGGGAAGCCACGCCAGGAGCTGCGGCCGGCCCTGACGGGACTTCGGCGCTACATCGCGACCGTCGAAACTGCCAAGCATCGCGTATTCCAATTCCTCGACGCTGCGATCTTGCCGGACAACATGCTGGTCGCGATCGGCGCCGACGATGCCTGTACGTTGGGAGTGCTGTCGTCCCGCATCCATGTCACCTGGGCACTTCGGGCAGGCGGCTGGCTCGGCGTCGGAAACGATCCCCGCTACTCGAAGACCCGCTGCTTTAACCCATTCCCCTTCCCCGCGACTGATGACCTGAAACAGCAACGCATCCGCGCCGTTGCCGAAGACCTGGATGCCCACCGCAAATCCGTCCTCTCCCAACATGGCCACCTGACGCTGACGGGCCTGTACAATGTGCTGGAACGGCTCCGCGCCGGCATATCCCCCGCTGACCTGATCCCCGCCGAACGCCGCACCTTCGATGATGGGCTGGTGCTGATCTTGCGGGAGTTGCATGACCGGTTGGATACCGCCGTTGCCGCCGCCTATGGCTGGCCCGTCGACCTGCCCGATACCGAAATCCTGGCCCGCCTTGTGGCGTTGAACAAGGAACGCGCTAAGGAAGAAGCCACCGGCCTGGTTCGCTGGCTCCGCCCCGATTATCAAATCCCCCGCTTCGGCACCGCTGCCGAGAAAGACCAATTGAAGCTGTCCGGCGGCGCGATGCGGGACCAGGTGGCGGCGAAGGCGGGGCCGAAACCGACGTTCCCCACCGACGATCTGGCACAGACCGTGGCAGTCATGGGCGCGCTGGCGGCGTCGGGCGGGGCGATGGACGCCGCCGGCCTGTCCGCCGGCTTCCGTCAAGGCCGCCGCACGATCCCGCAAATCGAGGCGGTGTTGGCCGCCTTGGTCCGCATGGGCGCGGTCCGCCCGATGGACGGAGGCCGCCGCTTCCTGCTTCCCCGCGCCGCATAGGGGCCGCGCATTCGGTCCTGATGCAGAGGCATGACCGTTGCCACTGTTGCCACGGCGGCGGTGGGTGCGGAAACGCCTGAACCCGGCAGAAATCCGCCATTGTTGCCGGTGTGTTGCCGCCGTTGCCCGCAAGAACGATCAATGTTTGCACGGAAGCCGGGGCAATCGACCTTGGGCACATGGCCGGGGCGTGGATACCAGGCCTGCGGTGGGTGGCATCTGGGGACCAGCCACGGGATGCAATCGAGGGCGGGGACGGGCATAGCCACCCCGTGTTCACCTACAAGCCGGGCGGTTCGCAGGACGCCGCGCCTGGAAGTACTGTTGTTGATCAAGAGAGGCAACCGGGCACCGTTAAAGCACGGGCCTGGGCAGCCAAGGAGGCCGCGCCTAACAAGCATCTGCGCCCTTTGCTACTTACTTCACTCGCTGGAAGCCCTGTTCGATGTACGATGACACGCACTTGCTGTCGTTGCCCTCCTGGATGGCATAGCCGATCAGGCCGCCGGCCAAGGAACCGGTAACATTGCCGCCGCAGCGCGCAACCTGTGCCGTTTCGGGATGCCGGAGCATCGTTTCCGGCGTGGTGCAGGCCGTCACTGCGAGGATTGCCACAACTGCGAGGGTCCTACATACCCTCGAAACGTAGTGGATGCGACGTGCCGTAGTCCAGAGCCCCATCATCCCAATGACGCCTTCACGTGTTCCGCCTGCCACTGGCTGTGGATCGCCGAGAACGTTGGGACCGACGATCAAGGGAGTCAATCCGCTTTCCGCGTTGTAGGTGTCCTTCCGGGCGCCGGGGCTGATCGGTAGCAGGGGCGGGCACAAAGGGCGGCGATTGGCGGGAACGCTGGCGCCCTTCTCTTAGAGTCTGACTCGAATCGGCTCCATGAAGCCAATCCATTGATTTCCAACCACCTTCATGCACCTTGCACCCGATTAAGCTACGGCGAGACGTCGTGACATCAACTTGACACTCGCGATGTAGAGCCAAGCTTCGGCGCTCTCGATG
>CAMCDA010000302.1 GCA_945873195.1 Asaia bogorensis
CCCTCCCCCTCAAGGGGGGAGGGGGCGTGGTGGCACCGCCAATCTCTCCAGCACCGGCACCACCAAGCCCCTCGGGACCAGCATCCAGCCGCACCCGAACCTCATGATTCTGCCCCTTGTACCGCGCATCAATCACAGTCTCGAACCGCCGCCGCTCCTCCGGGATCGCCTCCTGCTCCAACCAATCCCGCCCCTGCGCCCGCATCGCGGCAACATATGCCTCCACCCGAGGCCAATTCGCCGCACTCGCCTCGATGATCTCACTCCGAACCAGATCCAAACTCACATCCGACAGCAAAATCCCCCGCGCGCACATCGTCCCGGGTTCAACCGGCACCAGCACGCGGGTAATCCCGCATTCCTCCGCCACCGCTACCGCATGCAGAGGCCCCGCGCCGCCATAGGGGAACAGCGCGAACGCCCCCACATCATGCCCCTTCTCCGTCGATACAGACCGTATCGCCCTGCTCATGTTCGCAACCGCGATCCGGATGATCCCAAGCGCCGCCTGCTCCACCGACAACCCCAGAGGATCAGCGATCCGGGTCCGGATCGCCTCCCGCGCCGCCTGCTCATTCACCGCCATGCGCCCGTTCAACAGCGCCACCGGATCCAGCCGGTGCAGAACCAAATTGGCATCCGTCAGCGTCGGCTCCATCCCACCCCGCCCATAGGCAACCGGCCCCGGATCAGCTCCCGCACTCCGAGGCCCCACCTTCAAAGCTCCCGCGTCATCCAGCCAGGCGATGGACCCACCACCAGCCCCAATCACATGCACATCCACCATTGGCGTGCGGACCGGATACTCCGCCACCAAGCGCTCGGTCGTGAAAGCCGGCCGCCCGTCCTGGATCAGGGAAACATCGGTGCTGGTCCCGCCGGCGTCAAAGGTAATGACATTCATCTGTCCCGACGTGCGCGCCACCTCGGCCGCCCCCACCACCCCCGCGGCCGGCCCGGACAGGCAGGTGCGGACCGGGAACCGCCGCACGGTTTCCACCGACATCAGCCCGCCATTCGAATGCACGGTATACGGCGGCGTGGTCACCCCCAAAGCGGTCAGCCGTTCCAGGAACCGATCAAGATACCGTTCCATCCGCGGCCCGACCGTCGCGTTGATCGCGGTGGTGGAAAACCGCTCGAACTCCCGAAACTCCGGCAGCACGCCGGATGAGGTCGAAAGATACACGTCCGGCATGATCGCGCGCACGATCGCGGCCGCGCGTTCCTCGTGGCTGTCGTTCAGATACGCATGCAGGAAACAGATCGCGACGGCATGGACACCCTGGGCGCGCAAGGCCTCGGCCGCCCGAACCACATCGTTTTCATCCAAAGGCTGCAAGACGGCGCCATCGGCATCCATCCGTTCCCGCACCTCCAGCCGAGCCTGGCGGGGAACCAAGGGCGGCGGGGTGCGAACGGTGTAGTCATAGAGGTGAGGACGCACCTGCCGGCCAATCTCCAGCACATCCCGGAATCCCTTGGTCGTGATCAGGCCAGTGGGCACGCCCCGCCGCTCGATCACCATGTTCGTGGCGATCGTCGTGCCATGCCCGACAAAGCCGATCCGCTCCGGCCCGACGCCATGATCCCGCATCAGCGCGGCAATCCCATCCGCGATCGCCTGCGACGGATCGGCCGGGGTCGTCGGCAGCTTGAAATGCCGCAGCACCCCCGCGCCCGTGTCATGCAGAGTGAAGTCGGTGAATGTGCCGCCGACGTCGATACCGATGCGAACCATGCTGCCCCCATGCGCCTGCCCCCAGTATGAAGCGCCCCGTCGCGGCTTGCCACCGCCGCGGGCCGCCCATAGGTTTCGCGGCAAGGGAGAACCGACCACATGAGCGACACGCTGCCCACCGCCACCCGCGTTTCCGACCCCGGAATCCGCGCCCTGTACAAGCTGGAAAACCGCTGGCAGGCTTGGATCGACGTGGAAGTCGCCCTCGCCCGCGCGCAGGAGGAACTGGGAATCATCCCCGCCGGCGCCGCCGAGGCCATCGCCAAGGTCGGCCGATTCGAGCTGATGGACCGCGCCCGCCTCGACGAGGGATTCGCCCGCACGGGCCACACGCTGGTGCCGCTGGTCTGGGAACTCAGCCGCCTGGTCGGCGAACCGCATAGCGGCTGGGTCCATTGGGGTGCCACGACGCAGAACATCACCCAAACCGGCGATCTGCTGGTGCTGCGCCAGGCGCATGGCATCTTCCTGCGCCAGATCGGTGAAATCCTGCTGGCGATGGCCGACCTCGCCGACCGCACAGCCGACATGCCGATGCCCGGGCGCACCCATGGCCAGCACGCCGTGCCCGCTACCTTCGGCTACAAGGTTGCCGTCTGGATCGACGAGCTTCTGCGCCACGTCGACCGCTTCCAACAGGCCGCCCCCCGCCTGTTCATCTCCATGCTTGGCGGCGGCGCCGGCACCTATGCCTCGCTGGGCAAGCAAGGCCCACCGGTGCAGGCCGGGATCGGCAAGCATCTCGGGTTTGGAACGATGACCGTTCCCTCCCGCGCCATCGGCGACCACCTCGCCGAGAACATCTGCATGCTCGGCATGCTCGCCGCGACATGCGGCAAGTTCGGCCGGGAGATCTATACATTGATGAAGACGGAGTTCGGGGAGGTTGAAGAACCCGTCCCGCCCGGCACCGTCGGCAGTTCCACCATGCCACAGAAGCGCAATCCGAAACTGTGCCAGGACATCATCGCGGCGGCGGCGGACATCCGCTCCTGCGTGCCGCTCGCGCTGGAAGCGATGATGACGGAACACGAGGCCGATCGCACCACCAGCCTGATGATGGACACCGCCGAATCCCGCGCCTGCATCGCCACCGGCGACATGCTGGCCCGCGTGGGAGAGATCGTGCGCGGCCTGAAGATCGATCCGGCGCGGATGCGGGCCAACCTCGACCTCGGCGGCGGGCTGATCATGGCGGAAGCGGTGATGCTCGACCTCGGCCTCGCGATCGGACGGCAGCACGCGCATGACGTGGTGTATGACAGCGCGATGGCCGCGGCCGAGGAAGGCAAGTCCTTCTCCGACCTGCTGGCCGCCGATGCACGGGTGACGGCGCATCTGGACGCCGCCGGAATCCAAAGGCTGCTCGACCCGACCGTCTATGTCGGCCTGTGCCCCGAAATGGCGCGGGAAGGCGCGGAACGCGCGCGGATCAAGGGGAAAGCCTTGGTGGGATAACGCGCCAGGCGGCGCCCGGAATTTTTCAACAACGTAACCGTCACGGGGAAACATCCATGCGCCGCCTCCCACGCTTCTGCCTCACCGCCGCCCTGCTGCTCCTTTCCCCGGCCGCGGGCGCCGCGGAATCGCCCGGCGTCGCGGTGGAAACCCTGATGCAAACCAGCCAGTCATGGGACGGCACGCCCTATGGCCCCTACCCCGCCGGCCCGCCCGAACTGACGGTCCTGCGCATCACCATCCCGCCCAACACCGCCCTGCCCTGGCACACCCACCCGATGCCCAACGCCGCCTATGTCGTCTCCGGCGAACTACGGGTCGAGAAACAGGACGGCGGCGCCACGAAAACACTGGTGGCGGGCGATGTCCTGCCCGAGATGGTCCACTCGGTCCATCGTGGCGTGACCGGAGAAGCCGGCGTGGTTCTGATCGTCTTCTACGCCGGCACGAAGGGCATGAAACTAGCCGAGTAGCCGGTCATTGCAGAAACGAATACCGCCGCGTATATTTCTGGGATCCCCGTTGATCTGAATCAATTACATGAAGCCATGATCGGCAAGAATACGTTTACGATAAGCCATGTTTTCATGAGGGGAGAAGTCCCGTGGCCCACCCGGTTGCAGCGACGATCTCCCCAAGGGAAATGATCGGACTGGCCGAATTGTGCGAGAATGCCGGTGACCGCTCCTTCGCGGTCCTCATGGTGGAATGCGCATTCGCCGTGCTGTCGGCGGATCGCTCGCGAGCGGCCACGACGCCCGATGCGGCAAATGATCCGCACGACCTGACCCGCCCGGAACACGACCAGCGACGAGACTAATAATTGCGTATCCACAACGTCATCCTGCTGAAAATCAACCAGGGGCCACATCGAGCGCCCCGGAAATTAACGTTTTCTTAGGCATTCGCATCTACCGTCGCGGTTCTCGACGCCCGCCAAGATCGATGCCCAGGAGCCCCGCGATGTCCTCTGATTCCATTCTCGCCGAACGCCTCGACTTCCTACGAATCGATGCCGGCATGCGATCCACGCTCACGGCATTCCTCCCGACATTGCAACAGGCCTTGCCTGGGATTCTGTCCGCGTTCTACCAGCATGTCCGCCGCTACCCGGCGCTGGCCGCCATGTTCAAGGGCGACGCTGCGATGGAACGGGCGAGCAAGGCGCAGGGTGACCATTGGGGCCGCCTGTTCTCCGGGCGCTTCGATGATGAATACGCCTCATCCGTCCGCCGCATCGGCCTGATGCATAGCCGGATCGGACTGGAGCCGCGCTGGTACATCGGCGGATACGCGTTCATCTTGGGTCACTTGTATGGGGTGGCGTCCCGCCATTTCGTCAGCCGCCTGAACCCCGCCGCCGCCCAGGCGAAAACCGCGACCCTGATGCAGGCGCTCAACCAGGCGGTCATGCTCGACATGGACCTCGCCATCTCCATCTACATCGAGGAAAACAAAGCCACCTACGACGCTCGGCTGGTGACCCTGGCGGAGACCTTCCGCAGCCAGGTCGGCCCGCACGTGGATGGCCTGGCCGCACAGGCCACCACCCTGACCCAAACCGCCACGTTGATGTCGACCTCCGCGACCGAAACCAGCCGCCAGGCGGCCATCGTCGCCGCCGCGGCCGAGGAATCGTCGGTGAATGTGCAGACCGTCGCGACCGCGACCGAGGAATTGCACGCATCGGTCGGGGAAATCAGCCGCCAGGTCGGCCATTCGGCGACGATCAGCAATGGCGCCGCCGAAGCCGCCAAGGCCACCAACGCCACCGTGCAGGGCCTGTCGGACGCGGCGCAGAAGATCGGCGACGTGGTGAAACTGATCAGCGACATCGCCGCCCAAACCAACCTGCTGGCCCTGAACGCAACCATTGAGGCCGCGCGCGCGGGCGATGCCGGAAAGGGCTTCGCCGTCGTGGCGGCGGAGGTGAAGGGGCTGGCCGGCCAGACCGCCCGCGCAACGGAAGGCATCGCCGCCCAGGTCAGCGCGATCCAGGCAGCGACGCAGGACGCCGTGCAGGCCATCCAGGGCATCACCGGCACGATCGGAAAAATGAGCGAGATCGCCGTCGCGATCGCATCCGCCGTCGATCAGCAGAATGCCGCGACCCAGGAAATCGCCCGCTCCGTGCAGGAGGTGTCCATCAGCATGTCAATCAGCGTTGAATAGTTTCCAGGTAACAGCGCCCAAAAGTTTCCAGTTATTCAGGCCGGTTTCGGCTGTTTTTTGCGCTGCTTGAAGCGGAAGGAGTCGTTCCCGGTTTCCAGGATGTCGCAGTGGTGAGTGATGCGGTCG
>CAMCDA010000303.1 GCA_945873195.1 Asaia bogorensis
CGATTCGCCGCCGTTGCGTAGGACCATCCCGTCATCCTCAACCGGACGGGATCCATGGCCGAGACGGACCGCACCAGCACTCGGATAGCCACCGTCCGCGACTTCCTCGGCGGGATATACGGCCCCGACCTGCACGCCAAACGCATCAATGCCCTTTCGGCCGCCACACTCGGGGTCATGACCGGCGCTTCGCTGGCGGTGGCGGCGATCGGCCAGGCCTTGACCCTGGCGCGCCGGCTGACCTCGGTCTGGCTGCATGGTGTGAAGGCGGGTGGCATCGCTGATAAGCGCCCTCGTTTGCCGTGCCGCGCCCTCAAGGACGCTATCCCCCCACCAACCGTTTGACGACAGCGAGCAGGCTGCCCTCTCCGATCAGCAACAGCAGGACAATGGCGGCCAGCACGATCTCGATGCGAGCGAGCCGATCGCTCGCCTGCTTCCAGCGCTCCGCGCAGACCGCCTCATGCACGGCCAGGCGAGCGGCGGTTTCGTCCTCGCTCATGATGCCTCCTGGGTCGCTTTGTCGGTTCCGACGGATGCCCGAAGATCGGCCAGTGTCCGCGTGGCGCTCACGGCAGCGCGCTGAGCGGCAAGCCCGGCCAGGAAGTCGGTCCGGGCCGTATCGTCGCTCAACCCGATGGCCGCCCTGTCCGCGCGGTCGCGGGCCACGCGCAGGGCGGCTGTGTTGACCCGCTTCTGCTGGATCTCCTGCGCGGCTGCCAGCTCCACCACGATCCGCCCGTCGCGCAATCGCCAAGCCTCGAAAAATCCGTCAGCGTCGACGGGCAGGCTGGTCTCATCTACCACGAGGGCGTCGGCCGGGCAGCCATGAAGGCCGCCAGTTTCGCCACACGGGGGCGGGCCTGATCGGCGACCTCGCGCCATTGCTTCCTGGCGGCGCCGGCATCGTCCTGGGCGAAGGCGGTGCCGATCCAGGCCGAGACGATGCGGCGTTGGGTCTTGCCGGCATAGACCAAGGCGTTGCGCATGAAGTGCACCCGGCAGCGCTGTCAGGCCATTCAGTGGGCTCCTACACCACGATCGGGGACACGACTTTCTGCTTCCGCCTGGCGCCGAAAAGCATCGAGTTAGGACCGCCGTTCGTCGGTGCCCGCACAACTGCTGCGGCACTGTCAGGGACCACTCAGGCTTGGCCGCTCTCGGCGCCCCACCGGCTGGATGACGCGGTCAGCCCAACCTGTGCCGGTCAGCGCGGGATGCGGTATTCGATATATCAATAATGAAACTACCTCCAATCCCGCTTGGCTCGGGCCCCGCCCAGCGCGAATGGTCCATCACGCGGAGAGAACACCCCGCGCCGGATGGAGAGCCGAATGACCAGCACCAGCAACATTCCCCCCTCGGAGAATCAGGCCTGGGGGTTCGTCGGGACGATCGCGCATCACGCGGATGCCGACGCCGCCTGGCCCCTGGCGATGACCGCGATCGCCGACGCCACCGGATGCACCCCGGACGAGGTGCGCGCCTTCCTCGACAGCCGGCACGGACGGCATTTCGCGGATGATGTCGCCAACGCCTTGTTCGAGAACCTGCCCCTCGCGGACGCCATCGCCACCACCACCACAAAATGGATGGGCTGGACGATCGGCCATGCCACCGCCCGCCAGACCGGTATCCCCCTGGGCCTGCCCTACCTCACCGGCTTTGTCATGCACGCCGCGATCGAGGCCGAAGCCACCGACTGACCGAGGCATCCCCGCTACTGCCCCGCCCGGGTTCCGCCCGGCGGGGCTTGGGCTGGTAGCAGGCACCCGATGGTCGGGCGCCCCTGCCAGGAGAACGAAGATGACCAAGACCCCGCTCAAGATATCCGACACCGGGCGCGCGATGCTGACGCTCGCAATCTCCCGCGAGGACCGGCTGGTCCACCCGCCGACCCTGCCTGCCGCCGCCCGGTCGCAGGTTGTGCGCTCCCTGCTCAACAACGGGCTGGTTGAGGAAGTGCCGGCGCCGATGACCGACGATGCCTACGCCTGGCGGACGGGCGAGGATGGGGTGGTCCTGGTGCTGCGCGCCACCCCGGGTGGTCGTGTCGCGATCGGTTTGGCGGATGCTGGCAGCCTCCAGGAAGCCCCCACCGGAGCGCCCACGTTGCACGATGAGGCCGAGGAGGACGCGGTGGCACGCGAAGCCCTGGCGGTGGCCGACGCCCTCGACGCTGCGCCCACGGCGCCGGCACGCGGGGGTTTGCGGCAGGCGGCGGAGGCGGTCCTCGCCGCTTGGACCGATGAGACCAACCGCGAGATCGACATGATCGCCGCCCTGGAGGGACCAATGGCCGCCCTCCGTATCGCTCTGGCCGGCAAGGCTGGACGCGCCACCGGCACGCCGCGTGGCCCGCGCGAGGGCACCAAGCAGCAGGCCGTGCTCGCCCTGCTGCGCCGGGACGAGGGCGCGACCATCGCCCAGATCATGGAAGCCACCGCCTGGCAGAGCCACACCGTCCGAGGCTTCCTCGCCGGACTGAAGAAGAAGGGCATCCCGGTCGATGTCCTCGACCGCGTCCGGCAGGTCGGGCCGAACAAGGAGGGTGCGAAGGGGTCCTACAGCATCTACCGCATCACGGGCTGACCGGAGCCGCCCAACAGGCGACGTCGCCACCTGCCGCGCGCGGGTGACGATGTCGGTGCATCAAGCGTCGGTTCCTTGCCTCTTGCATGTTCTGTGGTTCCGCCGAAGATCGACGGGCATCAATGGTCCGACCATTCAGGCGATCACCGCCGCGGCGTCCCAGAACGACCGCCCCTCCGCCTCCGGGTTCCGCGACATCAGCACCACGGCGTCGAACAGCGCCATCACTGGGTCAATCTTGCCGGTCCCCGCAGCCTGCTTGGTGATGGTGATGGCATTCCCCTTCGGTTCTGCCTTCGCATTCCCCACCGCCCAGTCCATGATCCGCTGCGGTGCGTGCAGCAGTGCCCCGGAGGCGAGCTTGATCTCGGTGGTCTTGATCGCCCCGTTCAGCG
The DNA here is from genome assembly GCA_945873195.1 of Asaia bogorensis. Taxonomy (GTDB): domain Bacteria; phylum Pseudomonadota; class Alphaproteobacteria; order Acetobacterales; family Acetobacteraceae; genus Rhodopila; species Rhodopila bogorensis_A. Next base: position 2,988 of record CAMCDA010000303.1, read on the forward strand.
TCCAACCTTGGGGTACGCCGACGACGCGATCGTTGCCTTCAATAGCAACCTCCGCCAGCGCATCGACGATCGCACCCACGCCCATCGGGTCGAGGCCCACCTGCGCCAGCAACCCCGACCGGTCCACCTCGGCGCAGAGGGCCGCCACCTGCGTGAACGCGTCCTCCATGTCGTCGACGATGACGAGGTCGCCGTCGTGTTCGAAGTCCCGCAGCCGGGGTGCCTCGGACTTGCGCCGCTCCAGCACCGATATGTGCGCCCAGGAGCGCGACCAGGACAGCCACCGCCGTGCCGCCGTCTCGCGTCCCAGCACGACGACCGACAGCAAGTCGTCCAGGCCCCCACCGTCAATGCCGATCGTCACCACCTCGCTGCGGGACAGCAGGCTCTCCAGCGTCAGCGTCGTGTCCGTCGCGCCTAACCAATGATCCGCACCTCGCCAGCGATCGGACTTCAGCGCCAGGCCGATCTCCACGTTGAGGTGCTGGCTGGCCCAACGCGCGAGTTCAGCGTCGCCACTCTCCACCGCCGCCTCATAGTCCGGCAGCAGCCGGTCGACCGAGACGCTCAGACCGTTGTTCGGCAGCACCATCCACCAGTTCCCAGGGTCCCGCCAATCCACGCCATCGGGGAACTCATACAGCATCGGCAGGATCGGCAGGCTGGCTGCCCCATCCCGGACCTTGCGCGCCTTCAGCAACTCCGTCCGGAACACGCCCGATGGTGGGCGTTCTGATTGCGTGGTGATGGTGAGCAGGAATCCCTCGGGGTTCGGCAGCAGCCCGCCGCGCAATTGACCGATCACCCGGTCGGCGTCATGCGCCTCGGCGGTCACGTGCAGTTCGTCGAGCAGCACACCGGAGGGCTTCGAACCGGTGACCACTTTCGGATCAAACGATTTCACCTTGAGGAACGCCTTGCTCGGGCGATAGGTGATCCGCTTGATGTGTTCGACGACATGGAACTTTGCGGCGAGCACGGGATCAGCCTCGACCATCCCCGCGGCCTGGCGGAATGCGAGGTCTGCCACCTCCTGGGTGGGGGCGACGAGCAGGAACTCGGCGCGAGGGCGCCGGTTCATCAGCAGCGCCGTGATCATGATCGCTGCCCCCGTCGTGGTCTTGCTCGACTTCTTCGGGACCAGACAGAAGAACTCGCGGATGTGACGGGCGTTCCTTGCCGCCTCGTAGGAGCCGAAGATCGCCCGCACGAGGTCCCGCTGCCACTCACCCGCTGCCTCAGCCAACGCGGGCTGATCCGGCACATCCGGCAAGCGCAGGCGGTCGAAGATTGCGACCGACCGCTTCGCCGCCTCAAGGGCGAGCGGCAGGTCCGGAACGAGCGAGCGCCCCTTCCTGATCCGCTCCGCCCAATCCGGACAGGCCGTCGACCAGTCGCTCAATTCAGAAGGCTCTCCCAGTCCGTGCCGCGTTCGGCGGTGCGGGAGGTGGTCTCGGCCTGTTCCTTCTTGCCCGGTTCGATCGCCACATCCCGCCAACCAGCGCGGCACTTCAACCAGAAGATGCAGGCAGTAACAGCTTCCTTGCCGGTGCCCTCGACGGCCTTTCGGAACAGCGACTGCGCGACCTTGGCATTGGCTTCGATCGCGGCGGTGTCCAGTTCGGACCAGAAGTGCTTGCGCAGGGTCGGAGCGGAACAGCCGATCACCTTGGCGATGTCGTCCTGGGGGACGCCGTAAGCCGCCATGGCTTTGGCCTGGGCGCGCTGGGCATCGGTTGGGGTGAACTCAGGCCGTCCGGCCATGGGGCGTCTCCTTCCTGCGGGTGGGGGCGGCTGCGGCCTGATCCGCCGTTGCGCTGTCCTGCGCCGTATCCGCGGCCCGTTCCTCTGCGATGGCGGCAAAGTTCCGGCCGGTGCGGTCCAGGAGCGCTACCTTGCCGGTGAACGCCTGCCAGCGGGTGACCGCGACATCGACATAGGCGGGGCTGATCTCGATCGCGTGGCACACACGGCCGGTGGTCTCGGCGGCGATGAGCGTCGTGCCCGAGCCGCTGAACGGCTCGTAGACCGCCTGGCCCGGATTGGAATTGTTCAGCATCGGCCGGCGCATGCATTCCACCGGCTTCTGCGTGCCATGGATGGTGGCGGCGTCCTGGTCGCGGCTGGGGATGGACCAGAGCGTGGTTTGTTTGCGATCGCCCGTCCAATGGCCGGTGCCACGGACAGCGTACCACGCCGGCTCGTGCTGCCAATGATAATGGCCGCGGCTCATGACCAGGCGCTCTTTCGCCCAAATGATCTGTGCCCGCACGGCAAACCCGCATGCGGTGAGGCTGTCGGCGACCGTGGCGGCGTGTAGGGCACCATGCCAGACGTACGCCACGTCGCCGGGGAACAGCGCCCAGGCCTCGCGCCAATCAGCACGATGATCATTCAGCACGGCGCCGGTGCGGGCACTGGCGGAGACGCCGGCGCGATTGCGCCAGGTCGGGTCGTATTCCACCCCGTAC
>CAMCDA010000304.1 GCA_945873195.1 Asaia bogorensis
ACAGGCCGTCGGCACCCGCCAATCTCAACCAGCCAGAAGCGTCATCGAACGCCGCCGCTTGATCCCACAACTTTGGTTCGCACCCGGCGTGGTCTGGCGCGATCGGTGGTTGCCTTGGGCGGGACTGATCCGGTAATGTGAACGTATGAGGAACATGCGCTACCCCCCAAAGCGGCAATCGGATTTTTCCACACGGTCCTACCCCATGTCCGGTGAGCCAACGCCCCCTCTCCCCTCGCGGGAGAGGGCTGGGGTGAGGGGGCTCGCGGCACGTACGGGGGGTGTCTACACCTCACCCCAACCCTCTCCCGCAAGGGGAGAGGGGGCGAATGGGATTTTCCGCACGGTCTTACCCCATGTCCGGTGAGAAACCCGCCCCGCCGAACCATCCCCCAATCCCCCGTCAACCAGCCATCAAACCACCTTCCTGCGGGCGGCGCCCCCAACCACCCGAATCGACTATCCACAGGATTTTGTGGCCCGAACCCGTTCCAACCCCAAAATGTGCTTTCCGAGTGGCGGTCCCCGTCCTACCATCCTCCTCATGAAGACCCATCGCACATGGCAAGGCGTCCGCATGCGGCAGACCGCTGTCGGGGCCGATCCGGATGAGGCCCCGTGCCTCGTAACCCTGCCCACCGCCTGGGATGATTCAGCCGCCGCCGGCCTCGCGGCCCTGGCCGCACAGGCCACGCCACCCGCCCGCCGCATCCATCTCGTCACCGCCGCCAAGGCCTGGATCGACCCGATCGATCGCGCCGCCCGCGACTCGGGGACCATCGCCTCCCCTGGCGAACGCCTGCACCGCCTGCTCCTGCTCCGCCGTGGCGGCCCGGCCGAGGCCGTCTGGACCGGCCGGCCCGAGGACGGTCCAGGCTTCGTGCTCAACCTGCCGGCCTTCCTCGACAGCGGTGGGCAGTTCGACGCCGCCGACTTCGCCGAGGCGGTGGAAACCGCGGTCCAGGCCCTGAGCCTCGCCGCGCCCAACGCACGCGCCATCCACATCACCATGGCCGACCTCTTCGGTCTCCTCGCCACGCTCGGCATTGACTACGGATCGGCCGCGGCGCGCGACATCGCCCGTGGCCTGGCCGCGATCCTGCGCGGCAGGGCCGATGCGGCATCAGCCGAACCGGGCGCGCCCGCTGGCGAAGCGGCGCTCGATTGGCCCGAGCCGCCGGCGCAAACCGCGTTGTTCGGCCTCGCCGAAGCCGCCCGCGCGGCCCGTTCGGCGGCGGCCCAGGCCGGCACGGCCCGCCATCGCATCACGACCGCCATCGCCGCACCCGGCCCGGTGGACGCGCTGCTCGGGATTGAAACCGGCGGCATCGCCCCGGCCTTCTCGCCCCTCGGCCCGAATGGCGGCCTCAGTAAGGCCACCCGCGCCTGGCTCGCCGTCAGTGGCCTCACGGCCGAGGAAGCGCTCGCCATGGTCCTGGCCGGCGGCAGCCCCCTGCCCGTCGCCGGCGCCCAGGCCCATGTCGCGATGCACGACGCCGTCGCGCCCTTCATGCACGCCATGCCGCCTCGCCCCGTGGCGCTGGAAGGCCCGGCCCCGCGCGCCACGCGACTCGACCTGCCCGGCCGGCGCTCCGGCTACACGCAGCGGGCCATGGTCGGCGGGCACCGCATCTTCCTCCGCACCGGCGAATACGACGATGGCAGCCTGGGGGAGATCTCGGTCGCCCTGATCAAGGAAAGCCCCGCCTTCCGCGGCCTCATGGACAGTTTCGCCGCCTCGGTCAGCATCGGGCTGCAACACGGCGTGCCGCTGGATGCCTTTGTGGAGGCCTTCACCCTGACCCGCTTCGGGCCGGCCGGGGCGGTGGAGGGCGACCCCGCCGTCCGCAAGGCCACGTCGCTGATCGACTATACGTTCCGCCATCTGGCCACGAACTACCTCGGCCGGCGCGACATCCCCGAGGCGGACATCGGAGAGGCCGACCTGGTCGGCGACCAATCCCCCCTGCTGCCGATGGACCTGCCCTCCGACGGATCACCGCGCGCCCGCCGCAGCGGCTTCCGCGTGGTGTCCCGGTAGTCTGAACCAAACGCAAGGAACCCATCCATGGCCGGACAGGTCGAGACTCGCTTGGCGGAACTGGGCATCACCCTGCCCCGCCCCATGGCCCCCATCGCTAACTACGTGCCCTATGTCGTGACCGGCAATCTGGTCGTGATCTCGGGCCAGTTGCCGGCGGTCGATGGCAAGGTGGCGGTGACCGGCAAGGTCAGCTGGGGCGTGTCGGTCGACAAGGCCACGGAAGCGGCGCGCCTGTCCTTCATCAACCTGCTGGTCCACCTCAAGGCGGCCTGCGGCGGCGACCTGGATCGTGTGCGCCGGGTCGTGCGGCTGGGCGGCTTCATCGCCGCCCCATCGGATTTCCGCGACCACGCGCAGGTGATGAACGGGGCGTCCGACCTGGCCGTGGCGGTGTTCGGGGAAGCCGGCCGCCATGCCCGCACCACGATCGGCGTGCCGTCCTTGCCCGCCGACGCATCGGTTGAGGTCGAGGGGATGTTCGAGATCGCGTGATCCCGCTCATTGGTTTCGCGCGCAGCCGCCACACCAACCCCGCGCGCATACCAGTCGCGGATAGGGCGACTGGTCCCGCGCCCTCCTTTCCATGTGACAAGCCGGCGCGCCGGGCATAGGATTTCAGCATGCCCGACGGTTCCGCCACGCTGACGATGTCGTTGCACGCGAAGATCGCGGACATTGAAGCCGCCGATTGGGATGCCTGCGCCGGACCTGGCAATCCCTTCGTCAGCCACGCCTTCCTGAGCGCGATGGAAGACAGCGGTTCGGCCAGTGTCCGCACCGGCTGGCTGCCGCAGCACGCGGTTCTGCGCGACGGGGCCGGCGTGATGGTCGCGGCCATCCCGATGTATGCGAAGACCCATAGCTACGGCGAATACGTCTTCGACCATGGCTGGGCGAACGCGCTGGAACGGACTGGCGCGGAGTATTACCCGAAGTTCCAGGTGGCGTCTCCGTTCAGCCCGGTGCCCGGCCCGCGGCTGCTGCGCCGGCCCGGCGCGGATATCGGCTTCGATACGATCGGCAACGCGCTGCGCCAGGCCTGCCAGGCGCATAAGCTGTCATCCGTCCATGTGACGTTCTGCCAGGAAGACGAATGGGAAGGCCTGGGCGAGGCCGGTTGGCTGCGCCGCATCGGCACGCAGTTTCACTGGGAAAACAACGGCTACACCTGCTTTGAGGATTTCCTGGGCGCGCTGTCATCCCGCAAGCGCAAGGTCCTGCGCCGGGAACGGCGCGATGCCAACGCCGCCGGCCTGACCTTCCAGGCTCTGTCCGGCGCCGACATCAAGGAACGGCACTGGGACGCGTTCTATTCGTTCTACCAGTCGACCGTAGACCGCAAATGGGGGTCCGCCTACCTCACCCGTTCCTTCTTCTCCCTGCTGGGCGAACGGCTGGGGGACCGGGTCGTGCTGATGTATGCCGAGGCCGATGGCCGCCCCGTCGCCGGCGCGCTGAACCTGGCGGGGCAGGAGGCGCTGTATGGCCGCAACTGGGGCTGCCGCGGCGACTGGCCGTTCCTGCATTTCGAACTCTGTTACTACCGCGCCATCGACTGGGCGATCGAACATGGACTGAAACGGGTCGAGGCCGGGGCGCAGGGCAAGCACAAAATCCAGCGCGGCTATCTGCCGAAGCCGACCTACTCGGCGCATTGGATCGAGCACGGCGGCCTGCGCCGTGGGGTCGAGAACTTCCTGGAGGAGGAACGCGCCCATATCCGCCAGGAGATGGATGCGCTGATGGAATGGTCGCCGTTCCGCAAGGACGGAGAGGCGTGATCCCTCGCCTTCCCCCGGCCTGCATCCCGGCCTAACCTCGGCCGCCTTAAGGGAAGGAAACAGAAGCATGGATTTCACCGGTAAGGTCGCGCTCATCACCGGCGGCGGTGGCGGCATCGGCCGAGCGACGGCATTGGGGTTTGCCTTGCGGGGCGCGAAGGTCGTGGTGGTCGACGCCGACAGCACGCAGGGCCAGGCGACCGCCGACATCCTGACCCAGCGCGGCGCCGTCTGCGCCTTTGTCCAGGCCGATGTCACGCAATCCGGTTCGGTCCAGGAATATGTCCGAAAGACCGTGGATCTGTATGGCCGCATCGATTGTTTCTTCAACAATGCGGGGATCGAGGGCGCTGTCACGCCCACCCAGGACTATAACGACGCGATGTTCGACAAGGTCATCGCGGTCAACCTGAAAGGCGTATTCCTGGGCATGAAGCACGTTATTCCGGTCATGCTGGCGCAGGGCAACGGGACAATCTGCAATACGGCCTCGGTCGCTGGGCTGTTCGGCAGCCCGGGCATGTCCGCCTATGTCGCGTCCAAGCACGCCGTGCTCGGCATGACGAAGGTGGCGGGCGCGGAACTCGCCGCCAAGGGCATTCGCGTCAATGCCGTCTGCCCCGGCCCGGTCGAAACCCGCATGATGCGGTCTTTGGAGGCGCAGCGTGATCCGAACGCTCCGGAAGCCGTCCATCAGGCGACGGCCGCGGGCATGCCGTCGGGCCGCTACACCCTGCCCGAGGAAATCGCCAACGCCGTGATGTATCTTTGCTCCGACCTGTCGGGCAACATGACGGGATCGCAGATCGTGGTCGATGGCGGCCGGTCGGGTTCCGGCGGCGTCGGCCCACGCGCGCGCTGAACAACTGGCCCGCTGAACAACTGGGGAGAACACGGCAATGACTGGCAGCACCGACGTTTTCGAGATCATGGCCACCACGCGCTCCATGCGCCGGTTGAAGCCCGATCCCGTGCCGGATGACATGATCCGCAAGATCCTGGAGGCCGGCCTCGGCGCGGCAAATGGGGGGAACACGCAGAAGTGGCGGTTCCTGGTGTTGAAGGAGCCGACGCGGAAAAAAGCCGTCCAGGCCTGGTACAAGAAGGCCTTCGATGAGGTCGTGGGCCCGCGCTACGCGTCCTCGGCTCCGCCGCCCGGCAGCGATTCCGCCCGCTATGCCCGCCAGCACGGCGCGGTCGAATATCTGACCGAGCATTATCATGAGGCACCGGTGTGGATCGTGGCGTGCCTGGAGGACGGGCCGAACCCCGATCGCTCCCAAGGCGCGTCGATCTATCCGGCGGTGCAGAATATGCTGCTGGCAATTCGCGCGCTGGGGCTGGGATCGACCCTGACCACGCGGCATCTTCGGTTTGAGAAAGAAACGGAAGCCGCGCTGGGCCTGCCGCCCAACGTACACTCCTACGCGATCCTGCCGATCGGCTGGCCCATGGGCAAGTTCGGCCCAACCGGCCGGGGCAAGCTGTCGGACTTCGTCTACCTGGACAACTGGGGCGAGGCTTATCCGGCGGTCTCGGAGGGCTGAGGGAAGGAAGGGTTGGGGCTCCGCCCCAAACCCCGCAAGGGGGCTTTGCCCCCTTGACCCCCACCAA
>CAMCDA010000305.1 GCA_945873195.1 Asaia bogorensis
ACCGCTTTTTGTATCAGGCTGGGTTACGTGACTCGGGGTGTGACCCGGTCAGCTGGCCCAGCTTCCCGTTGCAGGTGGCGGGACGACTTGGCATACCAACCTACTACCTTGGAATCACAGAATAAAAAATGAGGGGATGGCTGAGGGATCATCCTGACATCCGGGTTGAGTGATTCGTTCCTGCGCCTGGCCGAGGGCGTCGCGCGATTCCACCAGGTGGAAGGCGTCGGCGTGCTCCGCAAGCCCTTCCGACGGGACGAACTGGCGGATCTGCTGCGCTGACGGCGCAAGGCGGCCGGACTTGCATTCCGGGGGCGTGAGGCAATTTGTCGGATTGTTAGCCTACGAATGATCCGAGGAGATCCCCCATGATCGAGGTTCGCCCCTTCGCCGGCCTGGGCCGGTTCACCAACGAATGGCTCAACGCCCGTCACCACTTCAGCTTTGGCGGCTATCGCGATCCCAACCGCATGGGCTTCGGCCGCCTGCGGGTCTGGAATGATGACGAAATCGCGCCGGGCGCGGGCTTTGATCCGCATCCGCACCGGGACATGGAAATCGTGACCTATATCCGGGAAGGCGCGATCACCCACCGCGACAACCTGGGCAACGAAGGCCGCACCGAGGCCGGCGACGTGCAGGTCATGCACGCCGGCACCGGCATCGTCCACGCCGAACACAATCTGGAGCCCGGGACCACGCGGCTGTTCCAAATCTGGATCATGCCGGATCGCACCGGCGTGGAACCCGGCTGGGGTACGCGCCAGTTTCCCCGCGCGGGAGATGGGCTGACGCTGCTCGCCAGTGGCCAGGCCGGGGCGGGAGAGGCCCTGCCGTTGCACGCCGATGCTTCCGTCTGGGCGGGTTCATTGCCGGCGGGCGCCGAGGTCCGCCACGTGTTCGGTCCCGGCCGCGGCGGCTATCTGGTGCCGGTCAGCGGCTCGGTCCGGGTCGATGGAGTCCTGGCCGGCGCGCGGGACGGGGTCGCGATCTCGGATGTGAATGAGGTCACGATCACGGCGGCGGAAGCGGTGGAACTGGTGCTGGTCGACGTGCCGGTGTGAACAGCGCCGCGTAATCGGGGCGGCTGGTTCACGTGCCGTGGAACCGGTCGCCCGCGTCGCCCAGGCCGGGGCGGATATAGCCGCGTTCGTCCAGTCCGCGGTCGATCGCGGCGGTGATGACCGGCACGTCCGGATGGGCGGCGGTGAAGCGGCGCAGGCCCTCGGGCGCGGCCAGCAGGCAGGCGAAGCGGACCTGTCGCACCCCGGCCTCCCGCAGCCTGTTGACCGCGCGCACAGCCGATCCGCCGGTGGCCAGCATCGGATCGACCAGGATCACCGACCGTGCGGCCACGTCGGGCGGCAGCTTCAGGTAGTATTCGGCGGCGTCGAGCGTCGTTTCGTTCCGGGCCAGCCCGATATGGCCGGCGGCGGCGTCGGGCAGGACCTCCAGCATCGCCTGCTGGATCGCGTTGCCGGCGCGCAGGATCGACACCACGCAGGGCGGCGGGCCGGCCAGGACCGGCGCCTGCATCAGTTCCAGCGGCGTTTCGATCTCGATCCGGGTCAGCGGCAGGTCGCGTGTGGCCTCATGCGCCAGCAGCAGGCTGATCTGGCGCGCGGCCTGGCGGAATTGCGCCGTCCCGGTGCGGCGGTCGCGCAGGATGGTCAGCGCGTGGGCCGCCAGCGGATGGTCGATGACCGTCACCGAGGGAAATACATCTGTCATGACAACCCGTTATCCTTCATCCCGCGCCCCTGGCGTGTCCGGCCCAATTCTGGAACAGTTGCCTGAATTGCAACCAGGAGGAAACACCATGCCAACGGACAGGAAAACAGCCATCGTCACCGGCGCGGCCAGCGGGATCGGCCGAGCGATGGCGATGGGATTGGTTGGGGCGGGATTTGATGTGGTGGCGGTGGATCGCAACGCCGCCCTGCTCGCCACCATGCCGGCCGAGGCCGCCGGCAAGCCGGGATCCGTCACCCCATGCCAGGCCGATCTCTCGGACCAGGCGTCCTTCGACACGATCGTCACCACGGCGCTGGCCAAATCGGGCCGGATCGATGTTCTGGTCAACAACGCGGGCATCGGTCAGGCGTCGGTCCGGGAGACCTATGGCAACAACCCGATCCGGTTCTGGGAAGCGACACCCGAGCATTGGGCGCGGTTCGTGGCCGTGAACGCGACGGCACCGATCATGATGGCGCGGGCCGTGGTGCCGCACATGATCAAGGCGGGGCAGGGGCGGGTGATCACCGTCACGACCAGCCTCGGGACGATGGTGCGGGAGGGTTATCTTCTCTACGGGTCATCCAAGGCGGCCGCCGAGTCCGCCATGGCCGTCCTGGCCGCTGATCTGGTGGGCACGGGCGTGACGTCGAACGTGCTGGTGCCGGGGGGCGTGACGGACACGCCGCTGGTGGGCTCCGCCCGCGGCAACCGGGACAAGATGCTGAAGCCCGAGATCATGGTCGCGCCGCTGCTATTCCTGGTCTCGGACGCGGCCAAGACGATCAACGCGAGCCGCTTCATCGCCGCTGACTGGGACACGACGCTGCCGGGTCCCCAGGCCGCCGAGAAGGCCCAGGTTCCGATCGCGTGGCTGGGCATTGCGCGGATGCCGATCGAGCCGGGCTAAAGGCACGAGCAGGGACTGATACAGCCGGCTTCAGGGCCGGCTGTCGTGATCTCCACCCCGTCATGGCCCGCGCGGGCCAGGACGGGGTGGCGTCGGCCAAGGGTCACGGCCCCCTACAGCCTGGCGCCAAGAAAGCGCCTCCCGCCGACGCCCGTGGTCAATCGAGGTTGGCCAACAGCGATACCCCATCGACCTTGCCTCCTGGCAGCCGAGGCAGGCTGTCCAGCATGATGATCCGGGACGGCACCATGTACGGCGGCAGGCGGCCCCGTAGTTGGTCCCGCAGGATGTTCGCGGTATCGCCGATGGTGCCCGGGCGGGCGACGACGAAGGCCACCAGTGTCGTGGTCTCGCCCACCGTTCTCGGCAGGACCGCCGAGTCCAGCACCTCCGCCGCCTCGCGGACCGCTCCCTCGACCTCGATTGGCTCGCCGTTGTCCATTGATTTTTACTTGCCGGTCCTTGCGGCCGACGATCACGAAAATTCCCTCCTCGGTTTGTCGCGCGAGGTCGCCGGTGAAGTAGATCCGCAGCGCGGGATCATCCGGGTCCGGGATCAGCCGTCCCGGCACGCAGCGCCCGTCGCGCCATTCGCCCAGCGCGTTGTAGCGGCTGCGGATCACGAGTTCCCCGACCTCATTCCCCGCGCACGCTCGGCCGTCCGTGTCCGCGATCAGCGCGTCGACCCCCGAATCCGGAATTCCGGCCGCCACCCGGACGGGATCGATCGTATCGGAGGGCGACGCGGTCCATTGGAAATTCGCCGCCTCGGTCGCGCCATAGCCGTTGGCGATCCGGCAGCCAGGCGGCAAGACACGGCGCAGCAACCGCACATCGTCGAGGGTCGGTTGTTCGCCACTGAACCGGACCAGGCGAAGATGGGACATCGCCTCCGCCGCGCCGTTCAGCCTGGCAATGGTCCGCAACAGCGACGCGCCGGCGCGCACGACCGTGATCTTGTCGTTGCGCAACCGATCGAACAACCCGCGGATGCCCTGTTGGCGAATACTGACCAGGTGCGCGGATGCACCCGCCCGAAGCTGCGCGAGCAGATGGGCGAGCCCGGCATAGGTTCCGGGCGATCCGCCGCCGAACAGCACTCGATCTTCCGGCGTCAGCTCCATCGTGTCGCCGAATTGGCAGCCCCGGTGGGCGATGGTGCGCTGGCTGTGCACGATCAGTTTCGGCAGGCCGGTACTGCCCGATGTGGCGAGGATAAAGGCGGGATCGTCCATGCCCAGCGCGGTACGCATCGCTCCGTCCGGTAGCGGCAGGGAAAACGGGGCGCCGATCGCCAGGATATCCGCGCCCGCCGCGACAAGGCGGGCATCTGCGTCGGCCTCGGCCGCGAGGAGGAGTCCGATCCCCGCGGCGCGTGCGATCTCGGCATTGCGCGCTGCCGGGTTCGCGGTATCCAGTGGCACACAAGGCCGGTCCGCGAGCAGCCCCGCGAACAGCGCCGCGGCGTAGGTTCCGCTATCCGGCAGGTAGATGCCGATTGGCGACGCAGCCGGACCGGATCGACGGATCGCCGCCCCCAGCCGCCCGATCAGGTCGAGTAGCTGGCGATATGTCAGGGTTCCGGCGCCATCCACGACCGCGGGTCGATCGGGTTGCCGTTCAGCGACCTGGGCGAGGGATTCCGGCAGCGGCCGAGCAAGGAAGGCGAGATCCAGTGGCTTTCGGCCGAGCGCTGGAGTCGCGTCGTAGAATTCGGACCATGCAGCCGAATGCCGCCATGCCGACGCCGATGGCCGCTGCGCGGGGCCATCATGTGGGTTGATCTCTGTCATGCGATCGTCCAGCCGTTACCGTAAAGACCGTAGCCTGGGATACTGTCATGACATCAGTCAGGCGAGCGCGGCAAGACGCACCCGGAGCTCGGCTTTCAGACGAAAGGAAACGCCATGGCCAAGAACAAAATTTGCCTCTGGTACGACAGGGACGCCGCGTTTGGGGGAGCGAACCGTGCCTCGTGTGCGCTGGGAACCGGTCACATGAATCGGGGGCCGCGCGGGTTGGCCTGAATCGAAAACGGCCCCGGGGTTTCCCCCGGGGCCGTTCCTTTTCCCACCGGAAGCGGGTTGGTTACTTCCAGCTCGCCAGCATCGCCAGCAGCAGCAGGGCGACGATGTTCGCGATCTTGATCATCGGGTTCACCGCCGGGCCGGCGGTGTCCTTGTAGGGGTCGCCCACGGTGTCGCCGGTGACCGCGGCCTTATGTGCCTCGGACCCCTTGCCGCCGTGGTTGCCTTCCTCGATGTACTTCTTCGCGTTGTCCCACGCGCCGCCGCCCGAGGTCATCGAGATGGCGACGAACAGCCCGGAGATGATGACGCCCATCAGCAGCGCGCCGAGCGCGGCAAAGCCGTTGCCCTGGCCGGCCACGGCGGTGATCACGTAATAGACCACCACGGGAGCGAGCACCGGCAGCAGTGACGGCACGATCATTTCCTTGATGGCGCCGGCGGTGACCAAGCCCACGGTGCGGGCATAATCGGGCTTCACTTCGCGGGTGGCGATGCCGGGGTTTTCGCGGAACTGTGCGCGGATGTCTTGCGCCACCGCCTGGGCCGTGCGGCCCACCGCTGTCATCGCCATGCCGCCGAACAGATAGGGCAGCAATGCGCCGAGCAGCAGCCCGACGACCACGTAGGGATTGGACAGCGAGAAATCGACCGGCACGTCCTTGAAGAACTGCGCCAGATCCTCGGTATAGGTGGCGAACAGCACCAGCGCGGCGAGGCCGGCCGAACCGATGGCATAGCC
>CAMCDA010000306.1 GCA_945873195.1 Asaia bogorensis
GGTTACCTCTGGTGCTGGTGTTGGCGCACCGGTCTCTCTACTCTTTCTCATGGCGTTGCTTTCCTTTGTGGATTCGACACCCCGAGCCTATCGGCTCAAGGGAGGCAACGCCGCCAGGAAAGTTTCAACATCGCGCGGGACATCCCCCCCGGCACGGGTGTCGATACCGTCAGCTACGCTGGCTCCATGGCCGGCGGTGTCATCGTCGATCTGGCCCAGCAACTCGGCACGGCACAAGGCGGCGACGCCCAGGGCGATGAACTGTCAAACTTCGAAAACGTGATTGGCAGCGAGGGTGACGACACGATCAGCGGTGACAGCGGCAACAATGCCCTGACGGGACGCGCGGGCGACGATGTGCTTTCGGGCGCTGATGGCAACGATGTGCTGAACGGCGGCGTCGGCGCCGATACCCTTACCGGAGGCAACGGCGGCGATACCGCGTCCTATGCCAACGATACGGTCGGGGTCGTTGTGCAGCTTGCCACCGGCTTCACGGCCGGCGGAGAGGCTGCTGGTGATGTCCTGATCGAGATTGAAAGTGTGACGGGCGGCAGCGGCAACGATGAACTGATGGGCGATATCGGCTCCAACGTTCTGAATGGCGGCGCTGGCGATGATACGATCGGCGGTGGCGAGGGCTCCGACACCGTGATCGGCGGTGCCGGCGGTGATTCGATGGACGGCGGCGACGGCATCGACCTGCTCAGCTACGGGACATCAAAGCTGGGCGTCAGCGTCGACATGGGGTTTGGCAATGGCACGGCCTCCAACGGTGACGGCACCGGCGATACGTTCACGAATTTCGAGAATGTGCTGGGCAGCCCGGTGGGCGACTTCATCAAAGGCGACCAGCACGCGAATGCTCTGTTCGGCGGCCGCGGCGGCGACGTGCTGGATGGCGCGGGCGGGAACGATCGGCTGGTCGGGGGCGAACAGGATGACGTCTTCCGCTACGGCAGCGGCGGGTGGCACGACACGATCGTCGATTTCAACGCCAATTTCGGCGCGAATGAGTTTATCGAGCTTTACATGGGGTCGGCATTCGACACCTTCGCCGAGGCGATGGCCGTCGCGGTGTCCTTTGGGTCTTCCGGCCAGCACACAACCTTCGCGTTCAGCCCGACCGAGTCGCTTACGCTGTTGAACGTGTCAAAGGCGCTGCTGACGGAAAGCGACTTTCAGTTCTGAGTGGCGAGTTTCCGCCGCATTGCACAGCCGTCGGCGGTGGCCCTTTATCCGTCATGGCCCGCGCAGGCGGGCCATCCATGACCTGACGGTATGCGACACCGGGGTCATGGATCGCAGCCCTTGGGGTATCATGACCGGGTGGCCAGGACGTCCGGGTCGGCCGGCGTGACACGTCCCCGTGCCACGCCGTGGACGGTCAGGCCGCCTTCGCCAGCGGCTCACCGATCACCAGCCCGGTCCGGTCGGCGCCAACCCGCACGGTGTCCCCGTCCTTGATCGTGCCTTCCAGGATCATCCCCGCCAGCGGGTTCTGCAGGTTCCGCTGGATCACCCGCTTGAGCGGCCGAGCGCCGTAGACGCTGTCGTATCCTTCGTTGGCGAGCCAGTCGGTGGCGGCCAGGTCGAGATCGAGACCGATCTTCCGGTCCGCCAGCAGCTTCCGCAGATTGCCCAACTGGATCTGCACGATCGCGCCCATGTCCGCCCGTTGCAGGCGGCGGAACAGGATGATCTCGTCCAGCCGGTTCAGGAACTCCGGCCGGAAGTGACGCCGCACGACCGCCATCACCTCGCCTTGCACCATTGCAGCCGGTTCGCCTTCCGGCTGCGCGGCCAGGACCTCACTGCCCAGGTTGGAGGTCAACACGATGATCGTGTTCTTGAAGTCCACCGTCCGGCCCTGGCCATCGGTCAGGCGGCCATCGTCCAGCACCTGGAGCAGGACGTTGAACACATCCTCATGCGCTTTCTCGACCTCATCGAACAGGATCACCTGATACGGACGACGCCGGACGGCCTCGGTCAGGACACCGCCTTCGTCGTAGCCGACATAGCCCGGAGGCGCGCCGATCAGGCGGGACACCGAGTGCTTCTCCATGAACTCGCTCATGTCGATGCGCACGATGGCCCGTTCGTCGTCGAACAGGAACTCGGCGAGCGCCTTGCAGGTCTCGGTCTTGCCGACACCGGTCGGGCCCAAGAACAGGAAGCTGCCGATCGGGCGGTTCGGGTCCTGCAAGCCGGCGCGGGCACGCCGCACGGCGTTGGCGACGGCGACCAGCGGCTCCTCCTGCCCGATCACCCGCTTCCGCAGTTGATCTTCCATTTGCAGCAGCTTGGCGCGCTCACCTTGCAGCATCTTGTCCACGGGCACGCCGGTCCAGCGGGACACGACGCCGGCGATGCCTTCCTCGTCCACCGCCTCGTTCACCAGCTTGCCGTCGCCGGCGTCCTTGATCTGGAACTCCAATGCCGGGATCAGGCCGTAGAGCAGTTCCGACGCGCGGGTCAGGTCACCGTTGCGCTGCGCGACCTCGGCCTCACTGCGCGCCTGGTCCAGGCGTTCCTTGAGCTTCTGGGCCTCGTTGAGCTGCTCCTTCTCCGACTTCCAGGCGGCGGTCATCGCGTTGGACTTGTCTTCGACCTCGGCGAGTTCCTTTTCCAGCTTGAGCAACCGGTCCTTGGATGCCGGGTCGCTTTCCTTCGCCAGCGCCACCTTCTCGATCTTCAACTGCAGGACGCGCCGATCGAGTTCGTCCAGCGCTTCCGGCTTGCTGTCGACCTGCATGCGCAGACGGCTCGCGGCTTCGTCCATCAGGTCGATGGCCTTGTCCGGCAGGAACCGGTCGGTGATGTAGCGGTTGGACAGCGTCGCGGCGGCAACCAGGGCGCCGTCGGTGATCCGCACGCCGTGGTGCAGTTCGTACTTCTCCTTGATGCCGCGCAGGATGCTGATCGTGTCCTCGACCGACGGTTCATCCACGAACACCGGCTGGAACCGACGCGCGAGGGCGGCGTCCTTTTCGACGTGCTTGCGGTACTCGTTCAGGGTCGTCGCGCCGACACAATGCAGGGCGCCGCGGGCCAGTTCGGGCTTGATCAGGTTGGACGCGTCCATCGCGCCGTCGGCCTTGCCGGCGCCGACCAGCGTGTGCATCTCGTCGATGAACAGGATGATCTCGCCATGGGCTTCCTCGATCTCCTTCAGCACGGCCTTGAGCCGTTCCTCGAACTCACCGCGGAACTTCGCGCCGGCGACCATCGCGCCGAGGTCGAGCGAGAGCAGCATCTTGTTCTTGATCGCCTCCGGCACGTCGCCGTTGACGATCCGCAGCGCGAGGCCCTCGACGATCGCGGTCTTGCCCACGCCAGGTTCGCCGATGAGCACGGGGTTGTTCTTGGTGCGGCGCGCCAGGACCTGGATCGTGCGACGGATTTCCTCATCGCGGCCGATCACCGGGTCGAGCTTGCCATCGCGCGCGAGTTGCGTGACGTCGCGCGCATACTTCTTCAACGCGTCGAAGTTTGATTCGGCGTTCTGGCTGTCGACCTTGCGACCCTTGCGGATATCGGCGACGGCCTTTTCCAGTGCCACGGGCGTCGCCTTGGCATCCCGCAGCGCCTTGCCCGACGGGGTGTCGGACGCGGCCAGAGCGATCAGCAGGCGATCCTGCGCCACGTATTCATCACCGGCCTTGGTGGCGGCCTGCTGCGCGGCATCCAGCACACGAACCAGTTCGGGCGTGATCTGCGGCTGGCCGGCGCCGGAGCCTTGTACCTTGGGCTGCTTCGCGACCTCGGCGTCGATCGCCGCCTTGACACCAGGAACATCACCGCCGGCCGAACGGATCAGGCCGGACGCGGCCCCTTCCTCATCATCCAGCAGCGCCTTTGTCAGGTGTTCCGCGGTAATGCGTTGGTGAAATTCGCGAATTGCGATGGTGCTGGCAGCTTGCAAGAATCCGCGCACGCGTTCTGTCAGTTTCTCAATATCCATGTCTTTGTCCCCACATTCAGGCGACTGATCGGCCTCCGCCCCTGATCAGGCGACGGTCGCCAACCGTTCGATTTCGAATTGGGGCGGCGTGGATCACGACTCAAGGGGGTGGATGACCCCGGTGTCGAATATCTCCGACCGACGCCAGGACAACGAGAAAGTCCGCCGCGGCCGTGTGGGGCCGCGGCGGTCGAGAAGGTTAGTACTTTGGAGAAGTCATGAGATCTGCGCCGTTCCGGCCCCTTTGGGGGGAGAGTATCGGGGCCGGTCCGACTGGGGGGTCGGGGCGGCGCAGCAAGGTGTGGGGAACACCCTGTGGCGGTTTATTGGACGATTTTCCGCTCAAGAGCAAGGGTTTTTAATAAGAATTCTCCCAATAACCCTATTTTTGGCCATCTCGTCGCGGCCCACCCAGCGTCGCGATCAGCGGTTGGTCGTAGGTCTCGGGGCCGTTCTCCGCGATCAGGCGCCCAAGCGCCCCGTCCCGAAGGCGTTGCCACAGCGTCTCATCGCGATAGAGGGCCACGATCCGTTCCGCCATGCGGCGCGGATCATCGGTTGGCACAGCCAGAAGTTCCTGGTTGTCATGCCATTCAAGCTGTTCGGCCAGCAGGCTTGCCGCGACAACCGGCAGGCCGAACGATGCCGCTTCCTGCACTTTATAGGGCGATCCCGCAGCATAGCGGGTTGGCGCCACGAACAGCCGGTGGGCGTCATACAGCGGGGTCAGGTCCGGCACGGCGCCGCGCAAGGTGATGCGCGGATGATCCTCGAACCGGTCCATGCTGACGCCCGGAGCCGTATAGCCCACGATCGTCAGGCGCGTTTCCCAGCCCAGTTCGCGTTCGATCAGCGGCAGCACCTCATCGGCGAACCAGCACAGGCTGTCGAAATTGGGGCTGTCCTTTTCATGGATGGCGCCCACGAACAGCATGCCGTTGCGCTGCGCGAAGGCATGCGGTGTCGGGTGCGGGAGCCGGACATGCCCCAGCACCGAGACCTGCCCGAACCCGGCGGCGCGGAGCACCGTCGCATCCCGCGCCGACACTGCCATGATGTGATCGCACTGGCTGCCGCGCGCGAGTTCCTGGGAGATCGCCCCTGACAGATCGAAGGCCTGGCCGGACAGCGCGAGCTTGGCATGGCGGCGTTCGGCCGCGATTGCCTCGGTATCCAGGATCAGGTTCGGCGCCACCGTTCCACGCGGCCCAAACGTCGCCAGGATGGGGGCCACCGCGTCAAGGTTATGGGTGCGCGAAACCCAGATCGCATCGAAATATCCGGTAACTCCCAAGCACCCCCTGGGTGAGTCCGATTGGCAACAATGGGTTCCTGTTTTCGCGTCCGCGCTTGAAGCTGATTGCGTGCGGAGCGGGAACATGAGTCAACGTCGGGATGGAACTGCCTCCCGATGTGCGTGCGTTGATCGC
>CAMCDA010000307.1 GCA_945873195.1 Asaia bogorensis
CACCGCCCGGAAACAAGGTTGGAATCTTCTCACAGCCCTCTCGACCACGCCGGCTTCACTCATCCTCGCTTTATCCGGATAACGCTGGCCCCGCCGTACCTCCACGAGCGCCTTTCTTGCTCACGGTGGGGGGCTTGGGAGTTACGGAATTTTTGCCGGAGAGCCGATAGGGTGCTGATGGGACATGGCGCGCGGGTTGCCGGCACCGCGATCCCTTCCGGCGCGACGGTTCGGCCCGCCCCGGATGTGATGGGCGGGCGCCGGCTTGGGACGGATTTCTCACCGGACATGGGGTAGCACCGGTAGGAATTTTCGCCTGGGGCCCGACCGGGTGCCGACCGGGCTCGGGATGCCGGTCGCATGAGTGGCAGGCGCGCGCAACTCCGCCCTGTGGGAACGGATTTTGGGGATGTAACGGTCAATGGCATGGTTTCCGGCCGGCGCGCTCGGGGGTCAAGCGCAAAGGCGGCTACCGGAAATTAGGAATATTGTCAAGATAATTGCAGGAACAGGCACGACGGACGCCCGGGACACGCAGGCCGCGTGTCCCGGGGGTCGCGGGCGGTTGGCGCTATCGAACGCGCAGCATCGCGGCCAACACCGCCGGCTCCGCCACTGGCAATCCGCAGACCGAGCGGCGGCAAAGATAGGCGGCCGGTATGCCACCGCCCTTGCCGTGGGCCGGATGGTCGGCGGGCAGGGCATCGGGCGTGGGCGCGCGCAGCACGACCACGGTGGGGTCGGGGGCGGACAGGGCGGTGGTCAGCAGCACCCGGGCGCGCGGATCAGACGGATCGCCGGCGATGACGACGGTGGCCGCTTCCTCCAGCGTGTCGGTGGCGGCGAGCAGGCCGGGCATCGAGCTCAGGGCGCGCAACTCGCCCGAGAAGGCCCGCAACAGCGCCTCCGCCCTGACGCGCCAGACGGCGTCGCCGGTCAGATGGAACAAGCGGGCGAGCACATCGGCCAGCACGCCGTTCGCCGCTGGGGTGGCGTTGTCGGCGGCGGTGCGGGGGCGGGCCATCGGCACGTCGGTCGCGTCGGCGGCGGTGGTGTAGAACCCGCCATGGCCATCGGAGAAGAACAGCTCCGCTACATCCGCCAGCCGGATCGCGTGGCCCAGGCAGGCGGGATCGCCGGTTGCCTCGTGCAGGGCCAGCGCGGCGCGGGCCATGGCGGCCTGGTCGTCGAGCAGGCCGGCGGCGGAAATCCGCCCCAAGCGCAAGGCGTGGTGGATGCGGCCGTCAGGGGCGGACATGGCCGTGAGGACGAAATCGAAGGCCTCCCGCGCGCGGGTCAGCCAGTCCGGTTGGTCAAAGACGATCGCGGCGCGGACGAGGGCGGCGATGGCCAGGCCGTTCCAGTCGGCCAGCACCTTGTCGTCGCGGCCGGGGCGGATGCGCTTCTCCCGCGCCTGGAACAGAATGGCGCGCGATGCGGCGAGGGCGGCTTCCTCCGCGTCCGAGCCGAAGGGCACCAGTCGGCGGAGGATGGTGTGGCCTTCCCAGTTGCCGGCCGGCGTCACGTCATAGGCGCGCTTGAAGGCCGGGGAGGCGGGGCCGAGCAGGGTGTCGATTTCGGAGTCGGTCCAGACGTAGAAGCGGCCTTCCTCGCCCTCGCTGTCGGCGTCTTCCGACGCGGCGAAGGCGGCGCGGCCGTCGATGGTTTCCGCCGTCATGTCGCGGATCATCCAGCCAACCGTTTCGGCGGCGCGCTGGGCATACAGCGGGTCGGGGCGGTGGGCGTGGGCCATCGCCAGCAGATCGAGCAACTGGGCGTTGTCGTAGAGCATCTTCTCGAAATGCGGCACCAGCCACTCGGCGTCGGTGGAGTAGCGGGCATAGGCGCCACCGAGGTGGTCGTAGATGCCGCCTTGCGACATGCGTTCCAGCATCAGGTGCGTGGCGTCGAAGGCCGCGGGCTGCCCGGTGCGGAAGGCGTTCTGCCAGAGGAAGCGAAAGATCGGCGGGTTGGGGAATTTCGGCGCGCCGCGCAGGCCGCCCAGTTCGGGATCGGTGACCTTCAGGTAGGACTCCGCGACCGCGTCCAGATGCTGGGGCGTCGGCAGGTCCCCCGGATCGGGCGCGGCGGCGTTGGTTAGGAAGCGGGCCAGCGCGGCGGTGTTCTTCACCACGGGTTCGGCGTTGGTGCGGTAGGCCTCGGCCACGCCCATCAGGACCTGGCGGAAGGACGGGCGGCCCCAGCGCGGTTCGGGCGGGAAATAGGTGCCGCCCCAGAACGGCGCGCCATCGGGTGTCAGGAACATCGTCAGCGGCCAGCCGCCCTGTTCGCCCAGGGCGTGGAGGGCGGACATGTAAATGTGGTCGATGTCCGGGCGTTCCTCCCGGTCGACCTTGATGTTGACGAACAGGCGGTTCATCAGATCGGCGGTCGCCTGGTCCTCGAAGGATTCATGCGCCATCACGTGGCACCAATGGCAGGCGGCGTAGCCGATCGAGAGCATGACGGGCTTGTTGGCCGCCTTCGCCTCGGCCAACGCTTCCGCGCCCCAGGGCCGCCAATGGACGGGGTTGTCGGCGTGCTGCAACAAATAGGGGGAGGATTCCCCTCGCAGCAAATTCGCGTCCTCGGCCATCGTCTCGTCCCCCCGGGCGTGTCTGTCGGGAACATGGTGTGGCGGCGGGGCCTGACCAGGGCAAGAGGCGCGCGGTAGGTTGGCCTGCGTCCGAGGTTGGCGTTGACGTCCCTCGCGCGGGCATCTACCGCGACAGTGAGCCCGATGGTCCTGACCGGACGGGCTGAACAAGAGGCGCGCCGCCATGCCGGGAATCATTCTCGTCCTGAATGCCGGATCATCCAGCATCAAGTTCGCGTTGTATGACGCGGCGGCCGGACAGACCCTGCTGCATCACGGCCAGGTCGAGAAGATCGGAATCGCCCCGCACCTCCACATCCGCGCCGCCAACGGAGAGCTCGTCCATGAGATGGCCTGGCCGGCGGATGTCCTGGATCACGCCGCCGCCACGCGGGCGATCCTGGCCGCGGCCGATCGGCTCAGCGCGGGGCGGCCGATCATCGCGGTCGGGCATCGCGTCGTGCATGGCGGCGTCGCGCATGCCGAACCAATGCGGGTCACCGCGCCGATCCTGGAGGCGCTGGGCGCGCTGATCCCCCTGGCCCCCCTGCACCAGCCGCATAACCTGGCGCCGATCCGGTTCCTGTCGGCGGATGCGCCGGACCTGCCGCAGGTTGCCTGCTTCGACACGGCCTTCCATCGCGACCAGCCGCCCTTGGCGCAGGCCTTCGCCCTGCCGCGAGACCTGACCGCGGCCGGTGTTCGCCGCTATGGCTTCCATGGCCTGTCCTACGAATACATCGCCCGGCGGCTGCGGGAGATCACGCCGGATGTCGCCCATGGCCGCGTGATCGTCGCCCACCTGGGCAATGGCGCCAGCCTGTGCGCCATGCACCAGGGACGCAGCATCGCCAGTACGATGGGGTTTACGGCGGTCGACGGTTTGATGATGGGCACGAGGACCGGGGCGCTCGATCCCGGCGTGGTCCTGTATCTGATGGAACAGCACGGCATGGACGCCGCCCGGATCGAGGACCTGCTCTACCGCCGCTCCGGGCTGCTCGGCGTGTCCGGCATTTCCTCGGACATGCGGACGCTGCGGGCCTCCATCGACCCGCATGCGCGGGAGGCGATTGACCTGTTCGTCTACCGGATCATCCGCGAAATCGGCTCCCTGGCCGCGGCGCTGGGCGGGCTGGACGCGCTGGTCTTCACCGCCGGCATCGGGGAGAACGACGCGCCCACGCGGCGGGAAGTCACGGCCGGCTGCGCTTGGCTTGGCGCGACGTTGGACGATGCCCGCAATGGGGCGGGAGAGGCATTGATCTCGCCCGACGGCGCGCCCGTCTCGGTCTGGTGCATCCCGACGGATGAGGAACGGATGATCGCGCTGCACACGACCGAGATCCTGTTCCCGGACCGCTGACCCGCGTTCAGCCCGATCGCAATCGGTCGCCGGTCACATCGAATGTGCGCGCGCCAAGGTCCGGCGGCATCGGCGCCAGCCACGGGGAAGCCAGCAAGGTCTCCCGCGCGTCCTTCAGCCCCTGGTCCCATCGCGCCAGCATGGTCGTTCGGCTGAACTCATAGTCCTTCGCGTGGCCCTGGCCGTCATCCGGGCGGTAGATCATCTGGACGATGTCCATCGTTGTGACGCAGCCGTAGTGATACAGGAACTGCGCCTGGCGGGTTTCCCGCAATTCCGGCGGCAGCATCTGATACAGCTCGTTGAGGTTGTGCCGCACGTCGTGGGACTGGCAAAACGCATCGGTCGCCGAACGGGTGCGGCTGGAATAGCGGATGTCCTTGTCGCGCTCGGTGACATGTTCCAGGTTTTCCGGCATCGGGCCGGCGGCGTGGAAAAGATCGACCTGGAACGTCAGCCGGCTGCGGCGCGGGATGTATTCCAGCACGTATTGCAGCGGCGTGTTGGAGACGAGGCCCCCGTCCCAGTAGAATTCGCCATCCACCTCCACCGCCGGAAACCCTGGCGGCAGCGCCCCGCTGGCCATGATGTGTTCGGCGCGGATCAGGGTCGTGGCATTGTCGAAATAGGCGAAATTGCCGGTGCGGACATTGACCGCGCCCACGCTGAACCGCATCTCCCGGGCATTGATCCGGTCGAAATCCACCAAGCGTTCCAGGGTCGAGCGGAGTGCCCCTGTATCGTAGAAGCTGGTCGGCTGCGCGCCGAACAGCCACGACAGCGGCGGGCGTGGCGCGAAGAACCCGGGTTGGCCGAACGCGAGCGCCGACAGGGCTCCGATCTTGCGATCGGCGTCCGTGTTGCCGGTCCCGGGCATCGGCCATGGCGCGGCCGAGGCGGTGATGCTGTCCCAGAACGCCCGCAGCTTGCCCACGCGCTGGTCCGGCGCGTTGCCCGCGATGATCGCGGCGTTGATCGCCCCGATCGAGATGCCGGCGACCCAGTCCGGCGGGTATTCGGAGTCCGCAACGGCCTCATAGACGCCGGCCTGGTAGCTGCCGAGGGCTCCGCCCCCTTGCAGCACCAGGCCGACGGCCTTGTCGTACTGCGCGGGACGCTTTGGATAGCTGGCCATGACAGTTCACCCGTTGCCTTGTTCACGAGATCCGGTGTGGCCCCAACCGACGCGGCACCCGAAACATGCATGGGAGACGACGGAACCGGCGCCGCGTTACACCGCTTACGGCCTTTCCCGGTTTGGCGTTCGGTCGATGCTAGCCCATCTTATTCATCGCATGCCAGGGATTCGCTGGCGGGCGTAGCGTAATCATCTGATTTGACGCAGAGATTTGGGTGTCGAAACCAATTCCTGCCGAATCGGACGGTGCCACACCCGCCATGGTCGAAAATACTCCGCTGCC
>CAMCDA010000308.1 GCA_945873195.1 Asaia bogorensis
GTTGCACAACACCCCGGGGCGACTCGCGATCCGTGCGACGCCAGCGAAAAAACCGGTGAACACCATGCGATAGCCAGCCCGGATCTCCGATTTATGCCTCAGACTACCGGCCCGGCGACGCTGCCGGGATTTTGTTCGGGAATCCTGGTGCATCACCGTGCTTGCTCTCGCGTCACAACCTCTCTACTAATTCCGCCGTCATCCAGTCGGGAGTTCGCTCATGCGTGGTATTCTGGCGGCTGTTGCCGTTTCCGCCGTCGTTGCCGCGACAGCCATCCCCGCGACCCCGGCGCGGGCCGCGACGTTGGACGCGGTCGTGGCTGGCGCCGTCGCGGGCGGCCTGGTCGGCTCCATCTACAATATCGGCTTCGCGGCGACCGCCACGTCGGTTGGCAGCTCGGTCGGCAGCACCGTGGGCGCCATCGTGGGCGTTGTCCCGGCGGTCGCGAGCAGCGTCATGACCACGGTCACGACAACCGCGACCCCCGTTCTCGCCGGCGTCGCGGTGGGCGGTCTCACCGGCTACATGATCTACAACCTGCGCCGCTGATCCCGTCGGCGGCGCTGGGCGGCGCGTGCCCGGTTCGGGTCCGTGCCTGGGTTTGATGCCGCCCAGCTCTTCATGCCGCACTGCATCATCTTGCCGATCCGCGGCCGATCCGCTAGCTAGGGGCCGCTTCCGGTCCGTGCGTCCGCTCCGGGCCACGGATCGTCCCTACGTTCGCATGGGCATCCGCACCGGCGGCGTAAGGCGGTATCGCATTTCTTTCTCAAGAACCTCCATCCATGGGACCTCGGCACATGGCCCGCAATAAAATCGCCCTGATCGGCGCCGGCAACATCGGCGGCACCCTCGCTCATCTGATCGGGCTCAAGGAACTGGGAGACGTCGTCCTGTTCGACGTGTTCGGTGGCGTCGCCGCCGGCAAGGCGCTCGACATCATGCAGTCCGGCCCCGTCGACGGCTTCGACTCCGCCATGAGCGGCGGGTCTGATTATGCAGCCATCGCCGGCTCCGACGTCGTGATCGTGACCGCGGGCTTCCCCCGCATGCCGGGCATGTCCCGCGACGACCTGATCGGCAAGAACGCCGGCGTCATCGCGCAGGTCGCCGAAGGTATCAAGACCCATTGCCCGAACGCCTTCGTGATCTGCATCACCAACCCGCTCGACGCGATGGTGTGGGTGATGAAGGAAAAGTCGGGCCTGCCCGCGCACAAGGTCGTCGGCATGGCGGGCGTCCTCGACAGCTCCCGTTTCCAGCTGTTCCTGGCGCAGGAATTCAACGTCTCGGTTGAAGACGTGACCGCCTTCGTCCTGGGCGGCCATGGCGACACGATGGTCCCGCTGACCCGCTATTCCACCGTTGCCGGCATTCCCGTCCCCGACCTGATCGAGATGGGCTGGACGACGCAGGCCAAGATCGACGCGATCGTCGACCGCACCGCCAATGGCGGCGGCGAAATCGTCAAGCTGCTGGAGCGTGGGTCGGCTTTCTACGCGCCCGCCGCCTCGGCCATCGCGATGGCGGAAGCCTATCTGAAGGACAAGAAGCGCGTCCTGCCCTGCGCCGCCTACCTGACCGGCCAGTACGGCATCAACGACCTTTATGTCGGCGTGCCCGTGGTGATCGGCGCCGGCGGGATCGAGCGGATCGTCGAGATCAAGATGAACGCGACCGAAAAGGCCGCCTTCGACAAGTCCTGCGTTGCGGTGCGGGAACTTGTGGACGCGGCCAAGAAACTGGTCGGCTGACCAGCCATGAACATCCACGAATACCAGGCCAAGGAACTCCTCCGCCGCTACGGCGTGCCCGTCCCCGACGGGCATGTCGCCTGGTCGCCGGAGGAGGCTGAAAAGGCGGCGTCCCGTCTTCCTGGCCCGGTCTTCGTGGTGAAGGCCCAGCTTCATGCCGGCGGACGCGGCGCCGGCCGCTTCGCCGATGATCCCAAAGGAAAAGGTGGGGTCCGCCTCGTCCATTCCCCCGCCGAGGCGCGGGCGATGGCCGAGGCGATGATCGGGAGCACATTGATAACCAAGCAGACAGGACCGGCCGGAAGGCCGGTTCATCGCGTTTACGTGGAAGCCGGCTGCGCCATCGCGCGCGAACTCTACCTCTCCTTGCTCGTCGATCGCGCCACGGGGCGGGTCACGATCGTCGCCTCCGCGGAAGGCGGGATGGATATCGAGGAGGTCGCCGCCCACCAGCCGGAGAAGATCCTCCGCGTCTCCATCGATCCCGCGACCGGTCTTTCCCCCTTCCACGGGCGCTGCCTTGCCGCCGGCCTGGGCCTGACCGGCGCGCCCGTAGCCTCCTTCGGGCGGCTGCTGAACGCGCTGTACGCGGCCTTCATGGGCCTCGACTGCTCCATCCTGGAGGTGAACCCCCTGGTCGTGACCAGCGCCGGAGAGGTCGTGGCGCTCGATGCCAAGATCGCCTTCGACGACAACGCCCTGTTCCGCCATCCGGAACTGGCAAAGCTGCGGGACGAGGCGGAGGAAGACCCGAAGGAACTCGAAGCCGAGAAATACAACCTGAACTACGTCGCGCTGGACGGAAACATCGGCTGCATGGTCAACGGGGCGGGCCTCGCGATGGCGACCATGGACATCATCAAGCTCTATGGCATGGCGCCGGCCAACTTCCTCGATGTCGGCGGCGGCGCGACCAAGGAACGCATCACGGCGGCGTTCAAGATCATCCTGGCCGACCCCAACGTGGAAGGCATCCTGGTGAACATCTTTGGCGGCATCATGCGCTGCGACGTGATCGCGGAAGGCGTCGTCTCGGCCGCGCGGGAGGTGCAGCTGTCCGTGCCCCTGGTGGTCCGGCTCGAAGGCACCAACGTCGTCCTTGGAAAGCAGATACTGGCGCGCGCCAACCTGCCGATCATCTCCGCCGACAACCTCTCCGACGCGGCGGAAAAGATCGTCAAAGCGGTGCGGGAGGCAGCCTGACATGGCCATCCTGGTCGACACCAATACCACGGTCATCACCCAGGGCTTCACCGGCTCCCAGGGGACCTTCCACACCGAGCAGGCGATCGACTACGGCACCAAGGTCGTAGGTGGCGTCACGCCCGGCAAGGGCGGCACGACGCATCTGAATCTGCCCGTCTGGGACACGGTGTGGGAAGCGACCCGGGCCACCCGCGTGGACGCGACCGGCATCTATGTGCCCCCGCCCTACGCCGCCGACGCGATCCTGGAGGCGATCGACGCCGAAATCCCCCTGATCGTCTGCATCACCGACGGCATCCCGGTGCTCGACATGGTCCGCGTCAAGCGGGCGCTCACCGGCTCCCGCTCCCGCCTGATCGGGCCGAACTGCCCGGGCGTGATCACCCCCGGCGCCTGCAAGATCGGCATCATGCCCGGCCATATCCACCGCCCCGGCAGCGTCGGCATCGTCTCCCGCTCCGGCACCCTGACCTACGAAGCGGTCGCACAGACCACCGCCGCCGGCCTCGGCCAGAGCAGTTGCGTCGGCATCGGCGGCGACCCGGTCAAGGGCACCGACTTCATCGAAATCCTCGAAATGCTGCTGGCGGACCCCGAGACAAGGCAGATCGTGATGATCGGAGAGATCGGCGGCGAGAGCGAAATCGAGGCGGCCGAGTTCCTGAAACGCGAAACCGTCAAGAAGCCGACCGTCTGCTTCATCGCCGGCGCGACCGCCCCCCCGGGCCGGCGCATGGGCCATGCCGGCGCGGTCATCAGCGGCGGGCGCGACACCGCGGAAGCCAAGATGGAGGCCATGCGGTCGGCCGGCGTGCATGTCGCGCGCAACCCCTCCGCCCTGGGCAGCACCATGCTGGATGCGCTGAAGGGCTGACACATGCACCGGATCACGCGCCGCGTTTTCGTGACATTGCTGGCAGGAGCACCCGCCATGGCCGACGCCGCCGATAAATCCGCTTGGGACTTCCGGTTCCCCGCCATTGATGGCGGCGAACTCGACCTGGCCGCCTACAAGGGCCGCGTCCTGCTGGTGACCAACACCGCGAGCTTCTGCGGCTACACCTACCAGTATGAAGCGCTGGAAAAGCTGCACGACACCAAGGCCGCCGCCGGCCTGACCGTGATTGGCGTCCCCTCCGGCGACTTCAACCAGGAATCGGCCGACAACGCGACGGTCAAGACCTTCTGCGAAACCCGCTTCGGGATCGAGTTTCCGCTCACCGCCATCTCCCCCGTGCGCGGACCCAAGGCCACGCCGTTCTACGCCTGGGTCAAGCAGCAGAAGGGCTGGGAACCGGTCTGGAACTTCAACAAGGTGCTGATCGGCCGCGACGGCCGCATCCTCGGCACCTACGGTTCCGGCGACGAACCCGGCGCCGGCAAGCTCGGCGTTGCCATCGAGGCCGCGCTCAAGGGCTGACGCGCCCCCGGCATTCCCTGTAAAACCCGCCCCCATGAGCTGGACCCGCCCGGGCGGCGGCGAGCGCCGCGCCTATCACCATGGCAACCTGCGCGAGGCGCTGGTCGAGGCCGCGCTGCGCCTGATCGCCGAAAAGGGCACCGCCGGCTTCACCGTGGCCGAGGCCGCGCGCCTCGCCGGTGTCAGCCCCGCCGCCCCCTACCGCCATTTCCGCTCGGCCGAGGAATTGATCGCGGAAATCGCCCTGCGCGGCTTCGACAGGCTCAACGTGGCGCTCCGCCGCACATGGAACGGCGGCATGCCCGACCCGGTGCGGGCCTTCGAGGCGATGGGACGGACCTATCTGGCCTTCGCGCGGGAGGAACCGGCCTTCTATGCCGCGATGTTCGAATCCCGCCTGCCGCCCGACGCCTCCCCAGGGATGCAGATCGCCGGAGACCGCGCGTTCGGGGCACTGCGGGAGGCCGCGGAGCATCTGTGCGCCCGCCTGCCGCCCAACCGCCGCCCGCCGTCGCTGATGGTGGCGCTGCATGTCTGGTCGCTCGCCCATGGGGTGGCGTCATTGTTCGGCCGCCCCGACCCTGCCCGCCGCAAGCTGCCGATGTCGCCAGACGAGCTGCTGGAAGCGGGGGTTCTGCTGTATCTCCAGGGCCTCGGCCTGGCCGGAGGATCGGCCCAGGCCTGACGCGCGGCGCCGGAATAACCCGGACCATGGAACGTTCATCAATTAGGACTGGCGGATTGATCCAGCCATCGGCAGATTCCGTATGGCTTCATCATCCGGGCGCCGAGGCTGGGTTTCGGCGCGCAACAAAACAATGGTAACTCCCAAGCCCCCCACCGTGAGCAAGAAAGGCGCTCGTGGAGGTACGGCGGGGCCAGCGTTATCCGGATAAAGCGAGGATGAGTGAAGCCGGCGTGGTCGAGAGGGCCGTGAGAAGATTCCAACCTTGTTTCCGGGCGG
>CAMCDA010000309.1 GCA_945873195.1 Asaia bogorensis
CCGCAAATCTTATCCTGGGCAGTTACCCCGATTTTACAAAAAATACGACTTGCGTTCATGGCGTCAACAAGCGCACTTTATGGATCTTGCTGATAGCGCGTGTGGACGATATAATGGATGAAGGGAAGAAGCGGTATCTCGACCGCTATGTGGCGAGTCGGATGATCCCTGATACTCTCGATATAGATATCTCTGATATACTCGATTTCTTTGAAAAAGAGCCAAAATATTGGGATCACCGATTACGCTTCGTTGAAACTTACATCAGAATTATGCGCCACGTGCACCCAGAAAAGGGCTGGCGCATTGCGGAAACTGGCGCCCTCTCGGGTACGAGCGAGTACCTGCGAACACGCGGGCACAATGTCACTGACCTGAAAGGTGACTTTCGATCGCGGATTGAGGCGGAAGATGCGTCAGTCGACTTTCTTATCTCTATGGAGGTTCTTGAGCATATCAAAGACCAGGACTCTCAAAGTTTCGATGATCTTGTTCTGTTCAATTTTAGCGGTGTCAACACGTTTATTTCTGAAATGTGGCGTGTTCTTCGTCCTGGTGGCTTTTTGGCCGTGACGACCCCGAATGCATGTTCGCTATACGCACTGACGCAGCTCCTTGCATACGAGCCTCCTGTCATCTGGTCGCCCCACGTGAAGGAATATGCACCTTCCGAGGTGATCGGAAGGTGCGAGGAACGGGGGTTTAAGAACCTTTTCTGGGATACCATGTTTGTGCTTTTTCACCTGGATGAGAACCAACCTAAGCTTCTCAGGGAGATGTTCACTGATCGAGGGGCGAGTGCGGAGAATAGGGGAGATGTCACATTCTTCCTGTTTCAGAAGCTATCGGCTTGATGCCTTGTGAGGTGCCCCCTGTGTCAGACCAGTTGCCGCTCGGATAGGATCGAGACCCCTGGGGGCGCTGAAGGACGGACGTGGCACGATACGGACAAAAGTTCAAAGACCGGGCGGTAGCACATCTGCTGCCGCCGGAGAGCGCGCCGGTAACGGACCTCGCGCGACGGTTCGGCGTCAGCACGGCGACTCTGGAGCGCTGGCGAGCCGAAGCGCTGGCTGGCAGTAGCGATACCACCCGAGCCTGGTCCCCGGTGGCGCGGCTGGAAGCGGTGATCGTCACCGCCAGCATGGAGGGGTCACCACACGATCTGTTCGAAATCGTACGCTAAGCCGTTCCGGCAAGGTGCGCGGCGACGATGCGTGAGACAGTGGGCTGACTGACGCCGTAGAGGCGGGCCATGTCGGCCGCCGATTTGCGGCCGGAGACAACACTTTCAGCGATTTCACGCCGCCTGGCATCATCGAGCTTCTTCCGACGTCCGCCGATACGCCCCTCCGCCCGCGCGGCGGCAAGTCCCGCTGATGTCCGCTCGCGGATCATCGCGCGTTCGAATTCGGCGAACGCGCCGACCATCTGCATCATCATCCGCCCGGCCGGAGTGGTCGTATCAATGTTCTCGGTGATCGAGCGGAATCCCGCGCCCGCGCCGCCGATCCGCTCCATGATGTGTAGCATGTCCTTGAGGGACCTCGACAGCCGGTCGAGCTTCCAGACGACAACCGTATCGCCGTCGCGGAGATGGTCGAGCAGGCGGTGCAACTCCGGCCGGTCCCAGCGTCCGCCGGACGCCGCCTCCTCGAACAGCCGTTTGCAACCGGCGGCCCTGAGCGCTTTCGTTTGCAGCGTGTTGTTCTGTTCGTCTCCCTTGGAGACGCGGGCATAGCCGAGCAACGCGCCGCCGCCGGACGGTCGGGAGCCTTTCGTAAACGAACGTTTGCGAATGGGTTTGGCGGGCACTGCGAATCCTCGTGATTTTTCTTTCAATACCCTCTTTCATAATGGTATCGAAAGGCAAGCGGTTTATGAGTGGGGCTTCCCCGCCCAATCGGAGCCCGCCATGCCCGCTCGCACCCTGCTGTCCGCCGAGCAACGAACCCGCCTGTTCTCCATCCCGACCGACACGGCCGCCATGGCGCGGCATTACGTTCTCGATGCCGCCGACCTCGCCAATGTGCGGGCACGGCGTCGTGCCAGCAACCGGCTCGGCTTCGCCGTTCAACTTTGTATTCTCCGCCATCCTGGCCGTGTGCTGGACCTTGCTGAAGCGCCGCCCGCGCCGATGCTCGCCTTCGTCGCGAAGCAGATCGGTGCCGATCCGGCACTGTTCGGCGAGTACGCCCGCCGGGCGGAGACACGCCGCGAGCATTTGCTCGAACTCCAAAACTTCCTGAACCTTCGCGGTTTCGGCCTCGATGATTGGCGTTCGTGCCTTCGCGCCGGTGCGGACGCGGCATGGGCCACGGATCGCGGCGAGCCCATTGTCCAGGCGATGCTCGACCATCTTCGGGCGAACAATGTCGTCCTACCTTTGGCGACGGTGTTGGAGCGAATCGGGCTGGCCGCCCGTGCCCGGGCGCGCAAGAAAACCTTCGAGGCGCTCTCGGCGGGGATGACCGATGCCGAACGGGACACGCTGGCGGGATTGCTGGCGGTCGATCCGGAACTGCGCCGGTCGCGCTTCGCCTGGCTGCGGGATTATTCGGAGTCGCCAGCGCCCTCGAACATTGTCGCGCTGCTGGATCGCCTCGAATTCGCACGGGGTCTGGGAAGCGACCCCGCGCGGGCGGGGCGTATCCACGCCGCCCGTCTCGCCCGGCTAATCGACGAAGGGGCGATCATGACGGTCCAGCACATCGCTGATCTCGAACCCGCGCGGCGAACGGCCATTCTCGCCGTCCAGGCCGCGAGCCTCGAAACCCGGCTGACAGACGCGACGCTTGCCATGTTCGAAAAATACATTGGGACGTTGTTCAGCCGGGCACGGAGCCGCGACGAGAGGCGTTTCCAGGCGACGCGGCGCGATGTCGCCAAAGCCCTCGTTTTGTTCCGCCGCACCATCGCCGCCCTCCGGCACGCGAAGGAAGCCGGGGAGGACGGCGTCGCCGTGGTCGAACGCGAGATCGGCATGGCGCAACTCGACGGGGTGCTGCCCGTTATCGGCGCCGTCGCGGATGTGGCGGATCAGGACATTCTGGTCACGGCCGCCGAGCGATATTCTGTGCTGCGTCGGTTCAGCCCGCGATTCCTCGCGGTCTTTGACTTCCGGTCGAATACGCCGAACGATCCCGTTCTCGCAGCCGTCGATCTTCTTCGCACCCTTGACCGCGACGGCACCCGCGCGTTGCCCAAACGGCCGCCGTCGTCGTTCCTGCCGCCGCAATGGCGCAGGTTGATCTTTGCGAACGGCGCGGCGGATCGGCGGCTCTACGAAACGGCGGTGCTCGCGACGCTTCGCGACAAGCTGCGGGGCAGCAACATCTGGGTCGTGGGCAGCCGCGACTATCGGGCTTTCGAGAACTACCTGCTGCCAGCCGAGGCCGCGCGAGACATGGGCATCGGCGGCGAAACCGATCCCAGCCGCTACATCGTGGCCCGGACGGCCGCGTTGCGCGAGCGCCTAACGGTCGTCGCCGAACGAGCTGGACGCGGCGAACTCGACGGGGTCGAGATCGAGGACGGCAAGCTGTTCATCGCCCGCACCCCGCCCGCCGTGCCCGAGGCGGCGCGCGATCTGGCGCTGCGGCTGAACGGAATGCTGCCACGGGTGCGCATCACCGAGGTGCTGAGCGATGTCGATGCGTGGACCGGCTTCGCGGACCGGTTCGTGCATCTGCGCACCGGCAATCCGGCCGCCGACAAACCCGCGCTGTTGGCGGCGGTGCTCGCCGACGGCACCAATCTCGGCCTCGCCCGAATGGCAGATGCCTCGCGCGGTCTTGGTTACCTCCACCTTGTCAACGTGGCGCAGTGGCATATCAGCGACGACAACTACATCGCCGCGCGCGCCGCCATCGTCGATACGCACCACAAGCATCCCATGGCCGCGATCTGGGACGACGGCACGACCTCGTCCTCGGACGGGCAGTATTTCCGGGCGGCGGGCCGTGCCGGAGCGGGCGGCTCGGTCAACGCGAAATACGGCATCGATCCTGGCGCGGTGATCTACACGCACGTCTCCGGCCGCTACGGTCCGTTTTACACGCGGGTCATTTCGGCAACGATGAGCGAAGCACCCTGCGTGCTCGACGGGCTGTTGCACCACATGCACCAGACCGATCTGCGAATATCCGAACACTACACGGACACGGCAGGCGCAACCGATCATGTGTTCGGCCTCTGCCACCTGCTGGGCTATCGGTTCGCGCCCAGGATCAAGGATCTGAAGGACCGCAAGCTCTACACGGTCGAAAAGCCCGCCACTTGGCCGCTGCTGGCACCGCTGATCGGCGACACCGTCGAAACGGCGGCGATCCTCGGGCAGTGGACCGAACTGATGCGGCTGAAAGCCTCCATCGAGGCGGGCGCGGTCGCGCCGTCCGTCATTCTGCGCAAGCTGGCGGCGGCCGGTGCCGGAAACGCGCTGTCGCGGGCTTTGCGCGCCCTCGGGCGGATCGAACGGACCCTCTTCACGCTACAATGGTTGTCCGATCCGGCGCTGCGCCAGCGTAGCCACGCCGGACTGAACAAAGGTGAGGCGAGCAATGCGCTGCGCCGCGCGGTATTCTTCCACAGGTTGGGTGAAATCCGGGACCGCACCTTCGAGAACCAGAGCTTCCGCGCGTCGGGCCTGAGCCTCATCACGGCCGCCATCGTACATTGGAACACGGTCTATCTCGACCGCGCCGTTTGGCAATTGCGCGCCCAGGGCACGACGATCCCCGACGATCTCCTGAGCAATGTTGCACCGCTCGGCTGGGAGCATATCGGGCTGACCGGTGATTACGTCTGGAGCGCGCCCAACCGAGACGTGCCGTTTCGGCCGCTGCGCGACGTTCGAGCTACGTTCCCGCCCCTGGCGGCTTAGCGTACGATTTTGAACAAATCGTGTGGTGACCCCTAGGACGTTGCCGTCTTGTCGTAACGGGTGGCGATCGCCCGCCACTCCTTCAGGCGCGACCAGCACCGCTCGATCAGGTTGCGGTTCCGGTAGATAAAGTCCGGACATGGCTTCTTCTCATTGCCAGTACCACGACGGACAAAGGGCTGACCGTGCAGTGCCGGCTCGATGAGAACACCTACAGCAAAGGCATCAAGGTCTCTGACGCCGAGATGGCCACGCTGAATATCACGCCAGCCGATTTCCATGGCGAGTGGAACTACACCATCCAGCCACGGAAACCTGATAACTGATGCAGTTAATATGTCTCAGACCCTAAGCGACGAGTCCGAGGTGATGGTTGTAGGCAACGTCGATCGCTTCCCCCAGCACATGCCGTCCCATCGAAAGCGAGTGATTCTTCTGAACCAGCGTCATGCCAGCCTGAGA
>CAMCDA010000310.1 GCA_945873195.1 Asaia bogorensis
TGACGGTGATGACAAGGCCAACCGCGATCCAACGCCGGGCCTTCGACCTTCTGGGGATCGCGGTGTAGACAGTAAGGCCAGCTGCGAACTTCAAATTGTAATTTCTTATCAGTGGTTTGTTGTTTTTTGAAGAGGGAACTTCGGCCTAACGGTCGGCGCGATGGCGGGCTTGACGGTGGGTGGCTCAATCGGCGCTGGTGGGTCGTTGTCGATCGCGTCCGGTGCGGCCGGCGTAGCGCTGGAGATGGGCGCCATCGTGACGGGTGCCACCATCGCGATGACCGCGACCGGCCCGTTCGCCCTCGGAGATGGGACGGTCCTGGGGCAACTCGGGGCAACGGTGGACCTCTCAACCTCGGCGGGTAGCATCGCTCAGGACGCCCGTGGCACGCTGATCGCCGGTATGCTGCGCAGTGCGGGCGGGGTAGTTGGTGGTGCTTCCTTCCTGGGGGTCGCCAATACCATCGGCACCATCGGCCCGCTGACTATTGCGGGCGCTGGCAACAGTTTCTCCCTGACCAATCACGTGGATACGCGGATCGTGGGGCCGTTGACCGCGGATGGGACGGTAACGGTGGCTATCCACGCGGGCAGCGGGCTGTCCGTGGCTGGGACCGTGACCTCCGGTTCTGCTCTGTCAATCCAGACGGGTGTGGGCGGCTTGGAATTGGCGGGGGATGCCTTTGTGGCGGCACCCACCATCCTCGCCCGCGCCCAGGGTGCAATTTCATTCGCAAGCGGGGCGCGTCTCGGCCAGTCCGGCGCTATCGTCGAACTGTCCACGACGGCTGGAGGTGTCGATCAGAACGCTGGTGCGACGATTGTCGGGGACGTCCTGCGGGCACCCTCGGGCCTGCACGGAAATGTTTCGCTGGCGGGTGCCGCCAACGCGATTGGCGTGCTCTCCGATGTGGTGGTCCTGGGCGGGGGTGGCTTCAGCCTGCGCAACACAGGATCGTTGAGTGTGACCGGAACGGTGCGAGCAAGCGCCATCGACATACGATCGAGCGCGGTCGACGTAACCGGCAGGCTTCTGGCGGAAACCAATGGGGTCGATCTGCTCGCCTCCGTGGGAAGCTTCCTGCAGGCTGGCACGATCACCGCCGCGACCGACATCGCAATGACCGGCCAGGCGGGTGTGACGCATGTGGGCTCCACAAACGCCTCGGGAACGGTCGTCTTGACTGCTGTCGCCGGGGATCTCCTCAACAATGGGGTGATCACGGCGGCCTCCGATGTCATGCTGCGCGCCAACGTCGGCGCAGTGACGCTGGACGGCACCGTTACGGCCGGCAGGGCGGTGACCGTGGCCGCGACAATCGGGGCAATCACGCAGTCGGGCATCTTGCAAGCCAGCTCCGGCGACTTCGCGTTAACCACCGGCACGGATTTCTCGCAGATGGGCGGGACGATCCTCGCGGGCGGGAATATTGCCCTGACGGCGGGCGGGTCACTCACACAAGCTGCGGGTGTTATCCGAGGGACCGCTACGACCGGTGCGACCGCGATCACTTTCGTGGCGAACGCGGTCAGCGCCGGTAGCGGGATTATCCAGGCGGCGGGCGGCTCGGTGGAGGCTGCCAGTACCGGCGGTTCCCTCATCATGACAGCCGCAAACGGCATCAGTCTGGCCGGCACGGTTCTGGCACTCGATCCCACCAATGGCGCCCTCTCGATGGCAGCCAATGGTGCCGCCGCTTCGATCGGTCTGACCGGCCGAGTGGTAGCTGGCCGCAGCGTGAATATGACCGCCGCAGGCTTTATCCAGACCAGTGGTACAATCATCGCCGGGGCGGGCGGCATCATCCAGACGTCCGCGACGGATATCCAGATGTCGGCCGGATTGTTGCAAACACAGGGCAATATCGACCTGACGGCGGGGCGGTCCATTTCGCAATCCGGCGGCATGATCCAAAGTTTGGCCGACGGCGGCTCCACCGCAATCCGCATGACCGCCAGTGGTTCAGCCGCCGGCGATGGCATCACGCAGGACGGCGGAGCGGTGATCAAGGCCGCCAATAACCGGGGGTCGGTTTCCCTGACCGCCGCAAACCGCATCATCCTAGGCGGCACGCTTCTCGCCCTCGATCAGAGCCTGGGCACGATCGCCGCAACGGCAAACGGATTGGGTGGGGAGACCGTCTCATTCGCCAGCACTGGTTTTCTTCACGGCGGCTTCCGCGTCCTGGCCGCCAGCACTGCGGGCGCCATGACGCAGTCTGGAACCATCACCGCCGGAACAGGCGGCCTGACGTTGACGGCCGCGACAGATCTGACCCAGCCCGCCGGTCTCCTGCAATCTTCCGGTGACGTACAACTGACATCCGGGCGGTCGATGACGCAGGCGGGGGGCGTGATTCAAGGATCGGCCTCGGCTGGCCCAACCGCGATCCGGCTGGCATCCCTTGGTGCCAATGCGGGCGAGGGGTTCACACAAGCAGCAAGCGGCACCATTGCCGCGGCATTCGTTGGCGGCAGTGTCGGCATAGTCGCGGCGAACGCGGTGATCATTGCCGGGGCGATCCTCGCGCCCGATCCAGCCGTGGGACGTGTGACACTGAGCGCGGGGGGCGCCGGCGGCGATACGACTTCCTTGTCCCAAGGCGGCAGGATTTCGGCGGGGGTCGTGATCAGCCAGACCGCAACCGCCGGGGACATCACCCACGGCGGGACGGCCATAGCCCCCGCGATCAGCATCGTGCCCGTGGCCGGTTCGTTCAGCCAGATCGGTGGGGTGATCGAAAGCACGGGATCGCCGTTCAACCTGACGGTCCCAGGTGCCTTCCTTCAGGACCGTTCCGCGCGGATCACGTCAATCGGCTCAATGAGCCTGCGGGCTGGCACGCAGCTTCGCCAGACAGGGAACCTTCAGGTCCCTGGCGGCAGGGTCGATTTGTTCACGGCTGGAGGAAGCCTGACAACCGCCGGCTCGATCGTTGGCGGGCAGGTTCATATCAGCAATCCCGCGGGGCCGATCGCCGTCGGCGGTGCGATCACGGGCCTGACGCCGGCTCGGATACAGAACGATTCGCAATTCGCCGTTAGAGCGGCTGATTTTCCCGCCACTACCGAGGGTGCGGGCATCTATGTGACGACAGGGCCAAGGTTCGAGACCGACAGCCCCCAATCGGTGACATTCGCCGCGAGTGTCGCCGCGACGACGGGACGGGGACAGGTTCTGATAACCGTTCCGAATGATTCCCCGCTTTCCATGACAATGGACTCACCCAACGCGGACCTGTTTCTATCGCTCCAAACGGGCGAGGCCAGTGGCGTGCTGCGTGTCGGATCGCTGCACGTGCGCTATCAGGACATCGGAACCTTGGGCACGGTTGATTTCGCGGGAACAGTGAACGGACTGTCGGGATACACCGCCGCCTCGGGCAGCTTTATTCTACCGGCCCAATTGTCGAACTACATGTTGAACGGGTGTGCCATCCAGGCGGCCAGCTGCATTCAGATCACGGACCTCCGCGTGCCAGTCGCCAACCCGCTGCGAGACCTGCAGGTCGGCCGAACCGGCGGGCAGGGGAGCTTGCAGTTCGCACTGCCCGACGTCGCCGAACGGGATTACTGACGATGCCATGCCGCGCCGTCGCCCTTATCCTTCTGCTGCTGATCGGCTGTTCCGAGCCGCCGCCCGAAGCGTTTCTGGGCGGAGTCGCGCGCCGTGACTCCAAACCGTTCGATCTGGGCACCAACGCCTCGGGTGAACCCTGTTCCTTGCTGCGGGGCGGCGTTGATTCACAGGTATTCTGTGGGACATATGTCGAGCCCGCCGGCCATGTCGGGCGTTCGGCACGGGACAGCGACTCGCTGACAGCGCTGGTCGACAGCGTCTGGCGTAGAAGCATGGATACGCGCTTTCTTTGCGCACCGCCGGTCCCGACCGAGGTTCTGGGCAGTCCTGGCCACAGTATGGAATGCACGCGGCGCCAGGGTGGATGGCGGCATGTGGTGCTGGCGGTACGGATCGACTCCAACCTGTTCATCGCCGACGGGGTGAAGCCCGCCGAAGCGGTTCTGCCGCGTGCGATCGGCGTCATGTCCGGCCGGCTTCCCGCCCAGCCAGTCGAGGTCTCCGATACGACGGGTCTGGAAACACAGCGACGGGCCGCGCAGACCGATAAGCTGGAAGGGGCGAACGCCATCGCGGAGGCGGAATTTCAGCTGACCCGTGGTGGACTCGAGAACCGGCGCGGCAATTATGCCGCGGCCGAAGCCGCGTACCGCGCGGTCACGTCCATCCAGGAGCGGTTGATCGGACGTGAAAGCCCAGCGCTGGCTGTGCCGCTCGCGCGCCAGGCCCTCCAGGTCTCAAACCAGGGCCGGTTCGCGGAGGCGGAAAAGTTGTTCCTCCGTGCCGAACGTCTCGCCGCTCTTCCCAATCAAATCGACCCGGTCGCTCGGCCCATGGTCGCCTATCTGCGGGCACTCAACCTGCTGAATCTGGGGCGCCCCGGGGAAGCCTTGCAACTGCTGGATGGGGCGGAACGCGCGTTCAGTGCGATTGTCCCGCGGGACACGCTGGTCGCCCGGGCACGCGTTGGCCGAACGTCCCGTAGCGCGGCTGAACAGATGGCCGATGCGGCCTTGGATGCCGCGATGATGGCAAACCAGGAGGTTGCCGACGCCTTCAACGGTATGACCGAGACAAGACGTTACCGCGCCGTCGCGCTTTCCGCCCTTGGTCGTTCGGCCGAGGCGGAATCGGCACTGGCCGCCGCGCGTGATCTCTATTCCGGACGGGACCCCAGGCTTTCGGCCCGCTATTTTCGTACCGCGGGCATGACGGTTGCCGCAAGCGGCCAAGCCGGGCGAGCGGCGTCCGAACTCGGCGTCGCGGCGAATGCATTTGCCCGGTCACAGCCACTGAGCCTGCCCCTGGCCGAAACCCTTCTGCTTCAAGCAGCCGAGTTGGTCACGGCGGGACGACCCCAGGAGGCGTTGCCGCTCTGTCAGGGGGCCGCGGGTGTGCTGGAGACCCTGCGCTCCGGTCTTCCTGCGAACCGGTTCGTACCGTGCTTGCGAGCCTATGGCGTGAGCGGCGGCTCGCTGGAGGAAATGTTCGCGCTATCCCAATTCGCGCAGGGCACGATCACCAGCCGCCAGATCGCCCGCGCCACCGCGCGTCTGGCCGAAGGCGCGCGTGATCCCAGGGTCGCCGAGGCAATGCGGGCCCGGGACGGTGGGGATGTCCCGCGCGATGTTGAAACTTTCCTGGCGGCGTTGCCTCCCTTGAGCCGATAGGCTCGGGGTGTCGAATCCACAAAGGAAAGCAACGCCATGAGAAAGAGTAGAGAGACCGGTGCGCCAACACCAGCACCAGAGGT
>CAMCDA010000311.1 GCA_945873195.1 Asaia bogorensis
GCGATCAACGCACGCACATCGGGAGGCAGTTCCATCCCGACGTTGACTCATGTTCCCGCTCCGCACGCAATCAGCTTCAAGCGCGGACGCGAAAACAGGAACCCATTGTTGCCAATCGGACTCACCCAGGGGGTGCTTGGGAGTTACTCGTTACCTTCAACTTGTCCGGCCTCGCGCGTCCGTCGGCGCCGCTGACCTTGACTCGGTCGCGGCCAATTTCGGCCACGGACACGCCGGCGAAGTTCGCGGTGACGTCGGGGGTCAGGTAGCTCGTCGGGTCGTGGACTTCGTAGAGCAACTGCTCCTTCACCGTCGCCGGGGTGACGCAGCCGCCGGTGTCGTCGAGCTTGGTGATGACGAAGCTGCCATCGGCCGAGACCTCGGCGATCGGGAAGCCGCAATCGGCCAGGCGCGGCACATCCTTGAAGCCGGGATCGGCGAAATAGCCGCCGGTGATCTGCATCCCGCATTCCATCAGATGGCCGGCCAGCGTGCCGCGGCCCAGCGCGGTCCAGTCATCCAGCGCCCAGCCGAACTGGTGCACGAGCGGCGACAGGAACAGCGCGGGATCGGCGATGCGCCCGGCGATCACCACGTCGGCGCCGGCTTGAAGGGCCGGCAACAGCGCCTCCACCCCCAGATAGACATTGGCGCCAACCATCCGCAGGCCAACATCCTTGACCGCGCCGGGATGGTCCATGAACGCCGTGTCGGGGGTGATCAACTGCGAGACCTCGTCACCCTCCACGCAGGCGACCTTGAGGCC
The DNA here is from genome assembly GCA_945873195.1 of Asaia bogorensis. Lineage (GTDB taxonomy): Bacteria > Pseudomonadota > Alphaproteobacteria > Acetobacterales > Acetobacteraceae > Rhodopila > Rhodopila bogorensis_A. The sequence goes on from CAMCDA010000311.1 coordinate 767, forward strand.
CTTCAGCCCGAGTTCACGCGCGATTTCCACCACCAGCAAGGCCGCGGCGCGCGGGTTGGCCACGCCCATGTTGGTAACAATCTTCGTACCATTGGCATGGCAATGCCCCAGCACCCCGCGCATCCGGGCACGAAGCTGCGGATTGTAGCCGCGGTTCGGGTCGAGCATCCGGTCGCGGTGCCCGAAGGCCATGGTACGTTCGCCGATGCACTCGAAGACCAGGTAATCGAGCGCCCCGCGCTGGGCCAGATCGATGGCGGGGCCGAGCCGATCGGAGGAAAAGCCGGCGCCGCAGCCGAGGCGGATGGTGGTGAGGGGCTTGTTCATGGTGCTAATCGAGCTGCACGCCGGAGGCGCGGATGATCGGGGTCCATTTCTCCAGCTCCGATTTGGTGAAGGCCGCGAGCTTGTCAGGCGTGGAGTCCGGGGTTGGTTCAAAGCCCATGTCCGACAGGCGTCCCGACACGGTCTTATCGGCCAGGGCCTGCGACAGCAGCGCGGCGAGTTTGCTGACGATCGGGGCTGGGGTGCGGGCCGGCGCGTAAAGCGCGGTCCAGGTGTAGCAGTCGTAGCCCTTCAACCCTTGTTCGTTGAGGGTCGGCAGGTTGGGCAGGGTCCGCGCGCGGGCCATGGTGGCGGCGCCGATCGGGCGGATGGCCCCGGCCTCGATATGCGGGCCGGAGGTCGCGGCCGGATCGAGTCCCATGGCGATGTGACCCGCGACAAGGTCGTTCATCAGCGGGCCGGAGCCGCGATAGGGGACGTGCGCGATATCGAGATCGCCGGCCATCTGCTTGAACAGCTCACTGCACAGATGGACGTTGCTGCCGACGCCGGAGGAGCCGTAGCTGTATTTGCCGGGGGTCGCCTTGACCAGAGCGACCAGGCTTTTCAGATCGGTCGCGGGGATGTCCTTGTTCACGACCAGCAGGAACGGTGTCAGGACGACCTGGCCGATGGGCGCGAAGTCCTTGATCGGGTCGTAACCAATCTTCTTGTACAGCACCGGGTTGAACGTGTGGGTGGATCCGGTGGCGGCCAGCAGCGTGTAGCCATCGGGCGCGGACTTCGCGACGAAATCGGCGCCGAGGTTGCCGCCTGCGCCGGCCTTGTTCTCGACGATCATCTGCTGACCGAGAAGCTCGGTCATCTTGGCGGCGACGACGCGGCCGATGACATCGGTGGCGCCACCGACGGCGAAGGGCACGACCAGGCGCACGGGCTTGTTGGGATAGGGCGCCTGCGCCTGCGCCGCGGGCGCGAGGAAGGCGGCGGCAAGCGCGGTCAGCGCGCCGAGGACGGTTCGGCGGGAGCCGGGGAAGCGGGTCAGCATCTTGTTTCGCCTTCCTGAGTTTTCTTTTGGGGACTTTCTGGGGCGCTTCCCTAGCATCGGGGTTGCGATGCGGGAAGCGCCGTTCCGGTCTCAGTCGATCTTGAAATTGGCGCGTTTCACCCAGGCTTCGTAGGACGCGAATTCACGCTTGTTCATCTCGGCGAGTTCGGCCGGCTTCTCGCTCATGCCAAAAAACCCAATTGACAACATGCGTTCCTGGATTTCAGGCCGAGCGGTTATTTCGGCAACGGCTTCGCCGAAGGTGGTGGCGATGTCGTCGGGCGTGCCCTTGATCGCGTAGAATGCGAGCCAGGTCGGCAGGTCGATCTTGTAGCCGGCCTCGGCCATTGTCGGGACATCGGGAAACGCCGGATGCCGCTTGCTGCTGGTCATCGCGAGCATGATGGCCTTGCCCGACTTCACCTGCTCGTAGTGCAGATTATCCAGCATGATATCGACGCGCCCGCCCAGGAAGTCGAGCAGTGCCTCGGGCCCGCCGCGATAGGGGATGTGCATTGTGTCCATGCCGGCGAGGATATTGAAGGCCTCGCCACGCAGGTTGGTGGCGGAGCCGACGCCGGGGGAGGAGTAGGAGAGCTTGCCGGGCTTCGACTTCGCGAGCGCGACCAGTTCCGCCACCGATTTCACCCCCAGGCTTGGCAGTACCGCCCAGCCATAGACATATTCCCCGACCGCGGCGATCGGGCGGAAGTCACGCGGGTCGTAGCCGACTTTCCGAAGTTGCGGCAGCAGAACCATCGGCGCGTTCGGGCTGGCGAGGAACGTATAGCCATCCGGTGTGGCGCGGGAGGCCGTTTCGACTCCGACCGTGCCGGAGGCGCCGGCGCGGTTATCGATGACGAAGGCCTGGCCGAATTTCCGGGTCAGGCCTTCCGCGATCTGGCGGGTCAGGACGTCGCCACCCGTGCCGGGGGGGTAGTTATAGATGATCCGCACCGGCTTGGTCGGCCAGTCCGCCGCCTTGGCCGCGGGGGCGCAGAGCGCGGCGGCAAAGGCGAACAGGCCGGCGGCCAACAGGCTGCGGCGTGAAAGGCTGGTCTTCGGCACGTTGTATCCTTCCGAGTGATTGGCGCCAGCATAGAGGTGTGGCGACGGGGCACAACGGCGGTGGGGCATGGACGGAATTGCAAGGCCATGAAAGTATTCTTAGAGCGTATATTTGTACGACTGACTGAGTATTTTCCGATTCTGACGTTTCATGCGAATCGTGGGCATTTTGATTTGGCGGTCGCAATCCGCTTTCTGGATCAAGGATTTTACGCATGACCCCATTCATCCATCCGCTTTCCGCCGCTGTTCCGCTGGCGCGTTCAGGCCTTGCCATCGCGATGGTTGGTGCCGCGTTGCTCGTCGCGCCAATCAGCGCCGCGCGCGCCGATCCCGCCCCGATGAAGCTGGCGCAGGCCGCCGCGCCGGCGCATCCCGCCGCCGCGGGCGCGGCCGCCGCCGGTGCCACTGAATCCAAGCCGGAGACGGTTGAGCAGCGGATAACATCCTTGCACGGGGCCTTGAAGATCACCCCGGAGCAGGAGCCGAAGTGGAAGGCCGTGGGTGATGCCATGCGGCAGAACGCCGCGGCGATGGAAAAGCTGATCGCCGAGACCAATGCGGCGGCCGCCAAGGGCGTGACCGCGGTGGACGATCTGAACATCTACCGGAAGTTCGCGCAGGCGCATCTCGACGGGCTGAAGAACCTGATCGACGACTTCAAGGTGCTGTACGGCGTGATGCCGGCGGCGCAGAAGAAGCTGGCCGACGATGTGTTCAAGACGACTCGCGAATAGGCCATCGCGCTGTCTGACCGCGCGCCGCATTCCGCGCGCGCGGCACGGTCTTTATCACAGGAGGTCGGTATGACCTGGGTCATTCAAGGCAAATCACCAAGCCGTTTGCCAGTGAAGTTGCTGGCCGGCGTTACGCTGGCCGTCGCCATCCTTGCCGTGGGCGGCTATGCCGCTCCGGCCGAGGCGCAGTGGCGTGGCAACGACAATCGTCACTACAACAACGGCAATCAGTATAATCGCGGCCGTCCGCATGGCTGGAACGGCGGATACTACCGCCCGCCGCCGGTCATCTATGGGTCGCCCTACGGGTCATCCTATTACGGTGCCCCGCGCTACTACGCTCCGCCGCCGATCATCTACGGCCCTGGACTGGGTTTCAGTCTCCAGATTCGATAGAGCATGGTCGGCCTGAGCGAAAACGTCACAGGCCGTGAATCATGCGATCAAACAAGGTGCTGGAGCGCGTTCTCCGTTAACGGCCAGGCTGAATGCGCTCCAGGCCGAGCGTTCGGCACGATCGGGGGACGGCGGCGTGATCGCCGTTCCCGCGCACAATTTCAAAGGACATTCCCCATGAGCGGTATTCTATCCGACGAGACCCAGAAAATCGGCGAAGCGATCCGCGCGACCGCGGACAGCGTGCGAGACGCGAGCGGCAAGGCCTCGGAGGCCGTGACGCAGGCTAGCGCTGACATGTGCCGAAGCACCACCGCGGCGCGTGACAGCCTGAGCCGTTGCGTGGAGTCACAGCCCTTGGCCTCGGTCGCCGTGGCGGCCGCGCTGGGACTGGTGACGGGGCTGCTGATGTTCCGTCGCTAAGGCACGATCGGCCAGAGCGGCAACCTCACAGGCCGTTGACCATGGGCTCTGGCCGGTGTTTCCCGCATCCAAGGGCGTTCCCGCCGATGGATGCGGGGTGTGCCTACCGCCGCCGATAAAGGCCGGCGCCGACCAGGACCACGCCGAGTGCGATGGCCCCGCCGGCGACCAGCGGCGGAATCACATGTGACGTGCTTTCCGTGGACTGAATTTTCAGGTCTCCGATCTTGGCGACATCCTTCGTCTGTTGCGTTGTAAACATCGGAATGGCAAAGCCAAGCAATCCAAGAAGAACGAGGGCTGCCCCGCCAATGGTGATGCTACTCATATCAAAATCTCCCGCGTGCAATTGATTTCATGCACAAGCATATGAGCACGAATATTTTCTGGTGCGTAGATCTTGAATTTACGTAACTCCCAAGCACCCCCTGGGTGAGTCCGATTGGCAACAATGGGTTCCTGTTTTCGCGTCCGCGCTTGAAGCTGATTGCGTGCGGAGCGGGAACATGAGTCAACGTCGGGATGGAACTGCCTCCCGATGTGCGTGCGTTGATCGCA
>CAMCDA010000312.1 GCA_945873195.1 Asaia bogorensis
GGCGTTCACCGCCGAGCGATGCTGGGCGAACAGCGGACGAAGCCGCTCCTTCGCCTCCCGCAGCGACGACGCAAACAGCGCGAGCGTGTCTTCAATCGATGCACCTGCCACACCATGAACTCCGAATCATGGTGCCCTATCGATTCGAATTTTCAGTCAGGGCGCAAGGACAAAATCACAACTGTAGTACTAGTCCGTGTGGACGGATTTAACCAAGATAAACACACAAGCCAGTGCGACGAATGAGGCATCGTTTCTTGCGGTCTTCTCACACCGCATGGCCACCCGTCGGCAGCGCTTGAGTTTGCCGATGAACTGCTCCACCCGGGCACGCCGGCATCCATCTCCTCCGGTTCCTCCATCCACCCAGATATCGCCCCCTTGGACCAAGGGAATTCGGCCGCTCTCCGCTTATACACCCGTCCCGCCCGGTGCGAGTCAGGTCACTCCCGCACTCGATAGATCACCGTCACGTCACGGATGTCCTGATACACCATCTTCCCAGCTTCGCGCTTCGCATCGAAAATGAAGGGGCGGGAGATGCTGACGTAATCCTTGGACTCCGACAGGTCGGCGGCGCCGTCCAGCAGAATGATCACCTGCTTCGCCTTGATGCCGGATCCGATGAACTCCACGGTGGACCGGTTCTTGCGCCGTATCTCCGTCGGCAACTCGCGTTCATATCCGTTGGACGGTTGCCCCGGCATGAGCGGCACCAGATATTCCTTGCCGCGCGGCGCGTAGAACGCGGCCACTTTCTCGAAACTGTCCGTGGTCACGGCAATCGTCTGCCGCCCCGCCGAGGGAGGCATGCCCAGGGCCTTGTTCCGCTCCTCCACGGCTTTTTCCAACGCCTGGTCGCGGGTTGCAGCCGGATACATCACCCATTGCGCCTGCGCGGGCAGCGCAAGCGACATCCCCAGGATCAGCCACACCACCCGCTTCATCGCGTCGCCTCTCATCGTCCAGCGGCGACAATCACCTGGGAGCCGGTGGCAAACAAGCCGCCATCGTGTCGATCCCAAAGGTTGCGGCACGATCCGCGCGCTGCGATGGTGCCCGCCGGTCGATCGGCGGGAGCGTAACCAAATGTGGCACACCAACCCGGTCGCAGCCGACCCGCATCGATCCAGGACCGGATCTCGGCCGGTGTCGCGCGCCATCCGGATCGGCCTTTGCCTGATATTCGCGGCTCTGTCCGTGGCGTCCTGGCCGGCATCCGCCCAAATCCTGCCCAGGGTTCTGCCGCCGGTCCCACCCCAAGGGCCGAACCAGGCGCCCGGGGCCTCGGTGATGATCATCGACGCCTCCGGCAGCATGGCCGCGCGAATCGGCAATGAAACCCGGCTGGACGCCGCGCGCCGGGTGGTGCTGGAACAGGTGGCGGGCTGGAAGCCGGACGCACGCCTGGCGCTGGTGGCCTACGGGCACCGGCGCGAATCCGACTGCCGCGATATCGAAACCATCATCCCGCTCGGCGCCATCGATCTGGCCACCACAAAGCGTCGCCTGGCGGAACTGCGTGCCCGTGGACGCACGCCGCTGTCGGCGTCGCTCCGCCATGCCGCCGGTCTGCTGCCCGCGGCCGGCGGCACGATCTTCCTGGTCAGCGACGGCCTGGAAACCTGCAACGAGGACCCGTGCGCGGTCGCCCATGACCTGCGCGCCGCCAATGCCAGGCTGGTCGTCCATGTCGTCGGGTTCGGGCTGAAGCCCGAGGAAACCAAGGCCCTGTCCTGTATCGCCGAACAGGGTGGCGGGCAGATGGCCTCCGCCGCGGATGCCGCCGGACTGTCCTCGGCCCTGACGGCGCTGGCCGGTTCGGCCGGAACCAGCCGGCCTCACCCGGCCGAACCGTCGCCGCCGCCACAGGCCGCGCCCGCCCCTCTGCCGGAACCGGTGCGCGCGCCAGAACCGCCTCCGGGACCCGTTCCAGTGTCCTTCGTCGCGGTCGCCGCGGGCACCGATACCTTGGTCGGGGTGCCGCTGTCCTGGCGGATTCTGGGCGAGGGCGTGGCGGTTCCTGTCTACCAGGGCGGCGGGGAGGGCATCGCCGTGGTCTTGCCCCGCGGTCGCTACCGGGTGGAACTGACCGGCGCCAACACGACATCCAGCCAGACCGTGGCGGTCGGGGATCCCCCGGGTGCCGCAATCCCCGTGCGCATCGACCTGGGCCGGCTGGATCTGTCGCTGATCGCCGGGCAGGGCCTGCGTCTGGCCGATGCGGATCTGAACCAGCCTCTGACCTGGAGCTTCACGCCGCTGGATGGACAGCGAGCCCTGGCCGAACCGCCGACGGGAACCTCGCCGACTCTGGCGCTGGCCCCGGGCCGATATCGGATCGGCGTCGCCACCGGCGGCCATACCGCCCAGGCCGAGACAAGGATCGCCCCCGGCACCTTCACGCGCCTGGAACTGAGCCTGCGGCTGGGCCGGATCACCCTGGAAGCCGCCGCGGACGACAAGGCCGACCCGATTGCCGGGGGCACGGAGCTGTCCTGGCGGCTGATCCCCAAACCGGGCGGTCCCGGTTCTGGCGCGGACTCCCACTCGGTGGACGCGGTCGCCCGCCCGACCCTCCTGACCCCAGCCGGCCCCTACACCGCGACCGTGCTCGTCGGCGGCGCGCAACTCTCCGCCGATGGCACGGTGCGGGACGGCGCCACGGCGATCCTGCGCATCGTGCTGCCGGCCGGGAAACTGACCCTGGAAGCAGCGCCCGCGCCCGGGGCGCCGCTGTTCGACAACTGGCGGGATGCGACCTGGACCGTGACGCCGATCCGCCTGCTGGGCGGCCTGACCGCCGGTCCTGCCCTGACCGACATGGCCGCCGCCCGCCCGGTCGTCACCCTGTTGCCGGGCGAGTGGGAGGTCGTGCTGGTCTCCGGCGGCACGCGCCTGCGCCGGACGGTCACCGTCCCGCCCGGAGCGGACACCGTGTTGCGGGTCGATGTCGCCGCCTTCGCACCCGGAAAACTGACCCTGGAAGCCGCCTTGGCCCCAGGCGGGCCACTGTTCGACGACTGGCGGGATGCGCAATGGACGGTGACACCGATTCGCCTGCAAGGGGACGCGACCTCTGCGGCCGCCCTGTCCGAGCACGCCGAGGCGCGTCCGACCGTGACTCTCGCGCCGGGGGACTGGGAGGTGACCTTGGTCTCCGGCGCTGCCCGCGCCAGCAAGCGCGTCACCGTGACCTCGGGCACTGAATCGATCGAACGCCTCGACCTGGGCGGTGGGCGGATGACGCTGAAAGCCTCTCCCCTTGCAGGGGCGCCACCGGACAACGTGCTGGTGACGGTCTTCGGCCTGACGCCGGATGGCACCCAGGTGGAACCCGCGTTGTTTGCCGCCGGCACCCGCGCGGAGATCACCCGCGTCGTCCCGGCCGGGCGCTATCGGGTGACGGCCGAGGACGAAACCGGTCGCAAGGCCGCCCAGGATGCCGTTATCGCGGCGGGTCAGGCTGCCTCCGTCACCCTGGAACTCCGCTGACCACTTCAACGAGCAAGGACATCGCCATGACGCGTTTCGCACTCCGCTGCACGTTGGCCCTGCTGGCCGGCATGGTCGCCTGGCCGCTGCGAGCGGCGGAGTTGCCGCCGAAATTCGACACCCCGGGCGCCCTGCGCGATTTCGTCTGCATCATCGGCGGCTTCCCGTGCTCCGGAGAGGCGCCGGTCACCCCGACGATGATCCTTGAGAAAGCGCTGATGATGACGATGGACCGGATCAGGGACTGGATGATTGAATCGGACCGCACCACCAAGGCGCTGCAGGACGACGTCAAGGCCCTGCAGAAGGATGTGGCCGACCTGAAGGCGGGGCGGCAGCAGCCGGGGGGTGGGCCTCGGCCGGCCGACGATGCCCGGATCGCCGCGCTCGAAGCCCGCGTGGCCAAGCTGGAAGCGGATCGGAGCGCCGTGCGGGCTCCGTTCCAGGTGCTGGGCGCGAGTGGCCAGGTGCTGATGCGGGTCGATGAGCGGGGGAACCTGACCCTGGGAGCGTCCGGGGGCAGCCGGCTTGTGTTCACGCATCAGGATCAGGGACATGCGGCGCTGACCGTCAACTCGGCCGCGGGCAAGGTAGCAGCCCTGATGGTGGACACGGGCGGGCGCCTGATGTTGGAGAACGGCAGCGGCGGCACCCGGGTCGAGGCCAGTGCGGGCGATACCCCGACGATCGGGCTTTCCTCCCGCGGGCAGGTGGTCGAAATGGGGGTCGGACAGGAGCTGTTCGGCCTGAAACTGGCCACGGACGGTAAGCCCGCGGCGGTGATCGGCACCGTGCCCGGCCGAGGGGTCGCCCTGCGGCTGTATGACGATGCCGGAAAAGTGGTCGCCGGCGCCGGCTCCAACCCGGCCGCCGGTGGAGCCGGATTGGTCTTCGTCGGCACCGGCAAGGGCACCAACAGCGCAGCCTTGGGCGCCGAGGCCGACGGGTCCGGGGTGGTCCAGGCGTTCACGACCGACGGCAAGGTCGGCGCTGGCCTGGTCGGCAAGGACCGGATGATCGCCGCCTATAACGCCGCGGGTTCCGCCGTCGCCACCATGGGCAAGAGTGAGCAGTCCGAGGGCGGCAACGTCACCGCTCGCAATCCCGACGGGGACGGCATCTTCCGGGCCGGCTTCCGCGCCGATATCGGTGGCGGCGAGGCCTGCGTCTATCGCGAGAAGCGGCAGAACGTGTTCTGCCTGGGCATCGGTGTCCCCGGCATGGGGATCGGCAAGTAGAGGGGCGATTCAACATCGTGCGCGGTCAGGTCGACGACCCTGACCATGGACCGATAGGCCCTCCGCACCGTCATTGCCGGACTTGATCCCGCCCCCCCTGCCGCTGAACTCCGGGTTGCCGGATCATGCTCGGCAATGACCGCGAGGCGAGCACTAAATCGCAGAACTTTGGTTCGCACCCCCGCAAACGCCACATCTTGACTGATACCAACCTGCCTAGATATTGACCGTTGCCCACTCTCTTGTTCCGATGGATCGTATCCGGTCCGGGTCTGCCATCAGCCAGTTCCAGGCAGGGCTGTTGAATTCTCTATGCCTCGGTGCTGAAAGAGTGAGTCTGCGCCGCAACACAATGGGAAAATCGTATCGACGCGCGGGGCGGATGGCTTCCGGCGCGGCACAATGTCCGAATCTATGCACGGCAACCCAAGCGCCCGG
>CAMCDA010000313.1 GCA_945873195.1 Asaia bogorensis
CGGCGGCGACTATGGACAACGCGTCGTCATCCAGATCAAGCACCGCCCAGCCGACGGACGCGATACCTCCATCGAGTCCCAGAATGCGCATTGTCAATTTTCCTGCCGTCGTTTTGGGCCTTGCTAGTAGTGAGTTATCGCACTAAAGGTTTCCTTGGGAAATCGGTAGGAAAGCCACGGCAAGGTGGTTTTTCGAAATCACCGTCGGATTACCCGGCGGAAGTGGCGACACTTCCGCCGGGGATTCTGTTTCGTAGGTTTTACGCTACTTGTTCGTTGTCGGTGGTATTCGTAGTGGCCACCGTTTCGCAAGGCGGCTGTATTTGGAGGAACCGCGAAATGCCGGGTCCAAATTGGTTGCTCGCTAACACGAACGCGATCGTGGAACCCGCCGGCGTCCAACTCGTATCTTTGCATGAGGCCGGGCCTCCGAATGCCATCAGAGTCGCCGATCAACTGCGCGGTGAAGCCGCGAACGATAGGCCCACGGCCACGAGGCATGGTGCCAAGTCTGCGTCCATCCGCTCCGAACTCGTCAGACCGCAAGTCTCCAATGCACCTATAGCAACGACGACTCAATCAGTGGGACGAGAACTGAGTTCGGTATAAGTGGCCGTGGGTCCCCGCAACCAAGTCTAGACGATAATTCAAAGCCTTACGCCCCCTCTTGCTTCCAGACAGTCGCCTCCACGGAATTCGTGGAAGCACTGTGGAAGCAAGAGGGGGCGTAATTGCGCGTGGTCGCGCGTAAGTGCTTCCAGTGCTTGGCCGCGGCTCGGGGACGGGACCTTCACCTGAGGGCGGCATGGCCCTCACCACCTGCGTTCAGGCGTTCAATTGTGGCGCAGCGGGCCGAGCCGATAGCTGCACGTCACGGGGTGACGACATGGTCGCGGCCATGGATGAGGTCGTCGTCGACGGTGTGATCTTCATCTCCGCGTTCCTCTTGTAGCAGACGACGCCCTGCCGCGACGGCAACCGGCGGACGAGATAGCCTTCCGGCCTTTGACCCCGCCCACCGAATGCCATTGCCCGCCTGCGGGATCCACACCTCCCCGATGTCTCAAACCAGCGGTAACTGCACCTCGCGCCGCTCGCGCATCGACAGCGTCACCGCGTCGGTCCATTCCATGTATTTGACCGCCGTAGCGAAATCGGTGTGCGTCACCGTCTCGCGGCCGCGAACTGCGTTGACGAACTCTTCCTCCACCCGCCAGCCGCCGGTTTTTGTGGAATCGATCGCCAGCGCGCTAAGGGCACCGCCTTTCTTGCCGAGTTGCAGATAAGGCTCGCCGGTGTTCGGCGTGATGAAGGCCAATGTGCCTTTATCCCCGAAAATCCAGGCTTCAGCCTTGTTCGGCGTGTGCCCCAGGACCGAGGACAGCAACAGGCGATACTGACCGCCCTGCTGCAATTGGCCGGTGACGTCGACATGGTCGGGGATGGTGATCGGCACGCGCGCGCCTGACTCATCCTTGCGGTGCTTCACCACCACCTGACCGACGGAAAACGCGCTCGCGGCGTGCCCGACCCAGCGTGCCATCTGCTCATACCAAATACCGAGCGCCATGATGTTGTTGCCGGAGAAATCGCGGTTGTGCCGCCAATGCAGCGCCAGGTCCCGATTCGGATAGTCGCCGGTGGAGACGCGAAGGTCGATCGCGATCACGTCACCGATCGCCCCGCCAGCGATCGTGTCGGCGATGGTCCGGTCCACCGGCAGCGTCATGGGCGCTGGCACGATCTGCGCGATCCGCGATGGATTACGGCGCGATGCCGCCAGCATCGCATGCGCTTCTCGGGAATTCATCGCCATCCGCGCCTCGCACAGCACGTGCTTGCCGGCATCGAGCGCGGCGATCGTCATCGCTGCATGCATGTACGGCCAGGTGCCGATGCACACGGCATCGACGCTCTTGTCCGCGATGATCTCGGTCCAGTCGCCGTAAGCCTTCGGGATGTCCAGTTCCTTCGCCGCCTTTTGGCTCGACGCCAGACTTCGGTTGGCGACACCGACGATCTCGACACTGTTCTGCGTGCGCAGGCCGGGAATGTGCCTCGACCGCGTATTGGCGCCGGCACCGATGATACCAACGCGGAGTGTGTCTGTTGCCATGGCTGGTTCATCCTGGTTCGCCCAACGCGCGGAATGCTTCGCGAGGCGTATGTCAGCATCGTCACTGCCAGGCGTGACGTCAATTTCGGCTCGATCCATGAAAACCAGCGCGCCAGCGGTCGACGCTATTTCACGACCCCCGTGGCGCCTGCACGAGTTACATCTGAGTCAACGGAACCAGCGCGAAGCCGCTGAACGCTCCGCGCCTGGATCAAATCGAGTCCTAACCGACAGGATCGAGCACGACCACGGGAATCTCGCGCTCGGTCTTCTTCGCGTAATCGGCATAAGGGGGCCAGAATTTCAGGGCGACCGGCCAAAGCTTTGCACGTTCCTCGCCCGTGACGGTGCGCGCCTTCGCCTTGAGCTTCTTCGTTCCGACCTGAACCTCGACATCCGGATTCGCGACGAGATTTCTGTACCAGCCAGGGTGGTCGGGCGCTCCACCCTTGGATGCGACGATGATGTAGCTGTCGCCGGTAGTTCCGTAATAAAGCGGGAAAACGAACTTCTCGCCGGACTTCCTGCCGGTCGTGGTCAGCATCAGCGAATAGACGTCCATTTCCGGATAACCCCCGGGCGGAGTCCGCTTCATGACGTGGCCCTCTTCCCCGCCGCTTTTGAGGTAGAGGTTGCTGTGCTCAACCTGCCATTCCTGCATTTTCGGACCCAGCTTCGCATCGGCCATCGTTCGAACTCCCTGAAAGTCGGCAGCTTATCACATTCTCCGTTTACCCCCGCAGCGCGTCCTCGATCCAGCCTGCCACCGCGAACAGGTCCGCATCGCCTTGCGGGAAGCCCAGTACCTGCAGTCCAAACGGTAGGCCGCCATCCTCCAGCACCGGTAGGCTTAATCCCGGGGCCCCCAGCATAGAGCCTGGCACGACGAAGATCGGGTTGCCCGTGGTCTCCAGGCCGACCGGCGCCGCCCCTGGCGCTGTCACGCTGATCACCGCGTCGGCCTGGCCGGCCAGAGCCGCGTAAGCCGTCCGCGCCATCTCCCTCCGGGCAAGCAGCGTCGCATACTCCGGCTGTGTCATCGCGTGCTGCCGTGCGTGCCGCTCCAGCGCGCTCGGGCTCAACATCGAGGCGTCACGCGCCACGAAGCTGCCTAGAGGCCAGCGCCACTCCCAGGCGTTGATACCCATGGTAATCTGGAGCGCCTCGGCGGTCGCGGCTTCCACCGCGGCGAGTTCGGGGCAATTCTCCGGGACCAGCAAGGTTACGCCTGCGGTGCGCAGCCGCTCCAGCGCCGCCTCCAGTGAGACGCGGGCGGACGCGGCCAGGATCGGCCATCCGGCGGTGCGTAACAGCGCGAGACGTGCCGGCCGCCGCGATGGCGGCAGGGTCAGCGGGCCGGTCAGGCCGGGACAGCCCGGATCGCCGCCCACCCGATCAGCGACCGCGCGGGCCATCGCCCAGGCATCCGCGAGGCTCGCAGCGATTGTGCCGGTGACGCTCTGGCTGAGGTAGTCCAGGCTGCCGCCGCGGTTGATTCCACCGATCGAGGGCTTGAACCCATACGCCCCACAGTAGCCCGAGGGCCGCAGGATGGACCCGACCACCTGCGTGCCGAGACCGCCGCACAGCATGCCGCAGCCGACCGCCGCCGCGGATCCGCTGCTGCTCCCACCGGGCGTGCGCGTCAGGTCCCAGGGATTGCGTGTCCCCCTTGGCTGAGAGGAGGCGAATTCCGTCGTGACTGTCTTGCCCAGGATGACCGCACCGGCCTCGCGCAGTCCCTGCACGCTGGCGGCGTCGAACAGCGGACGGTAGCCATCGAACAGCGGCGAACCCATACCGGTGACCATGTCGGCGGTGTCGATCATGTCCTTCACGCCAACTGGCATGCCGTCAATCGCCGAAAGCGGCGCGTCCGCCCGCCAGCGTTCCGCTGCAGCCTTGGCAGCGGAGCGGGCAGCCGCGGCGTCGATCAGGGTGAAAGCGCCGACCGCCGCCTCTCTACGGTCGATCTCGGCCAGGCACTCCTCCAGCACCTGCAACGGCGAGTCGGTGCCACTGGCAAAGGAAGCAGTACGACTGATGTATGGGCGGCGCTGGGGTGTCTGGCTCATAAACGCAGCTCAGCAGACCAGGACTGTCATGTCCACCGGGCCGCGCGATTGGGGGGCACGAATCGCCGCTGCGTAAGTGGAACCGGCAAAGAGCTATCGAACGCGTATTGTCCGGATCAATTCCAGCCCTATTCGACAGGATCGAGCACGACCAGCTTCCTGCCGATTGTGGTCAGCATCAGCGAATGAGCGCGATGCGCTGAAGCGGGCCGCGGAGGACGGCGTCGTGGTGGTGCAGACAAGCCGAGCGGGGAGCGGAAGAGTGGCGCCGCGACGGTATTTGCGGGAGAATGGGATCGTGGCGGGGGACAGTCTCAATTCCCTGAAGGCTCGAGTCCTGCTGGCCCTCGCCCTTACCAGGACGGCGGATGTCCTGGAGATCGGCTGGATGTTCGAGACCTATTGATCGAAGGCCCAGGCCGCGCACCGTTTCTGGAGTGTACCACATGACATGGAAACTTGATGCCACTGGCCAATCGGAGGCGCTCGACGTGGGAACAGTCACGGCGTTGGACCTGTTGGATCAGTCCCTCGCGCGGCTGGACGCGATGGAGCCGGTGCTGAATGCGTTCTCCAATGTCGATCGCGACGGGGCGCTGGCGGCGGCAAAAGCATCGGCGGAGCGTCAGGCGGCAGGCCGCCGCATCGGTCCGTTGGATGGGATCCCGGTGTCGGTGAAGGACAATATTTTCGTGGCCGGCCTGCCCGCTGAATGGGGTAGCCTGCTGTTTCGTAGTTTTGTTCCGGATCGCGACGACATTTGCGTGGAACGGCTGCGAGCCGCCGGCGCCGTGATCATTGGCAAGACCACCACGCCGGAGCTGGCCATGCTGGGGCGTACCGACAGCCGCCTGTCGGGCATTACCCGGAGTCCGTGGGATCCCGCCCTGACGCCCGGCGGATCCTCGGGTGGCGCGTCCGCGTCCGTCGCCGCGGGCATCACGCCGCTGGCGATCGGCACCGATATGGGCGGCAG
>CAMCDA010000314.1 GCA_945873195.1 Asaia bogorensis
ACGGCAGCGGAGTATTTTCGACCATGGCGGGTGTGGCACCGTCCGATTCGGCAGGAATTGGTTTCGACACCCAAATCTCTGCGTCAAATCAGATGATTACGCTACGCCCGCCAGCGAATCCCTGGCATGCGATGAATAAGATGGGCTAGCCACGGCATGCGCCTGCGGGTGCAAGCAACAGCACACACTGGCTATCTCCAAGGTGATCGCCGAGGACGACCTTCGCGGCCCCACAGGTCGTGTTCTGTGGTTTGCAACCTGGTACTGCAAGGCGGCTTGGGAGCGTCAAAATGTACGTGAATGACCTGGGGGACTTCTTCGCTCCACTGGAACGGCAGGCGCCGGTCTCGAGCCGGCTTCGGGCACGTCTGAGAGCCTGGCTCAAACGCCTGCTGCACCGTTCAGAGTCAGGCCGTTTCCTTCCGGCACGGCACCCAACACAAAGGAGCCGTTAACGCTCAGGCGTCGAGGAACGCCTGGGCTTCCTTGACAACAGCTTCCAGCGCCCCCGGCGCGAAGGGCGACACCAGGCCGGCCGACCGCACGAGGTCCTGGAACGGCGCCTCCCCCCCGCGTCCACACAGACGCACATACGCGTCCAGCGCCTCGGCGGCGTTTGAACGCGACCTGGCCCAGAACTGCAACGCACAGCATTGCGCCAGCGTGTAGTCGATGTAGTAGAACGGGGATGAATAGATGTGGTGCTTGGCCTGCCACCGTCCGCCCATCGCCGGATATTCCAGGTCGCCGTAGTCGACCCAGGGCATGTAAAGCCGCTCCAGTCTTTGCCACATCGCGTGGCGTTCGGCCGGGGTCGCGTAGGGGTTCGCGTAGACGTCATGCTGGAAGTGATCGACGCAGACGCCATAGGGTAGGAACGCCAAGGCGCCGATCAGGTGCATCCGGCGGAAACGATCAGCGGCGGCGTCGCCCACCATCAGTTCCATGAACGGCCATGACAGGAACTCCAGCCCCATGGAGTGGATCTCCGCCGACTCCATTGTCGGCCAAAGGTAATCCGCCAAGGGCTGAGACCGGCTTTCCCAGTTCTGGAATGCGTGCCCCATCTCGTGCGTGAAGACGCCGATGTCGTGGTGGGTGCCGTTGAAGTTGGCGAAGATGAACGGCACGCCTTCTGTCGGGAAGGATGTGCAGAATCCACCGCCGGCCTTGGTCGGGCGGTTTTTCAGATCCAGGAATCCACCCTGTTCCATCATCCGGTAGAATTCGCCCATGCGCGGATGCATGCGGTCGAACATCGTCCGCGCCTGTGCCACCAGGTAATCGTGATCGCCGGCGGGGCCGGGATTGCCGGCCGGATCGACCAGGGCCTCATCCCAATAGCTTAACCGGTCCCAGCCGTTCTCGACCCGCCGCTGTTCCAGCAGGCGCGCGACCAAGGGCACGACATGTTCGGCGACCTGCTGGCGATAGCGGGCGACATCGTCCGGGCCGTAGTCGGTGCGGCGCATCCGGCGATAGCCGAGTGGGGTGTAGGTCTGATAGCCGAGCTTGCGGGCCATGGCGTGGCGCAGGCGCGTCAGATCGGCATAGATCGAGTCCAACTCCGCCCCGTTCGCCGCGAAGAATCCCCAGCGCGCCTGTTCGGCCGCGTGGCGCGTTTCCCGGTCGGGATCCTGCGCGAAGGCGTCCAGCCCGGCCAGGTTCAGGCTTTCCCCACGGAAGTCGATTCGGGCGGAGGCCAGCAGCGCGGTGTAACGGGCCGAGAGGCGCGACTCCTCCTCCAGATCCGGCTTGATGGCGGGATCGAAGGTCGCGAGGTCGCTTTCCCACAGCCCCAGCGCGTGGGCGCCGACGATCGGGGCAACGGCGTCGCGCAGGCCCAGCAGGCGGCGCTTGATGGCGATCTCGTGTTCGGTTGCCTCGGGGGCCAGGCCGTCGGCGTAGTCTCGATCCGCCTTGGCGGTTTCGCTAGCGGTGTCCTGGGCGAAGCGCAGATGCACCAGGGCGCTCCAGGTCTCATATTCCCGGCGCTGGCGGTCCCACAGCGCCAGCGCGGCCGGCACGTCGCCGCCATTCAGCAGGGCGGTCACGGCGGCGTGGTCCCGGGCCAGGGAGTCGACGTCGGGGCGGGGGGCGGTGATGGCGGCGAACTGGTGGGTCATGGGCTACTCCTGCGGGATCAGGCCGCCGGGCCTGTCACCGGCGCGCTGAAACACCAGCCTGGCGTCATGGAAATCGGCGACCGAGGGCCGGTGCGCGATCGACACCAGCGTCGTGTCCGGCAGGCGTTCCCGCAGGGTGCGGTAGAGCGCCGCCTCCCCGACGGGGTCGAGGCTCGCCGTCGCCTCATCGAGGAAGATCCAGTCCGGGCGGGCCAGCAGGGCGCGGGTCAGGGCGATGCGTTGTTGTTCGCCCCCCGACAGGCGGGCCGGCCAGTTGTCATCGCGGTCGAGCAGATCGACCAGGCCCGGCAGCCCGGCGTCGCGGAGCGCCTGGGTCATCGCGGCCTCCTGGAAATGCGTCGGGGGATGGGGGTAGCTGACGACGTGCTTCAGGCTGCCGAGCGGGATGTAGGGTCTCTGGGGCAGGAAGAAGACATTGGCGGGGGTTTCGATCCGCCCCTGGCCAAAGGGCCAGATGCCGGAGATCACGCGGAACAAGGTCGACTTGCCGCTGCCCGACGCGCCGCTGATGACGACAGAGTGCCCACGCGTCATGTCGATATCCGCGCCTTCCAGCAATTTCGCGCCGTTCGGTAACAGCATGTCCACGCCACGCAGGTGGATCGATCCGTCGGTGGATTCAGTCTTGATGAACCCTTCGTGCGACGCGGCGCGGGCGGCGGCGATCGCGCGTTCGAAGGTCGAGAGGCGTTCGACCACCGCGCGCCAGTTGGCCAGGGCCGCGTAGGAATCAACCACCCATGACAGCGCGTCCTGCACGCGTCCGATCGCGTCGACCGTCTGGAACATCTGCCCCAGTGTCACATGTCCGGCGAAGTAGCGTGGCGCGATCAGCAGGATCGGGAAGATCGCTCCGGCCTGACTATAGCCGACGGTGACCAAGTTAAGCAGCTTCGTCCGGTTCATGATCGCGTGCCAGTTGCCGATCAGCGCGCCGAAACGGTTCTGCAGCGTGGCTTTCTCGACGTCCTCTCCGCGCATCAAGGCGACGGCTTCGGCGTTTTCCCGCATCCGCACCAGGGCGTAACGGAAGTCGGCCTCCACCCGTTGTTGGCGGAAGTTCAGCGCGGCGAGGGGGCGGCCGATGAAATGGGTCGCGACGGTGCCGATGATGGCGTAGACCAGCGCGATCCAGAACAGATAGCCGGGGATGTTGATACCAAAGATCGTGATGGCGCCGGAAAGTCCCCATAGGATGGTCAAAAAGCTGACCAGTGAAACGATCTTGGAGAGCAGGCCGAGCGTGAGGGTGAGGGTGGCGTCGCAGAATTCGCGGATGTCGTCGGCGATGCGCTGGTCGGGGTTGTCGGTGCCGATCTGACCTCGATCCGGGCTCATGGCGATGCGGTAATAGGCGCGGTCGGCGAGCCATTCATCCAGGTAGACGCGTGTCATCCAGCGGCGCCAGCGGATCTGCAGCCACTGGTTCAGATAGACCGCATAGATGGCGATGCCGATGAAGGCGAAGGCCAGGGGGGTGAAGCCCGGGTGCAGGCCGCTTTCATCCCATTTGTAGAACAGCAGCAGGGCGATGAAGCTGTCCCAGTCCTTGCTTTCCAGCGCGTTGTAGAAGGCCGCGCGCCAGAAGTTGAACAGCACCGTCAGCCCGACCGTGATCAGGCTGAGCGCGATGACGGCGAGCAGCAGGAAGCGGGCGGACCAGCGTTCCTCGGATTCGACGAAATAGGGCTTGGACAGCCGCCAGGCGTCCTTCAGAAACTGGCCGAGACCTTGCATTCGTGTCTTATCTTTCCTTGGTGGCCAGGGTTCCCACGTAGATCGCGGTCAGCCACGCCTTCAGGCGTTGGTCGTTCACCTTGAAATCGTAATAGCCGTAGACGCTGCGGGAATACATCGTGAGCAGCGACTGCTCCGGGATGAATCCGACCTCGACCTGGACCGAAACGAGATCGGGAAGATTGAGCACCGCGCTCCGCACGACGTAGTGAAGCTGCAACCGGTCGGGATAATCAGCCAGGATGTAGGTGTTCGGTAGCTTGGCGACCGCCGTCTTCACGACATCGTATAATTGCTGGGACGTCATGGAATAGGGCGCGGTGATCAGGTCCACCGGCTGGCGGTTGCGTCCGATCGGGCCGAACAGCGCGGTGTTGGGGCTGCTGGGACGCTCGATCTTCGTAAGGTCCATGGGTGGCGGGACGGGTATGCCGCTGGCCCCCTGTCCGGCGCAGCCGGTCAGAACCAAGCCGAGTAGCCAAGGAAGAGGATTCATATCAGGGTCCCGACCATCAGGGTCATGACATGCACATGGCTCGCAACGGGTTGGAAATTCAAGTGAAGTCCGCGTCAGAAACCGGCGCCCGGTTGCGCCAGGTATTCCTCCTCCGCGGGCGTGCTCGTCCGACCGAGCGCGGCGTTGCGGTGGGGGAAGCGGCCGAACTGGTGGATGACATCGCGGTGGCGGTGGGCGTAATCGACGGTCAGTTCGCCCAGCGCCTCGCCGAGGGTTTCGAACAGGCGGACCGACTCGTCCTGGGTCGGCAGGTCCTCGGCATGTTCGAAAGGCAAATAGACGAAGCGGCGCTCGGACGGATGCAGGGCCAGATCGTCACCGCGGGCGACGGCCGCGCGGGCGATCGTCAGGGCCTTGGCGTCGGCGGCGAAGGCCTCGGCCGATCCGCGGTGCAGGTTGCGGGAGAACTGATCGAGCAGGATCAGCAGCGCGAGCGTGCCGCGCGGGGTCGCGGTCCAGGCATCGAAGGCGCCGGCCTTGGCGGCGTCGCGCGCGGCTGAGAACCGGGCGCAGGCGGCGTCGAAGGCATCGTCCTTTTGGAACCAGACCGGCCGGCTCGCGGTGGGATCGCCGTCGAACCAGAAATCGTAACTCCCAAGCCCCCCACCGTGAGCAAGAAAGGCGCTCGTGGAGGTACGGCGGGGCCAGCGTTATCCGGATAAAGCGAGGATGAGTGAAGCCGGCGTGGTCGAGAGGGCCGTGAGAAGATTCCAACCTTGTTTCCGGGCGGTGG
>CAMCDA010000315.1 GCA_945873195.1 Asaia bogorensis
GGTTACCTCTGGTGCTGGTGTTGGCGCACCGGTCTCTCTACTCTTTCTCATGGCGTTGCTTTCCTTTGTGGATTCGACACCCCGAGCCTATCGGCTCAAGGGAGGCAACGCCGCCAGGAAAGTTTCAACATCGCGCGGGACATCCCCCCACGCTTGGTTCGGGAGATTACATCCAGCAAACCCTCGCCACGACGCCGGGTGCCCTATACACGCTCGGTTTCTGGGTAGCGGAAGAAGGTGACGGGCCGAGCGCATTCTCGGTGTTCTGGGATGGCGCGATGGTCGCCCTGGTCAATAACCCGGCCAACAATCCCAGCTTTTCGTTTCCCCTCTCAAGCCAGTACGTTGAGTTCACCTTTGTTGACCTGCTCGCCACGGGTGGTTCCACCTCGCTGGAAGTGCATGGGCGGCATGACCCCGGAGGCATCTATTTCGACGACTTCTCCGTCGTCCAGCAGGCCCCCGAGCCCGCTTCCCTTGCCCTGCTCGGCGCCGGCCTGCTGGGTCTGACGGCACTGCGGCGCCGGCGCGTGTAAGCTAGGCTTTACACCAACGCTTTCGCCAACCCCCTGGGGTGCGCTATCCATCCAGCGCAACCCAGGGAACACGCTGCATGGCCATCACGCTCCGGCCCGCCCACCCGATGTTCGTCGCCGAGGTCGAGGGCGTCGACATGCGGGAGCTACTCTCGGAGGAGCTGTTGGCGCGGATCGTCCGGGCGGCCGACGAATACGCGGTGCTGATCTTCCGCGACCAGGCGATCACGGATGACCAGCACGTCGCCTTCACCAGCCGGTTCGACCGGCTGGAAACCACGATCAAGGCCTGCCGCGCCGACTTCAAGGGACGGCTGGACCCACGCCTCGCCGCACACGCGATGCGGATCGAGGGGATGGAAATCCCGGAAGGCCGCATCCTGCCGCGCGACCTGATGGAACACGCCGTCCAGTCCCGCTTCGTCCATACCCATCGCTGGCGGGCTGGCGACATGGTGATGTGTGACAATCGCCGCACCATGCACCGCGCCTGTGCCTATGATCCATCCGAGGTCCGTGAACCGCGCCGCACCACGGTGATGGAGGAGGCGGCCTCCCTCCTGGACGCCGTCACGGTATGAGCGCGCGATACCTGATCACCGGTGGCGCTGGCTTCATCGGCTCCTACCTCGCGGACGCACTGCTGGCGGCGGGCCACGCGGTCCGCGTCGTCGACGACCTGTCGACCGGCAAGCGATCGAACCTGGACACAAGAGTCGAGTTCATCGAGGGCGATATCAACGACCTGGCCCTCATGCGGGCGGCGATGGAGGGCGTCACCGGCTGCTTCCATTTGGCGGCCATCGCCTCGGTCGCGCTGTGCACACGCGACTGGACGGCGACCAGCCGCACCAATATCGGCGGCACGATCACAGTGATGGACGCCGCGCGCCTGGCTGGGAACCTGCCGGTCGTCTACGCCTCCTCGGCCGCAATCTACGGCAATCAGAGCATCCTGCCGATCCGCGAGGACCTGCCGCCGGCGCCGCGGTCCAGCTATGGCGCGGACAAGCTGGCCGGGGAACTGCACGCAAGAGCGGCGTTCATCGTGCACGGGCTGCCCAGCGTCGGGTTCCGGTTCTTCAACGTGTACGGGACGCGGCAGGACCCGCATTCGCCCTATAGCGGGGTGATCTCGATCTTCGCGAGCCGGCTCGCCGCCGGGGATCCGATCTCGGTCCACGGGGATGGCGCGCAGACGCGCGATTTCATCGCCGTCGCCGACATCGTGCGGTTCCTGCTGGCGGGAATGGCGCGGGTGCGACGCGCGCCGGACGCGCTGGTGCTGAACGCCTGCACAGGGCAGGCGGTATCGGTGCTGGGCCTGGCGTTGATGCTGGCGGATTTGCTGGGATCGAACGCCACGCCGTCGCATGGTTCGGCGCGGGAGGGTGATATCCGTGCCTCGGTGGGCGATCCACGACGAGCGGCCGAGATTTTGGGGATCACCGCCACCACTGGCCTGCGGGACGGGCTGCGGGCGCTGCTGGACGCGTGACGAAAAAAAACGGCGGCACTTGTGGTGCCGCCGAAGTTTAGGGAGGAAACGTCCAAGAAAGCAGGACACCAAGGTGTCGCTGCGAGAACAACTGTGCCCTTCGCAGGTGCAGCATGCAAGCGGTTTTTGCTGCGTTGCAGCATTTTTTCCGCCGGCGGTTTCGGGTGTTGCAAAACTGTCACAACGCGGCCTTTGGTCCCGATTTGACCCAGATCAAAGCGGGGTCCGGCCGCGACGGATAGGCTTGTCGCATCAGGCTTATGGAGGGATCCATGTCCCACGCCACCGATGCCGGCCTCTTTACCCGCGTGTTCTCCTGGCTCGTGACCCATCATGTGCGGGAGGGTGAGATCGCGGCGCTGTCGCCCGGCGACCTGGCCCACCTCGCGAGCGATCTTGGGGTCACGCAGGCCGATCTGATGACCGTGCTGCCCGAGGGCTCGAATCATCGGGATCTGATGGATCAAATGATCCGCGCCCACGGGCTGGACCCGGCGGCCCTGCGCGCGCTTCCCACCGCGCTGATACAGGACCTGGAAATGACCTGCTCCCGCTGCGGCAACACATCACGTTGCGCGCGGGACCTGAAGGCGGGAACGGCGGCGGCGAACTGCCAGTCCTATTGCGGGAACGCATCCGCCTTCGACGCGATGATCGACGCGCGCGAGCACGCTTGAAGCACCGGGGCGCCGCCCCGGAACCCAGCCAGGGGCTTTGCCCCTGGACCCCACCAAAGGCCGGCGGCCTTTGGTGGGGGTCCCCGTGGGCCATTGGGGGGCAAAGCCCCTCGCCTGTTTCAGGGCCGGCCGCTCCGGTGATACGGGTGCCCCTGCGCGATCGACCGGGCGCGGTAGATTTGCTCCGCCAGCATGGCCCGCGCCAGGAAATGCGGCCAGGTCATTCGACCGAGTGACAGCACGTGATCGGCCCGGGCGATGACTGGCGCGTCCAGCCCCTCGGCCCCGCCGATCAGGAAGCACACCGGTCGCCCTTGTTCCAGCCACCGGTCGAGTGATTTCGCGAGAGCCGAGCTGTCGGGTTCCGCGCCACCGAGGTCCAGCGCGATCACGAACGCCGCTTGCGGCAGGGCGGCCAGCAGGGCCTCGCCTTCCCGGCGCTTGACCTCGGCCGGGGCGCCGCGGCCCTCGGGCAGTTCGGTCAGATCCAGACGGGGGCGCAGCCGTTCGGCATAGCGGTTGAACAGCTCCGCCTCCGGCCCGTCCCGCAGCCGCCCGATCGCGATGACGCGCATCATGTCCGTCCCGAGGTCCTCTCTGGTTCCGCGTTCGCCATCGGGGTACACCCAGCATGGACGGGCCGGAGATTCAACCAACCATGACCGATGTCGCCGTGATCGGACTGGGGGCCATGGGGGCCGCGACCCTGTATCAACTCGCGGCGCGGGGCGCGCGGGTGGTGGGGATCGACCGCTTCGCCCCGCCGCATGACCGCGGCTCCAGCCACGGGGAAAGCCGCATCACCCGCCAAGCGGTGGGCGAGGGCGGGGCCTATGCGCCGCTCGTGCTCCGCTCCCACGAGATCTGGCGGGAACTGGAGGCCGCGACGGGGACGTCGTTGCTGAACGCCTGCGGCGGGCTGATCATCGGGCCGGTGGATCGGGCCTCATCCCACCATGCCAAGCCGGATTTCCTGCGCCGGACGGTCTCCGTCGCCGAACGCTTCGGCATCGCGCATGAGGTTCTGGACCGGTCCGCGATGGAAGCCCGATTCCCGCAATTCACCGGCCTCGCTCCCGACGATATGGCCTGCTTTGAACCAGGCGCCGGCTACCTCCACCCCGAGGCCTGCATCGCCGCGCAACTATCAGAAGCTCGGCGGCTGGGCGCGACGATCCAAACCGGCGTGACGGTAACGGGGATCGAACAAACCGGCGGCGGCGTGCGGATCACTACGAACGCGGGACCAATCCACGCCGACCGCGTCGTGGTCGCCGCGGGCGCCTGGACCGTCCCGCTGCTCGGTGCCCCCTTCGACCGGTTGCTGACCGTCACACGCCAGGTGCTGCACTGGTTCCCGGCCGAGGACCCGGCCGCCTACCAGCCCGGTCGCTTTCCCGTGTTCATCCGCATGTATGGCGCCACCGACCAGGATTATTTCTACGGCTTCCCGATCTCGGCCGGCGCGCCGGGCATAAAACTGGCAACCGAGCAATACGAAATCCCGACCACCGCCGACGCCGACTGGCACGCGGTGGACCCGGCCGAGGGTGCCGCCATGCACCGCGCCCATATCGCCGGCCGGCTGGCGGGGATCAGACCCGTCGTGGCGCGGTCGGTGGCGTGTGTCTATACATCCACCTCGGACGCCGATTTCCTGATCGACGCGCATCCGGCGATGGACCGCGTGATGGTCGTCTCAGCCTGTTCGGGGCATGGTTTCAAGCACTCGGCCGCGATCGGGGAAGCGGTGGCGGAGACAGTCCTCACCGGCCGCTCCGCGATCGACCTCGCCCCCTTCGGTCTGCACCGCTTCACCTGATCCCTTCCCGCAAAGGACCCTCGCATGACCTGGCAAACCCAATCCGGCGTGTTCGAAGCTGGCGACGTCACTCTGCAATCAGGTTCGGTGCTGCGGAATGCCCGGTTGTCCTGGAAAGCACACGGGACCCTGTCGCCCGCCCGCGACAACGTGATCGTCTACCCGACCAGCTACTCGGCCCGGCATCCGGACCTGGAGTGGCTGATCGGCCCCGATGGCATCCTGGACCCGACGCGCTGGTTCATCGTGATCTGCGACATGTTCGGGAACGGGCTGTCGTCCTCCCCATCCAACACGCCCGATTATCCGACGCTGGTCACGATCCATGACAACGTGACCGTCCAGCGAGAGGCGCTGCGGGCGCTGTTCGGCATCGACCGCGTGGCCTGCGTCTATGGCTGGTCGATGGGCGCGTTGCAGGCCTACCACTGTAAAACAGCGTGCAAATCTTTCCAGATTCCGGGGGTAAACAGCGTCCAATAGTTTCCACCCTGGTCCGTGCGATCATCCGGCGTTTGTGCTGGAGGATCTGGGGTGTTGTTCATGGATATGATTGCCGAGATCCGACGCCGTCGTT
>CAMCDA010000316.1 GCA_945873195.1 Asaia bogorensis
CGATGTCTCGATCGACTTCGGCCAGACGTGGCAGGCGGTTACCCTCGGCGCGCCTGGCAACCGGTACGATTGGGTACGGTGGACCCACAGCGTCAAATTGCCCTCGGATGGGTATTTTGAGCTTTGGGTGAGGGCGACGGACAAGAACGGCGTGGCCCAGCCGATCGTGGCGCCGAACTGGAACCCGCAGGGCTACGGCGCCAACCCGATCAACCGGATCGCGGTGCTGGTGGGCTGATGCGCTTTTTTATCGTTGCGCTGGCACTGCTGTTCGCGGTGCCGGCGCAGGCGCAGCGGCCCCCCGCGGCGGCTTTCGTGCCGGAAGCCGAGGACCCGGCGACCTTCCCGGATTTCCCGGGCCGGGATGAAACCTTCGGCTTCTGTGCTGCTTGCCACGGCTTCAAGCTGGTGGCGGCGCAGGGCATGACCCGGGATCAATGGGACAGCTCCCTGGCATGGATGGTCGATCGGCACGCGATGCCGGAGCTGGAGCCGGCGGAGCGCAGGGTCATCCTGGACTATCTGGCGAAGGCGTTTCCGCCTCGGGCGCCCGCGGGCGGGCGGGGCGGATGGACCAACCCCTTCCTGCCGAAATAGATCAGGCCGGACCGAACACTCGCGCGAAGATGTGGTCCACGCCCTTCAGGTGATGGGCGGGGTTCATCGCGGCATCGAGGTCCTGGGCTGGCACGCGGGAGGCCACGTCTGGATCGGCATCCAGGTTCTGGCGAAAGCTTTTCCCCTCGGGCGTGCCGAGCTTGGTCCAGGTTTCCATGGCGCAGCGTTGGGTGACGGCGTAGGCGTCTTCCCGGCTGAGACCGGCGCGGGCCAGCGCCAACAGCACGTCACCCGAGTAGACGACACCGCCCAGGCTTTCGAGATTGGCCTTCATCCGCTCCGGGTAGACCAGCATCCGCTGGATCATGCCGGCCAGCCGCATCAGCGCGAAGTCGAGCGCGATGGTCGCGTCCGGCGCGATCACGCGTTCCACGCTGGAATGGCTGATGTCTCGCTCATGCCACAGGGTCACGTTCTCCAGCGCCGGCACGACGGCGGAGCGGACGATGCGGGCGAGGCCGGTCAGGTTCTCGGTCAGCACCGGGTTCCGCTTATGCGGCATGGAGCTGGAGCCCTTCTGGCCGGCGTGGAAGAACTCCTCCGCCTCCCGGACTTCGCTGCGCTGCAGATGGCGGACTTCGGTGGCGAGGCGCTCGATGCCGCTGGCGATCACCGCGAGCGTCGCGAAGAACGCGGCGTGGCGGTCGCGCGGGATGACCTGGGTGGACACCGGTTCGATGGCGAGGCCCAGCTTCGCGGCGACGTATTCTTCGACGCGGGGATCGACCTGGGCGAAGGTGCCGACCGGGCCGGAGATCGCGCAGGTCGCGATCTCGGCGCGGGCGGCGAGCAGACGGGTGCGGTTGCGGGCGAACTCGGCGTAATGGCCGGCGAGCTTGACGCCGAACGTCGTCGGTTCGGCGTGGATGCCGTGGCTGCGGCCGATCGTGATGGTGTATTTATGCTCGATCGCGCGGGTCTTGAGCGCATCCAGCACGGCGTCGAGGTCGGCCAGCAACAGGTCGGCCGCCTGGGTCATCTGCACGGAAAGGCAGGTGTCCAGGATGTCCGAACTGGTCATGCCGAGATGGACGAAGCGGCTGTCGGGTCCGATCGCCTCGGCCAGCCAGGTCAGGAAGGCGATGACGTCGTGGCGGGTTTCCCGTTCGATCGCGTCGATGCGCTCGACCTCGGCCGCGTTGATGCCGGCGAGCTTGGGCGTGCCTTTTTCGCGGATGTTGCGGGCGGCCTCGGCGGGGATGGCGCCGATTTGCGCCATGCCCTCGGCCGCGAGGGCCTCGATTTCAAACCAGATTCGGTAACGGTTCTCGGGCGCCCAGATGGCGGCCATCTCGGGACGGGAATAACGGGGGACCATCGTTGCCTTGTCCGGTTGCGGGTGCCAGCGGGTCGTGGAACGTATGGCGCTGGCGGAATGGGACCTGAGGGCGGGAGGTACCGCCCGCGGACCGGATTGGCAAGTTTTTCTAGCGCTTGACGGTCTTGGCCGGCTGGGCGGCGGGGGCCTGCGCGACCTGCTGGCAGATGCCCATGGCCGAGGGAACCAGGTCCTTGCCGGCGGCGTAGTCGGCCAGTTCGGCGGTGCTGCGCAGGGCCAGGACCTCGGAGAAGACCACGCCGTTGCGGGGGCAGAAGTCGGAGCCGAGCTTGGTGCCGAGGCTGGAACGGGCGTTGGCCATGTCGGTGACGAAGCGGTCGTGCTCCGCCTGGCTCGAGCGGCCGTAATGCTTCTTGAAGTAGGCGGAGATGGCGCGTTCGTTGGCCTGGAGGTCGGGCTGGAACTTGCGAATGAAGGCGTTGTAGCGCTGCTCTTCATTGCAGCCGGTGGCCAGGACCATCAGTTCGCTGCGGAGCGCCTGGACTTCAAACGCGGACAGTTCCGCGGTGGACGCGCAATGACGCTGCGCCAAAGCCGGTTGAGCCGCCAGACCGCACAGAGCGGCCAATCCAAGCACGAAGCCACGCATGGCTGATCTCCCAAATTCCTTGGTCGCGCTCTTAGCCGATCTGGTCGAGCAGTGCGAGTGATTTCTTGTTCCACTCTCGGTGCTTGAGTGGGTTTCTTCAAGCATGGGGTCAGCGGCGCTAACCGATGACGCCGCGCCGGAGTATGTCGTTGGGTTCTGCCTGGGGCCTGTGTCTGCCAGCCGGGGCCGGAAAGGTTGGGACGTTGCCCCGCCCCCTGACAACCGGGCGCGGACGTCCTATTTTGAGCGCAACGCTCAGGAGGACAGGCGCCATGTTGAACCCGGTTTCACTGCTGCTGCTGAAGGACCCGACCCTGTTCCGGCAGGCCAATTTCATCGATGGCAAATGGGTGGAAGCCGATTCCGGCCGCTCCATCATCGTGAAGAACCCGGCCACAGGGGAAGCGATCGGGGAAGTCCCCGCCATGGGCACCGCCGAGACGCGGCGGGCGATCGAGGCGGCGAACCGCGCCTGGCCGGCCTGGCGGAAGATGCTGGCGAAGGAGCGGCGGGTGATCCTGCGCAAGCTCTCGGACCTGATGCTGGAGAACGCGGACGACCTGGGCGTGATCATGACCGCCGAACAAGGCAAGCCGCTGGCCGAGGCCAAGGGCGAGGTCGCCTATGCCGCCAGCTTCAGCGAGTTCTTCGCCGACGAGGCAATCCGGGTCTATGGCGATACGATTCCGCAGAATGCCGCCGGGCGCCGCATCCTTGTCATGAAGGAACCGATTGGGGTGTTCGCGGCGATCACGCCTTGGAACTTCCCGGCCGCGATGATCACGCGCAAGGCCGGTCCTGGTTGGGCCGCGGGCTGCACGGGCGTGATCCGGCCGGCGAGCCAGACCCCGTTCTCGGCCCTGGCGATCGCGGTGCTGGCGGAGCGGGCGGGCATGCCGGCGGGCGTCTGTAATGTGGTCACCGGGCCTTCGGGGCCGATGGGGGATGAGCTGACGGCGAACCCGCTGGTGCGGAAGTTGTCGTTCACCGGCTCGACCGAGGTCGGCGCCAAGCTGCTGGCGATGTGCGCGCCGACGGTGAAGAAGACCAGCATGGAGCTGGGCGGCAACGCGCCGTTCATCGTGTTTGATGACGCCGACCTGGACGCGGCGGTGGCCGGGGCGATGGCGTCCAAGTATCGCAATACCGGGCAGACCTGCGTATGCGCGAACCGGCTGCTGGTGCAGGACGGGGTGTATGATGCTTTTGCCGCCAAGTTGAAGATCGCTGTCGAGGCAATGAAGGTTGGCAATGGGATGGAGGCTGGGGTCTCCCAAGGCCCGTTGATCAATGCCGACGCGGTGACGAAGGTGGAGGAGCATATCGCCGATGCGGTGGCGCGCGGTGCGTCCGTGGTGACGGGCGGCAAGCGGCATGCCCTGGGCGGGACGTTCTTTCAGCCGACGATCCTGGCGAATGTGCCTGGCGATGCGCTGATCTTCCGGGAGGAGACGTTTGGGCCGGTGGCGCCTCTGTTCCGGTTCAGCACCGAGGAAGAAGCGATCGCGATGGCCAATGATACGGAGTTCGGGTTGGCTTCGTATTTCTACGCGCGGGATGTGGGGCGGATTTTCCGGGTCGCCGAGGCGCTGGAGTATGGGATTGTTGGGATCAATGAGGGGATCATTTCGACGGCGGAGGCTCCGTTCGGGGGGATGAAGTCGTCCGGCCTGGGGCGTGAGGGGTCGAAGTATGGGATCGAGGATTACCTGGAGGTGAAGTATCTGGCTTTGGGTGGGATTGGGGGATAGGGGCGGACAGGGGGCAATAAGTCGTTTCGGTTCAACGGGAGAGCTATTCCTGAGTGATCCCACGGCCTTTGCGCTCAAAAGGAAGAGACGGTTCGGGCAAGACGGAACCCTATGCTGCTGCGCCTGCCATCGTCGTTAAAGTGGACTCCGGTGCGTACGCCGGCTCGCACGAGTCTTGGATGGTGGCCCCAGGAACCGCCCCGCAATACCCGCCGCTGTTCGCTAGCGGCGGCGGCCCACGCTGAGCCGTCGTCCGGTGCGCCAGTATAGCCATCGTGCCAATGATCGGCGCACCACTCCGAGACATTACCTAGCATATCGTAGATATTGAAAGCATTAGCTGTAAATGAACCGACCGGAGAGGTGAATGCGAAGCCATCATCCCTTTCAATAAACGTGCGGCCTTCAGCAGCTTGGCCCATTTGCCGCTTTAGTGACTGATCGGCAGTATTGGCGTGACGGTGAGCTTCGTCCATACTTTCGCCCCAAAACCTTGCAGTCGTTGCGCCCGCGCGTTCAGCATATTCCCATTCTGCCTCGCTAGTGGATAAAATCAAACGGAAGAGTCCCATGAGAATGGCGGAATCCGGCCGTTCTGGCAGTCTACAGGCCGGAACCAAGCGTCAGGTTCTATCCACTAGCCCATCCTATTCATCGCTCCATCGCGTGATCGATGGCCTGACCTGCGGACGCGGTATCGCGGTGCGCAATTCCATCGCTCATGCGGATCGTATCTGTTGGGCGTAAGGGTTGACGGGATCGGACTGGTTTTGAGGCACATCGCC
>CAMCDA010000317.1 GCA_945873195.1 Asaia bogorensis
TTCCCCGGGCCGGATGAGCATGTGAACCGCTTCGATGGGCCGGCGTGGCATGCCCCGAAGATCTACTTCAAGGATCACGATCCCATCGAGGGTGGCTCGGTCGAGGAACGCCTCGGCCGGATGAACTGGGCGATCGCCGAGGGCGACAAGGCCGAGGCGTATGGTCTGTTCCTGGGCCTCGCGAAGGACCCGGCCAACCGCAAGCAACTGAAGAACGCGATCCTGTTCGCCGGCATCACCGATTTGCAGGATACGATCATCAACCGCGGCGGCTACCAGAACATCGGCCACAAGGCGCTGCGAGCGCGGGCGCTGGTGGACATGGCGGATTACCTCGGCTGGGATAACGCGCATGAGCTGATCTACACCGTGGTGCCCGACCTTGGCTGCTCACCCCGGCTGTACGGGTTGTGGACCGAAATCAGCAACATCTGCCGGATGGAGATCCCAAAGCACGCCGATATCCCCCGGCGGTCGGACAAGCCGCTGACCGAGCGCGACCTGGATATCCTGACGGAAGCGATCCTGTGGGGCGGCCCGTTCGACGTGAACGCGGCGATCATGGGCTTCTTCAAACGCGGCGCCGGCACGTTGGACGTGGGCGACGCGGTGATGGTCTGCTTCCAACGCTATCTGATCGACGTGCTGGAGCATCCGAACGCCTTCCTGCATCCGACCCATGCGCTGGACTACATGAACGTCGTGCTGTCCTGGGTGCGCGATCATGACAGTCCACACCACGTGAAGGGCATCTTCATGGGTGCCAGGTTCATGAACGACACCATCCGCTCCAACGCCAACTTCCCGCGCGATCCGAAGACGGCGCTGGAGCCTCGGCGCAACTTCCGCGCATGGGCCGATGGCATCGCGATCGACCGCATGCTGCCGATCCTGCAGGAGCACGTCCTGGCCCAGGACGCGCCCCGGTCCTGCGCGCTGGTGGCTTCCTATCTCGAACGCAGCGCCGAGCGGCATGATCTGATGGACACGATCACCTATGCCGCCTGCCACTGGCAGAACGATCCGCATGTGATGCGGAATTGCAGTTCGTCGCTGGAGGAATACCGTGCCAACAAGACCTCCCGCCGCGACGACATCATCCGGGGCTACGTCAAGCACCAGTCACGCTATGTGAAGCGCGCGCTCAGCCACGATTGCTACAAGGTGTTCGTCGATCACTTCCAACCCGGCCATGCGTGAGGAGCCGTCCCATGAGCGATGATCCTGTGACCCTGGGTGAAGTCTGGCGGGTCCGCAACGCCGCCGCCGTGACGCTTGGGCTGAGTGAGGACCAAATGCGGCGCGCCGTCCGGGCCGCCAGCATTGAAGACCTCGTGGCCCTGATCGAAAGCTTCTCCCCCGCCCGCTCGACCGGGCCGGACTGGGCGCGGACGTTCGAACCCTTGGTTGAACGGCTATGGACGTGGCGGGATGACGCGACGATGGCGGCCCTCTCGGCGGCCTTCGGGGCGCGAGGGATGCCATGGATGGCGGTGACGAACGCACTGTCACCCGAGCAAGGCGCTCAGATCCGGGGCACGCTGCGTCACCCCGCCTGGGTGCGGCTGCCGGCGTTCACGACGGTCTGATCCGGCCGTTTCGGCGCGCCGGCGGTATCGCGCGCGTCAGGAACCAGGTTCCGCCTGTGCGCGGTCTGCCGCGGCCGATACGATACAGCCCAGCGGCTCCCAACATTGCTGGGCAGGCTCCACCATGGCTATCGTCCTGCCGAGGTGCCCGGATTCACCGGGCACATCGGAAGTCCGATTCGTAAGCTTTCGGCGCGGATGCAAAGCTCCGCGCCGCAATCATGGGAGAAGCGAAGATGAGTCGTCTGGATGGCAAGGTTGCCCTGATCTCTGGCGCCGCCCGCGGCATCGGTGGGGAAACCGCTCGGCTTATGGCCGCGGCGGGCGCCAAGGTGGTGATTGGCGACGTGCTGGATGGCCTCGGCCGGCAAACGGTGGCGGAGATCAACGCCGCCGGCGGGCAGGCGGACTACGTCCATCTGGACGTGACGAAGGAGGATGACTGGACCGCCGCCGTGAATACCGCGACGGGGAAATTCGGCAAGCTCGATGTCCTGGTCAACAACGCTGGCGTCTTCATCGGCAAGGGGATCGAGGACATCAGCATGGCGGAATGGGAAAAGCTGGTCGCGGTGAACATGACCGGCGTGTTCCTGGGTACCAAAATGGCGGTCCAGGCGTTGCGGGAGTCCGCGAAGAACAGCGAACATGGCAGCGCGATCGTCAACCTGGCGTCCATCGCCGGCGTGGTGGGCTCGCAGCTCGACCCGCTGTATTCGATGACCAAGGGCGGCGTTACCCTGTTCACCAAGTCGGCGGCGCTGGAGTTCGGACGGAAAGGCTATCGCGTCCGCGTGAACTCAATCCATCCGGGCCTGATCCAGACCGAGATGGGCCAGAGCACCTTCGTCGCGCGCGCACAGCAGACCGGCACCAACGATCCGGAAGCGTCGCGGCGCACCGTGCTGGCAAGCGTGCCCTGGGGCCGGCTGGGCGTGCCGTCGGATATCGCCAAGGGGATCGTGTTCCTGGCGTCGGATGACGCAGGCTACATGAACGGCGCGGGCCTGATCGTCGATGGCGGCATCACCGCGCAGTAGGCGGATCCACAATGGGTGAAGGGCACGCCTGATACGGCGGGCGTGCCCTTCCTCCCAGGTGGGAGAGTGCGCCCTACGGCTTCGCCGGCTTCTTCAGCACCTTCCACGTCGAAGTCGCAAACGCAATCAACATCCCCTCATCCGACCGAGCCTCCGCCTTCAAGAACCAGGTCCCGCCCCGCCGCATCGCCTCCCCCCGGCAGATCACCCGCCCGCTGCTGACCGGCGCCAGATACTGCACTTTCAGCTCCAACGTCGCCCCAGGCCCGCTGTTGTGGTTGATCAAATGCCCCATGCAGATGTCCAAAGCCGTGGCCATCACCCCGCCATGCACCCCGCCACGAGGGTTGAACATGAAGTCCTGGACCTCGAACGCCACCTCGCAAGCGTCGCCGGGATAGGTGATCTCCAACCCCAACAACCGGGTCAGGAAGAAATCGTCGAATTCCTCCCGCTGGCTGGCGGCGGCGCGCTGAAAGGCGGCCAGCGCCTTGGTCTGGTCTACGATATGCGGCATGCGGATGCTCTCCGGCAGGCGTTTCGGAAAAGGGGGGCCTAGCTCAGGACCATGCCGGCATAGCCGCTGGACGCCACCTCATCGCACTTCGCCCGATAGGCCGGGGCGCCGCCCTGATATTGCAGGATGCGGCGGACGGTCTTGCCCTCGACATTGGAGTTGATGCCCGTCGCCCAGGAATCAATCTGTGTATACAGCATCCCGTCAGCCAGTTCGTTGATATGGCGCGACCAATCGGCCTCCGCATCCTCGGTCGCCTCGAACCGCTTGACGCCCGCGTCGCGCGCGTGGCGCAGCAGGTCGGTTGCCCAATCCACGTTCTGCTCGATGCAGCGGGGGATGTTGCAGCGGGTGGAGGCGTTGTGCGGCCCCACGATCGTCAGCATATTCGGGAAACCGGCTGATTGCAGACCGAGATAGGTCTTCGGCCCGTCCGCCCATTTGTCCTTCAGGCTCCGTCCGCCGACGCCCTTGAACGCGATCCGGTCAAAGGCACCGGTGATGGCGTCAAAGCCGGTGGCATAAATGATCATGTCGAAGTCGTATTCGGCGTCGCTCGTCTTGATGCCGGTCTCGGTGATGCGTTCAATCGGCGTGGCCTTGATATCGACCAGCTTCACGTGCGGCAGGTTGAAGGCCTCGAAGTAGCCCGTCTCCTGCGGCACGCGGCGGGTGCCGAAGCCGTGGCATTTCGGGATCAGCATCTCGGCCACCGCGGGGTCCTTCACCCGCTGGCGGATTTTCCGCGCGACGAAATCGCTGAACAACGCGTTCGCCTTCGGGTCGGTCAGCATATCGTGAAAATTGGCCTGCCAGATGCCGAAGCCCGGTTCGCCGTAGCGCTGTTCCCAGAACGCCTCCCGCTCCTGCTCCGTCACCTCGAATGTGCCACGCGGGTCGGCGTTGTGGATGTAGCAGCCGGGAGTCGTGCGCAGCAGTTCGAACAACTCGGGGTAGCTGCCCTTGATCTGGCGCTGTTCCTCATCGCTGATCTTGCGGTTGTTCAGCGGCGTGCACCAATTGGGCGTGCGCTGGAAGACGGTCAGTTGCGCGACCGCGGGGGCGATCGTCTGGATCACCTGCACGCCCGTCGCACCCGTCCCGATCACGGCGACGCGCTTGCCGGCGAAGTTCACCTCCTCCTTCGGCCAGCGATAGGTGTGGAAGGACTGGCCGCGGAAGCTCTCCACGCCCGGCACCTTCGGCATCGTATCGGCCGACAGCGGGCCGATCGCGGTGACCATGAACCGCGCCGTGTAGGTTTCCCCGGTATCGAGCGTCACATCCCACTGGCTGGTCGTCTCATTGAACACGGCCGAGGACACGCGGCTGTTGAACTGGATGTCGCGGCGCAGGTCGAACTTGTCGGCGACATGGTTCAGATAGGTCAGGGTTTCCGGCTGGGCGGCAAAATGCTCACTCCAGCTCCACTCCTGCAGCAGTTCTTCGGAGAACGAGAATCCGTAGGTGTAGCTTTCCGAATCGAAGCGCGCGCCGGGATAGCGGTTCCAATACCAAGTGCCGCCGACGCCACTGCCGGTTTCAAACACGCGGACCGAAAACCCGAGCTTGCGCAGGCGATAGAGCTGATACATCCCGGCGATACCGGCGCCGATGATGATGACATCGTGGATCTTGGTGCCAGACGCGTCGGGGCGTGCATCGGCGGTGGCGGCATCCAGCATGTGTTCCAGTCTCCGGCTACGGTTTGGGCTGATCGCCCCGTGTTGAGCGGACGATATCATGCCTGCGCGCCATCGTCGCCCCCGTGCACCATGTCACGGTGCCCCTGTCGGTGACGCGTAAAGATGTCCGCCGTTTGAAGCGGGTGAGTTGTCCGCCCTGCCTTCCGCCATCGCAATGTTTTCCTGTTCGGCTGAAGTGCCGTTTTCCTGCCCCGGCCTGAACCTCTGCTGGCGGCGGGTGGGGCCGCGG
>CAMCDA010000318.1 GCA_945873195.1 Asaia bogorensis
GTCGCCATGGGTCCGATTCCCTTATCGAGGAGGCGTCAAAGTACTCCCCACAACGTTGAATCGCACCCGGCGCGGAAACGACCGCTGGATATTTCCCGACACTTGTGACACGAGACAGTTTGGTGCGCGCGGACGAGCATCGTTCGCGCCCCCATCGCTCAGCAAGGGGAGAGTGCAACGTCATGAACCGCCGTAAATTTGTTGCCAACGCCGGAACCGGTTCGGCTGTCGTCGCCGCCGCGAGCGTGCTGGCCACGCCAGCCATCGCCCAATCAATGCCGGAAGTGAAATGGCGCCTGACCTCCAGCTTCCCCAAGTCACTTGAAGCGCTGTGGGGCGGATGCGAGCTGTTCGCCAAGCTGATCGGCGAAATGTCGGACGGCAAGTTCCAGATCCGCACCTTCGCCGCCGGGGAGATCGTTCCGGGCCTGCAGGTCGCGGACGCGGTGCAGAACGGCACCGTGGAAGCGGGACAGACCGCCGCCTATTACTACTTCGGCAAGGACCCGAGCTTCGTGTTCGAGACCGGCCTGCCGTTCACGATGAACCAGCGTCAATACTATGCGTGGCTACAGCATGGCGGCGGCACCCAGCTCATCAACGAATTCTACAAGCAGTATGGCATCGTCAGCTTCAGCTTCGGCGGCACCGGCGCGCAGATGGGCGGCTGGTTCCGCAAGGAGATCAACACGGTTGATGACCTGAAGGGCCTAAAGTTCCGCGTCGGCGGGTTCGCCGGCCTGATCCTGCAGAAACTGGGCGTCGTGCCGCAGCAGATCGCCGGCGGCGACATCTATCCCGCGCTCGAAAAGGGCACGATCGACGCCTGCGAATGGGTCGGTCCGTATGACGACGAGAAGCTCGGGTTCAACAAGGTCGCGCGGTACTACTACTACCCCGGCTGGTGGGAAGGCGCGTCCTGGGGATCGCTGTATATCGGCAACAAGGCCTGGGAAGCGCTGCCCAAGGCGTATCAGACCATGGTTCAGACCGCCTCTGGCCAGGTCTGCGCCTGGATGGTTTCCAAGTATGACGCCGGCAACCCCCCTGCCCTGCGCCGGCTGGTGGCGGCTGGCACGGTGCTGAAGCCATTCACCCGGCCGGTGCTGGAAGCCTGCTTCGACGCGTCCTATCAGCTGTATGATGAGATTTCGGCGAAGAACCCGGGCTTCAAGAAGATCTATGACAGCCTGAAGGAATTCCGTGGCGAGCAGAACCTGTGGTTCCGCGTAGCTGAGAATTCGTTCGACAACTTCAACTTCTCGATGTCCGCCCGCGGGCGGTAACGGCCCCTGACATGAAGAACCCCGCCAGACGTTGGTCTGGCGGGGTTTTTTATGGGCGCCGGGTCAGTTTCGGCCCGGTGGCGCGCCAAAGACAGGCGTCGAATTCTCCTCATCCGGCGCGACCAACTCGATCTTCACCGTGCTGGGATCGACCTTCGGGCCGCTATCCAGGAAGTAGGTGACCGAGATGGGGAAGGCGATGACCAGGATCACCATGATCAATTGCAGCAGCACCCAGGGGATCGCGCCCCAATAGATATCGGAGCTTGGGATTTCCTTGGGCGTGACACTTCGGAGGTAGAACAGCGCGAACCCGAACGGTGGATGCATGAAGGATGTCTGCATGTTGACGCAGAGCATGACACCGAACCAGATCAGCGCCGCGTCTTCGCCCACGACCGGGGCCAGCAGCTTCTGCGCGACCGGGGCCAGCATCGGCACGATGATGAACGCGATCTCGAAGAAATCGAGGAAGAAGGCCAGGAAGAACACGAACAAGTTGACGACGACCAGGAAGCCCCAGACCCCGCCGGGCAGGTTGGACATCAGGTGCTCGACCCACTTGTTACCGTCGACCCCCTGGAAGGTGATCGAGAAACAGGTGGCGCCGACCAGGATGAAGGCGACCATGGCGGTGATGCGCATGGTGACCTGCAGGGCCTGGATGATCAGGTTCCGCAGTGCCTCATCCTGCCAGGCGCGCCAGCACAGCCAGATGACCGAGGCGAACATGATGGTGAACGCCACCTTGAACAGCGGTGACTTGAACGCGACCATGCCGATGGCGACACCCGCGAGCGCGGCGACGACGCCGGCGCCGACGGCCCATTTGTCGAATTTCGTCAGCGGCGCGTTGCGGACGACGGCCAGGATGATGGAGCCGATCGTGCCCATGGCGCCGGCTTCGGTCGGGGTCGCGAGGCCCATCATGATGGTGCCGAGCACGAGGAAGATCAGCACGGCGGAGGGGATGATGCCCCACATCGCCTTCTCGAACAGCGGCCAGCCGGTCAGGGTGCGGGGGACCGGCGGCACATGCTCGGGCTTCACCAGGCCCAACAGGAAGGTATAGCCGGCAAACAGCACGATCTGCAGCAGGGAAGGGCCCCAGGCGCCGAGATACATGTCGCCGACGGACCGGCCGAGCTGGTCGGCGAGGACGACGAGGACGAGGGAGGGAGGGACGAGCTGGGTGATCGTGCCGGATGCCGCCAGAACGCCGGTGGCGTAGCGCATGTTGTATTTATAGCGGATCATCACCGGCATGGTGATCAGCGCCATGGCGATGACCTGTGCCGCGACGGTGCCGGTGATGGCGCCGAGGATGAAGCCCACGATGATGGTGGAATAGCCAAGGCCGCCGCGCACCGGGCCGAACAACTGGCCCATGGATTCGAGCATGTCCTCGGCCAGCCCGCATTTTTCCAGGATGGCGCCCATGAAGGTAAAGAAGGGAATCGCCAGCAGCAGCTCGTTCGAGATGATACTGCCGAACACGCGTCCGGGGATGGCCTGGAGGAAGTTGAAGTCGAAGTACCCGAGCTCGATCGAGATGAATCCGAAGAACAGCCCGACGGCGCCGAGGGAGAAGCTGACCGGATAGCCGAACAGCATGAAGACGACGAGGCCGGCGAACATCAGCACCGGCATGAATTCGAGCAGGGTCATTGCACGGGCCTCTCGTAATGCGCTTCAAGTTCGGGGACGCGGATGCCCCGGAGCGCGGCGAGGCGCTTGATGAACTCGGATACGCCCTGGAGGGCGACGAGGAGGAAGCCCACGGGCAAAACCAGCTTGATGGGCCAGCGCAACAGGCCGCCGGCGTTGGACGAATGTTCACCCACGGCCCAGGACTGCATGAAGAATGGCCAGCTCAGCCAGGCGAGGAGGAGGCACATGGGCATCAGGAATAGGACGGTGCCGATGATGTCGACCCAGAGCTGCCCGCGTTCGGAGAGCTGCATATAGATGATGTCGACGCGCACATGCTCGTTGCGGCGGAGGGTGTAGGAGGCGCCGAACATGATGATGATGCCGAACATGTACCACTGGACTTCGAGCCAGGCGTTCGAGCTGTAGTCATAGGCGTAGCGCACCATGGCGTTGCCGCCCGAGACGACGCATGCCGCCAGCACGAGCCAGTCGCAGACCGCGCCGATCTTCTTGTTCAGCAGGTCGATGGCCGTGCTGAGGGAAAGGAGGGATTTCATGGAGGTTCCCGATGCCTTGGCGCCCAAGGCGAAGACCCGGGACCCGGGCGGCTTCTAGAACCTAACCGCGACGTAATCAATCGAGTGTGACGGGTTTAAGGCAAGTGTTGCTTTTTTGGCCCCCTGCCCTGGTCGAATGTTCCATTCTCCCTCACGATGGTGGTCATGAGTGGTACTGCGGCTATCCATCCCCCGTCCCGCCCGCATCTGGCGTTTCGTGTCGGCGTGACCGGCGCGCGCAAGCCCGCCGGGGCAATCGAGGCGCTGCGGCCGCGCGTTGAGGAAGTGCTGCGGCAGGTCAGGACTGAGATCGAGCATCTCGCCGGTGATCAAGATGTCCGGGCGGCTTATGTCAATGCCGGGCAGTTTGGGGAGGTTGAACCTTGGCTGACCGTGATCTCGCCGCTGGCCGAGGGCGCGGACCGTCTTGTCGCCGAAGTCGGGCTGGCACTGGATTACCGCCTGCATGCGCCCCTGCCGTTCACGAAGGATGAGTACAAGCAGGACTTCGCGGACACCCCCGGAAGTGCCGCCGCTTTTGACGCGCTGCTGGAAAAGGCCAACGCGGGTGTCCTGGAGTTGGACGGAAGCCGGGATGATTGCGCCAGGCGGCTCTGGCACCAATCCCGATCCTACGAGGCGGTCGGGCGCTATGTGGTCCACAATTGTGACCTGCTGATCGCCATCTGGGATGGGAAACCACCGCGTGGACGTGGTGGCACAAGCGACATCGTCCGCCATGCGCTGGAAACCGGCGTGCCGATCTGGTGGATCGACACAATGGACCCGGCCTCCGAACCAATGTGGTTACAGGATGTCGCCGAACCCCGCTTCGACCCGGCAAACCGCTCCGCACCGACGGAACTGACGCAATACATCAAGCAGTTGGTGAAGCCCCCTGCCCCCCCGCACGCCCATCCGCACGGGGTCATCGAATGGCTGGTCCATCTCTTGCCCCGCCACAGGCCACCGCCGCATCTGGCCTATCTCACGGGGGACAGGCTGCATGCGCGGTGGTGGTGCGGCGCGCATGCCCGGCTGCTCACGATCGCCGCCGCTTACCGACCACCAAGATCGGAGCAGTCGTCTCCGGATCTGCCGATTGCCCAGTATTGGCATCTGTTCTACCGGCAAGCGGGTGCCGTCTCCGGTCAGGTTGGGGACCGTTACCGTTCCACCTATGTCTGGGTTTTCGCCCTGCTGACCTTGTCGCTGATGCTCGCCGCCCTGGGTGTCGCGTTTGTACCCTTGCCTTGCTTTCGGGTCGCGGCTCACCTTCTGGCGCTGCCTGAAGCATTGGTGCTTGCGACCATCTTGGTTTTGATCGTCTGCAACATCTACCATGATTGGCACCAGCGCTGGATCGATACGCGGCTGCTCGCGGAACTGTTCCGGAAACAGCAAGCGCTTGGCGTGATTGGCTGTAATAGGGGCACAACCACGGGCACGCAGGTGGCGGGTTCTCCGAACGCCGGCGGTCAAACGGGCGACGGAAACAACCGTGCTTGCGCCAATCAGGCAGGGCGCAGGCGAGCTCTGACGTAATGGTCGAGCGGTTCGATGATCGCGT
>CAMCDA010000319.1 GCA_945873195.1 Asaia bogorensis
TTGTCCCGGTTGTACCGGGGGCGGTTTTCAGTTGTCCACATCGGGCACCTCGCGAATCGGTGCCCGTATCGAATCATGGGTGATTCAATGACTTCAAGCCCCCTGCGATAAGTGATTCAAATGACTCGCAGACCTCTCGGACGGACACTGAGACCTTGATGAGCAATCCGTTCAGCCTGATTGGCCGATTACGATTGGTGTAGCTGGGCCGAGGCAGCTGGGCAGTTACGACTCCCGCATTACTATGTCCATGCAGGCCGCGACTCTCCTGGACACCGCTTTTTGTATCCAGGTCGGTTACGTGACTCGGGGTGTGACCCGGTCAGCTGGCCCAGCTTCCCGTTGCCGGTGGCAGGACGACTTGGGGTCCGAACCTACTACGTTGGAATCACGGAAGAAAAAATGAGGGGATGGTTGAGAGCTACACCCGCTGTTGCGGGGGTGGTTCGGGTATTTCAAACATGCCTGATCCCGCTTGTTCAAGAAACTCGACGGCTTCATCCGAAGACGGTTGCGAGCGCTCCTGCGCAAGCAGGACAAGCGACCGTCGATGGGGCGAAGTACCGCCGATCACCAACGCTGGACCAACGCCTTCTTCGCGGCCCAGGGCCTCTTCTCCCTGACCATGGCTCTGGGCGCCGCGAGACCCCCCCGATGAGGATAACCAGCCACTGGAGAGCCGTGTGCGGGAGAACCGCCAGCACGGTTCGGAGGGAGGGGAGGCGAAAGCCTTCCCTACCCCTATCGGCGTTGGGCGCTCGTGTCCCAAGTGGAGCAGTTATTTCCGGGCGTGTCCTCAGTCCAGCAGACCCGCGGCGCGCGGCAGCCACAGTACGATCTCCGGGAATGCGATACACAGCAGCAGCCCGACAACTTGCAACGTCACGAACGGGTACATGCCGCGATAGATGTCCGACATGGTGATGCCGGGCGGCGCGGTGCCCTTCATGTAGAACAACGTTGCACCGAACGGTGGAGTCATGAAGGCGGTTTGCAGGTTGACCGCGACCAAGGTCCCGAACCAGACCATCAGGCCGGAATTATCGCCCAAATGGTCGCTGAAGTCGTATTTCATCAGAATCGGCGCGAAAATCGGCAGGACGATCAGGCAGATTTCGATCCACTCGAACGGGAAGCCCAGCAGAAAGATCAGGATCATCAGGAAGGTCAGCATCTCCCACTTCGTGTCGATCCCGAAGTAGTAGAGCGTCGAGATCATCAGATCGTCGCCGCCCAGGGTGCGGAAAACATACGAAAACCCGGTGGCGCCCAGATAGATCAGGAACACCATGCCGTTCGCGCGACAGGCGGACCGGATGGCGTCGTTGACCATCCGTAGGTTCAACTGACTGTTCAGCCAGGCGATGATGAAGGAGCCGAGCACGCCGACGCCGGCGCTTTCCGTGGCCGTCGCCCAGCCCGCGAAGATCGATCCCATGACGATGACCATCAGGAAGGTCATCGGGGCCAGCCCACGCCACATGGTGCTCCAGAACTCGGCGTTGTTTTGCGGACCGTGATTGTCGGGCAGTTTGGGGGTCTTGTGCGGCTGCAGGATCGCCACCGCGATGATGTAGATGAGATACAGGCCGGACAGCAGCAAACCCGGCATGGTGGCGGACAGGAACAGCGCGCCGGCATTGGCGTTCAGCATTTCCGCCATCACCACCAGCATGATGGCGGGCGGGATCAGGATGCCCAGCGTCCCGGCTGATGCAATGGTGCCAATGGCAAGTTGCTTGTCGTAGCCGGATGCCAGCATCTGCGGCAGGGCGATCAATGACAGCAGGACAACGGCCGCGCCGACCACGCCGATGGGGGCGGCCAGGATCGTGCCCATCACCATGACCGAAACGGCAAGGCCGCCCGGTGTGCGCCGCAGCAGGATTTCGGTCGCGCGCAGCATGGACGCGGCGGAGCCCGACCGTTCAAGGATCGAGCCCATGAAGATGAACATCGGCACCGAAACCAGCACCTGGTCCAGTGCAACGCCGCCCCACATACGCAGCAGGACGTTGGACATGCCGACGATCGGGAACACGTCCAGCATCCAGCCGAGCAGGCCGAATGTCAGCCCCATGCCGCCCATGACGAAGGCGACGGGGTAGCCGCAGAAAATCATGAAGAACATCGCCACGAACATGATCAGGGCGAGGTAGTCGGTGATCCAGTCGATCATGGTCGTGTCCTAGGCTTCGAGTTCGACGTGGCCGAGATCGAGGCCGGTGGTTTTCTGCTCCAGACCGCCGAACAGATAGGCGATCAGGCGGGCCATGACGCTGAGGATGCCGAGCACGACGAGCCAGAGGCCAAGGTAGAAGACACCCTTGACCACCCAGCGGTTGCCCCAGCCCAGCGCATTCTCCGAGGCTTCATTCTGGATGTAGGACGTCCAGAAGAAATCCCATCCGTAATAAACCAGGATGCCCATATAGGGCAGCGCGAACACCAGGCAGCCGATCAACTCGATCCAGGCGCGGGTGCGGTAGCTCAAGGTTTCGGTATAGGAATCGACCCGAGGGTGGGCGTTAATCGCGTAATTGTAGCCCATCCACAGCGAAAATACGGCGGTGTGGAGGTAATATTCCAATTCCTGAAATTTCGTCAGGGGAATGGGAATGCCGAGTTTGCGGCAGAAGATATCGGTGCAGGTGATGCACATCAGTACGATCAGCAGCCAGCCCGACGCGAAGGCGAGTTTTTCGAGTATTGTCTTGATGAAATTTGCGCAAGCGACCATCGCTAGCATGGTTTTATTCTCCCCGGACCAGATGCCTGGTTGCCTCGTTCTGTCTCATGATCAGGCTGCTGTCGTTGCGATCGTTCAGGGTGACGAGTGACGGCCTGGCTGGGTTCTGTCCACCGTGACAGCGCGGGGCCGCCGCGGCTGTTTCGGTGGAACGGTCAGGTTAGGGCGCCCGGCCCGGTTTGTCCAGGGACGGTTCGGCACGACGTCGACGCGAAAAAGGGCGGCGACCACATGGTCTCCGCCCCGGTTCCTGTTACCTTACTTCAGATAGCCGTAGTCAGCCCAGATCTTGTAGTTCTTGCGAAAGTCGGAATAGGACGTCCAGACCTTCTTGAAGTTCTCGCTCTTGGCGGATTCTTCCTGCACGACCTCAAGCCATTTGGCTTCCAGAGCGGCCATGATTTCCGGCGACCAGTTCTTGAACTGCACGCCCTTCGCCTGGAGCTCTTTCATGGCGCCGAATTGCAGGGCCTCCGCTTCCGCGAATTCCTGCAGCATCTGCGCCTTACAGGCCTGTTCGACGACGATCTTCTGATGGTCTGAGAATTCGGCCCATTTCTTCTGGGAGATGTAGAGCTGTCCGACAGAGGTCTGCTGATGCCAGCCGGGGAAGTAGTAGAATTTGGCCACCTGGTAGAAGCCCAAGGTCAGGTCCATGGTCGGCATGGAGAACTCGGTCGCGTCGATCGTGCCGAGTTGCAAGGCCTGGAAAATTTCGCCGGCCTGGAGGAGCTGGGTGCTGACGCCGAGCTTCTGCATGACGTTGG
This sequence comes from Asaia bogorensis, assembly GCA_945873195.1. Taxonomy (GTDB): domain Bacteria; phylum Pseudomonadota; class Alphaproteobacteria; order Acetobacterales; family Acetobacteraceae; genus Rhodopila; species Rhodopila bogorensis_A. The sequence goes on from CAMCDA010000319.1 coordinate 3,517, forward strand.
CGCCAAGGCCGAAGAAGCGCATCTTGAGACCCTTCAGGTCCTCCAGGCTTTTGATTTCCTTGCGGAACCAGCCGGAACCTTCGGGGGGCTGCAGGCCGCAGTTCAACGCCACAATGTTGTACTTGGCGTGCATCTCTTTCATGAGTTCGTTGCCGCCGCCGTATTCATACCAAGCCATGTACTCACCAGCACCGGGCCCAAAGGGAACGGTGGTGAACATGGCGAAGGCGATATCCTTGCCGGTGAAATAGCCCGCCGCGGTGTAGGCCATGTCCAGGGAGCCGTTGGAGATCGCGTCGAAATACTGGCTGCCGGGCACCAGGGCGCCGGGTTCGAAGAACTTGATATCGATCGAACCGTTGGACAGCTTCTTGATCAGATCGACGGTGCGGGCCTGTGCCGGGCCAAGGATGCCCATGGAGCTGGGAAAGGCGCCGGCCATATTGGCGCGAACCTTCTTTTCCTGGGCCATGGCAGACCCGCCCACGAACGCCAGCGCGGCCGCCATTGCAACGCCACTTGCGAGTCGAACGACCCGTTTTCCTATCGAACGCATATGTTCCCCCTGTAGGGCGGCCCGGATTGATCGGGATTGACCCCCGAAGCCCCTGATTTCAAACAGCGCCAGGATACCGATCCCACGGATGACATCAAGGTAAGGTTTTATCCAGGATTCCCGAACAAAATCTCGGTCGCGCCGGCGGCCCAGCAATCTGAGGCATAAATCGGCGCTTCTGGCTCTCTATTGCATAACGGGCACCTATTTTTCCGTTGGTGCCGCACGGATCGCGAGTCGGCTCCGTGGGTCATGCAACCCAGGCGAGTCTCCAGCTTGCCACGCGGGCATGGAACCGCATCGGCACCCCAAGGGGTAGCCCGCAATCGGCCGTGCGGCATGGTGGAGGTGGCGGTCGCGGATCATCCAACCGGTCCACATGCCAGCGCCCGGATGGTCTGACGGGCGGTGACAATCGTTGCCAGCGCCTCGGCCCCGGCGCCCAGGCGGATAATCAAGCGCCGGGCATGGCTGACCACACGTCCCGGAAGGCCAATCAGATGGAACCGCAGCGCCTTCATCCGCTTCGTCACCCAATTCTTGCCCAACACCAGCCGCTTCATCGCGGTATTCAGGTTATGCGCCAGGATCATCAACGCCCACCACGCGGCATTGGCGCCGAACAACCCGGATGGAAGTTGCCCGCCAGCCAGGTCAGTCTTGATGACCGAGTGGGCCTCCTCACTCTTGCCGCACCGCTCCCGCGCCCACCAGATCACCTGATCGCCGGTGGCCTTGAGGTTGGTATACCCCGACTCCACGGAAATCCGAAAAACCTCTTGCCAACCGGAGGTGAGGCGATTCTGCTCTACTGATGATCCTCGCTGGCTTCCTTGACGCCGAATCGCGGCGTTACCTGATCGAACTGGCCCGTGATGGCTCCGCGGCCCACCGGCTGGCGCGACGCGCCAAC
>CAMCDA010000320.1 GCA_945873195.1 Asaia bogorensis
TCCCCGGCGATGGTCGGGTCGAGCTCGACCAGGACGGGAACAGCCGTTCCGAGCGAAAGCTTCACCGGTCCGTGCCAGAACGAATAACCGCTTCCACGTGACCCACCTTCATGACCCGCCTTCATGGATCGTCCCGCGCCGTGCTAGAAACCACGGGCCTTACCCGGGAGCCCCCCTCATGCAGTTCGATCGTCGGCAATTCGTCCAGTTCGGCCTCGCGGGGGCCGCGACGCTGCTGCTTCCGTTCGGGGCAGGCGCCCAGACCAAGCAGTTCTTCCGGATCGGCACCGGCGGCACGGCGGGGACCTATTATCCGGTGGGCGGGCTGATCGCCAACGCGATCTCCTCGGGCAACCTTGATGCCTCGGCCGTCGCCACCAACGGATCGGTCGCCAACGTCAACGGCATTGTCGGCGGGTCGATGGAATCCGGCTTCAGCCAGTCCGATGTGGCGACCTGGGCCTATACCGGCACCGGCGTCTACCAGGGCCGCCCGAAGGTTGAGGAACTGCGCGCCATCGCGAACCTGTACCCAGAGACGGTGCATGTCGTCGTCAAGAAGGGCTCCGCGATCCGCACCATCGCCGATCTCAAGGGCAAGCGGGTGTCGATCGACGAACCCGGCTCGGGTTCCATCATCAATGCCAAGACCGTGCTGGCCGCCTACGGGATCAAGGACGGCGAGTACAAGGCCGAGAACCTGAAGCCCGGCCCCTCAGCCGAGAAGCTGAAGGATGGCGGGCTGGATGCGTTCTTCATCACCGGCGGCTTCCCGACCGCGGCGGTCACGGAACTCGCGTCCACCGCCGGGATCGAGCTGCTGGCGATCGACGGGCCGCAGGCGCAGAAGATCATGGCCGAGTATAAATTCTTCGCCGCCGATGAAATCCCGGACGGCACCTACAAGGACACCAAGGGCGTGAAGTCGCTGTCGGTCGGCGCGCAGTGGATCACGTCCGCCAAGCTCAGCGCCGACCTGGTCTATGCCGTGACCAAGGGGCTGTGGGCCGAGAAGACGCGGGCGATGCTGGATGCCGGCCATGCCAAGGGCAAGGCGATCCGGCCGGAGACGGCGCTGGTCGGCCTCGGCATCCCACTGCATGACGGGGCGGCTCGGTTCTACAAGAAAGCGGGGCTGCTGAAGTAAGGCCGATCGCGATGCGCGCGCGCAGGGCGGTGGATCATTCATGCAGGCTGGCATGACGGCTGGGCACGCCGACCCCGCGTCGCTGCAGAAGCTGGAAGAGACATTCGACCCGGAGGTCCGGTTCCGCCCGGTCCTGCCCGGGACCGGCTGGCTGATCGCGGGCCTGCTGTTCGCGCTGTCGGTGTTCCATTTCTACACGGCGGGCTTCGGGCTGCTGCGGGAGACGACGCATCGCGGCATCCACATGGCCTTTGTGGCAGCTCTGATCTTCCTGGTCTTTCCGGCGCGGGCCAGCGGCCTGACCGCCACGCCCCGCGCGTCCTGGCATCATCCGGGGGGCATCGGGCTGGCCGACTGGGCGCTGGCCATCGCCGCCGTCACGGCCAGCCTGTATGTGCCCTGGATCTATGACGACCTGGCCTTCCGGGTCGGCAATCCGCTCGCCAGCGACGTCATCATGGGCAGCCTCGCGATCCTGGTGCTGCTGGAGGCGACGCGGCGGACCATCGGCTGGGCGCTGCCGGCGATCGCCATCGGGCTGATGGCCTATGCGATGTTCGGCCGTGTGATGCCCGGTATCCTGGCACATCCCGGCAATACCTGGACCAGCATCGTCAACCACCAGTACCTCACCAGCCAGGGCATCTATGGTGTCGCGCTGGGCGTGGTGGCGACCTATGTCTTCCACTACGTGCTGTTCGGCGTGCTGGCGACGCGGATCGGGCTGGGGCGGCTGTTCATCGATCTGGCATCGGCGCTGGCCGGCCGCTATGCCGGCGGGCCGGCCAAGGTTTCGATCTTCGGGTCGGCGCTGTTCGGGATGATCTCCGGCTCCTCCATCGCCAACACGGTGACCGTGGGCTCGCTGACGATCCCGGCGATGACCCGGCTGGGCTATCAGCGCCATTTCGCCGCGGCGGTGGAGGCGACTTCGTCCACCGGCGGGCAGATCACCCCGCCGATCATGGGGGCCGCGGCCTTCCTGATGGTGGAGTTCCTGAACCTTCCCTATTCCACCATCATCCTGGCCGCCGTCGTCCCGGCCTTCATGCATTTCTTCGGCGTCTTCTGGCAGGTCCATTTCGAGGCCAAGAAGCTGGGCCTGCGCGGCATCCCGGTCGAGGAACTGCCGAACGTCCGAGAGGTCCTGCGCCGGGACTGGCCGACCTCGATCCCGCTGTTCGTGCTGCTGATCGTCCTGTTCTCGGGCTTCACTCCCTATCTGGCGGCGTTCTGGGGGATCACGGCCTGCGTCCTGGTGGGACTGACCAACCGCCGCGGCGATGTCGCGCTGGGCTTCCTGGCGATGATCATCCTGGCCGACCTGGCCGATGGGTTGTCGGAGGGCTGGGTCACGCTGCTGATCCTCGCCATCGCGGCGGCAGCCTGCGCGGTGAGTGTCACGCGCGACCGGCTGGGACGCGAGCGCCTGGCCGAGATTGGGGACGCCTTCGTCGTCGGCGCAAAATACGCCATTGCCGTGGGCGCGGCGGCCGCGACCGTCGGGCTGATCATCGGTGTCGTGACCCTGACCGGGGTGGGCTTCAAGATCTCCAGCATCGTGACCACAACGGCCGGTGTTCTGGCGGAGCTGAGCGGTTCGGTCCTGCCCGCCTTCCTGTTCGACGCCAAGTCGCTGACCCTATTCTTCACCCTCGTAATGACCGCGATCGTGTGCATCCTGCTCGGCTGCGGCGTGCCGACGACCGCGACCTATATCATCATGGTCACGGTGGCGGCCCCGACCCTGGGGCTGCTGGGGGTGGAGCCGATCGTCGCCCATTTCTTCGTCTTCTACTTCGGCGTGCTGGCCGACATCACGCCCCCGGTGGCGCTGGCGGCCTATGCCGCGGCGAGCATGGCCGGCGCCGATCCGTTCCGCACCGGCAACACGGCGTTCCGCCTGGCGCTGGCCAAGGCGCTGGTGCCCTTCGTCTTCGTCTATGGCCCGTCGATGCTGATCGTGACCCAGGGCTTCACCTGGGGCGATTTCCTGTTCGTAAGCGTGACCTGCGCCGCTGGGGTGATCTGCCTGGCCGCCGCTCTGACCGGCTATGCCCTGACGCATATGCCCACCTGGCAGCGGGCGTTGGGCGGGATCGCCGGCCTGCTGCTAATGGCCCCGGGCACGACGGCGAGCCTGACCGGGCTGGCCATCGCCGCCCCGGTCCTGCTGGTCCAGATCCTGGTGGCGCGGGGGTTACGCGCCGCCTGAGGCGAGGGTCAGCCCGATCAGCCGCTCCGCCGCCCGGTCGCTGGTGTCCAGGGTGCGGCAGGTGTCGATCAGCGTGGCGAACTGGTCGGGGGGGATGCCCACGGACGGGGTGATTTCCCGCATCCGGGCCACATGGGTCTCGAAATCCCAGATGAACTCCCGCCCCGTGCCCTGTTTCGTCAGCACCCGCCCGTCCTTGGTGAACACCGTCACGCGCGGGCCGAACAGGGTCTGGCGCACCATCGGGACCAGGGTGACGCGGTGCATCAGGTCCAGCACCTCCGGCGGGTCGGGGCTGTCCGCCGTGGGGCCGGCGCCGCGTGCGAGGGGATAACCCCCGGTCACCGCGCCCCAGGCCGAGAAATACTGCGTGCTGCCCACCCTTGGTTTTCCGTCGACGCTGGGGAGCGGGAAGGCGGGGGAGGGGTACTCGGTCTCGAACCAGTTCACCACCGCCTCGATCCGGTCAATGTCGGGGTAGGTGATGTTGTGTTCGTGGCAGAGGGCGGCGGTCACGTCGATATGGGCGATGTTGTAGCCGGCGGTGGAGTAGATGCGGTACAGTGTCTCCAGGAAGATCCAGTCCTGGCCAAGGTTTTTCGTGATGGCGGCGATGTCGGTGTCGTTCTTCCCGGTGAAGCTGTAGCGGAGCTGGCCTCGGTTGTTGCCGGCATAGGCGTGGTAGAAGCCGGCCTCGCCCTCCAGCGTCGTTTCCCCGCCCGGGGTGCCGTGCTTCGCCAGGGCGACGGCGAGCAGGGCGTTGCGGACGGCCCCGCCCTCACGCAGGGACCGACCGCCGGAGCGGATGCCCTCCAGATTGCCGCCGGCGAGATTCACGCATTGGGCGATGGCGCCGTTGATCTGGTCGGCCGAGAGGCCCTGCACCTTGGCCGCGGCGACGGCGGCGCCGAAGATCCCGAAGACCGGGCCGGCATGGAAGCCGCGCGACATGATGGTGGGGATGAACTCGGCCGCCATGCGTTCCATGACCTCATACCCAGCGGCGATGGCGGTCAGGAGGGTGCGGCCATCGGCGTTGGTCGTCTCGGCGGCGACCAGCGCGGCGGGGATGATGGCGGTGCCCGGGTGGGTGAGCATGCGGAACGTGTCCCACTTGCCGCCGGCGAGGATCATCTCGGCATTGACGAAGGCGGCACCGGCCTTGGTCAGCTTGGTGCCGGAGCAAAGCGCGGTGGCGGGGCCGGTGGTCTCCTCCTCGGCCATGATGGCGAGCGCCTGGCGGGTCGCCGGCATGTCGTGGGCGAGCAGGGCGGAGCAGAGGGCCTGGAGCAGCACGCCCTTGGCCCGGTCCTTCACCGCGTCGGGGAGAGAGTCGTAGGTCAGGCCGTGGACGAAGGCGGCGAACTGGCGGCTGAGGGACATGGGATGCTCCTGGACGGGCCTTTTGGACAGTCTAGCCCATCCTATTCATCGCTCCATCGCGTGATCGATGGCCTGACCTGCGGACGCGGTATCGCGGTGCGCAATTCCATCGCTCATGCGGATCGTATCTGTTGGGCGTAAGGGTTGACGGGATCGGACTGGTTTTGAGGCACATCGC
>CAMCDA010000321.1 GCA_945873195.1 Asaia bogorensis
CCAAGATCGAGATCACTCTGTCGCGTAAATTCGGATGGGAGTGGAAGAACGCCAAAAGTGCTTCGTCGCTGAGGCTCGCCGTCGCCATGGGTCCGATTCCCTTATCGAGGAGGCGTCAAAGTACTCCCCACAACGTTGAATCGCACCCTCGTAGATGTTCTGGATCAGGGTCTGACCGCCGGCCTCGTTACGGATGAAGGCGAAGGTGTCCCTGTCGCCGTCGGTGGCGAACACCGTGTCGTTGCCGGCGCCGCTGACGATCAGGTCACGACCGGTGCCGCCGGTGATCGCCTCATCACCCTCACCGCCCTTGATCGTGTTGTTGCCCCAGTTGAACGCGGCTGACAGGGTGGAGTAGCCGTCGCTGCCCACCAGCATCTGGCCGACCTCGCCGAAGGCATAAAGCTGGTCGTTGTTCCCGCCGCCGAACAGCGTCGCGGCACCGGATCCGGCGAACAGGTAGTTGTCGCCGCCCCGCCCGCCATGGACGATCTGCACCGCTTTGTCGCGGCCGTGATCGTTGCGATCATCATCGCGCCCGCCGCAATCATCATCGTCCCGATCGCGGCCCCGGTCATGGCCCCGATCGCGACCTCGGTCGTCATGATCGTCATCGCGGCCGCGGCCGTGGCGATCATCATCGTCGTCCCGGTCCCGGCCGTGATGATCATCGTCGTCGTCATGCCCGTGGCCATGCCCATGCCCATGACCATTCCCGTGGCCGGTCGTCTCATGCATGCCGCCGTAATAGGTCGTGCTGCCCGCGCCGCCGTAGATCGTCGCGCCGCCGCTGCCGCCCACGAACAGCAGGTCGCCGCCGCCGCCGAACACCAGATCGGACCCGCCGGTGCTCGCGTCGATCGTCGCCGACGCGCCGCCCATCGAAACCGTGTCGTCCCCCGTGCTTTGCAGCAGCGCCGAACCGGTCCCAAGCGAGATCGCGTTGTGCCCGCCGCCGCCCGAGATCGTGTGCTGCCCGCTGCCCAGGGCGTTGATGATGTCATCGCCCTCGCCGGTTTCGATCATCCAGCTGCCCTTGCCGCTGGCTGACAGCACGACGCGGTTGTGATCGCCGGCCGCGACGACGGTGCCCGATCCGCCGGCGGAGAAGAAGGTCAGGTTGCTGGCCGTCCCCGACAGGATCATCTGGTTCGCGGCCGAGTTGCCGAACACCACGGCGTTGGCCGCGGTTTCCACCAGGGCCGTATAGTTGGCCGGCAGCAGGACGGTGCCGCTTTTGGTCTGCACGAACTCTCCGGTCTTGCCGGCCGGCACGGGCGGTGGTCCACCGAACTTGTCGGAGGCAGCGATCATGGATCCGTTCTGCACGCCCGATGTGATCAACCCAGCCAATTGCCTGGCCAGGATCGTGTTGGATTCCGAATCAAATGAAAGAGTGATGGTCTGGTTGCTTGCGCCCAGTACCGTGACGTTCGACATGATGCTGGTTCCCCGGATTTTGCTGCGGCTTGCAGCGCGTTCGTAGGCGGGGGGCGGGCCAGCGCTCTACCAATGCAAGGTTGCAGAGAATATCAGCATCGGATGGTCGTTGCGGCGACGGGTGCCAGGATTGAGACGCCCCACGCGCAAACATGGGATCGGGTTGGATTATTGATATAATTTCGATATATTCCGATTTGCGGATAAGTATTTCGATGTGTATATATCAAAAAATCCGATGATCCTGTAAGGAATATTAAGATATGGTATGGCAACGGACAATCTTCTGAAAAGCATTCAGGACATGGCCGGAAATATTATGAATCGAAGTCAAATTGACTACAGCCTCCAAAACCCGAGATTCGGGAATGGCGGAAACTTGGCGACAGTGCAACTCGATATATGTCGGCCCGAAACCTGTCGCCCCATTCACCGCCATCACGCGACGACACGCGCGGTCGAACGACGTCAGGTGGCGTCGATGTCGTTTGGATTGGTCGGCGCGGTGGCTCGTGCCCATTCATTCACCAGCGTATGGCCCAGCCCCAGGAGCACCGGCCCCAGGAAAACCCCAAGCAGGCCGAAGGCCAACGCGCCCCCCAGGACACCCAGAACCGTCGTCAGGAATGGGATTTGCGCGCCGCGCGAAATGAACCAGGGGCGGATCACGTTGTCGGCGCCGGTGATCGCCACCGAGCCGTAGACCAGCAGGAAAATGCCCCAGCCCACATTGTCCGTGCCCATCAGCCAAAGCGCGGACGGTATCCATATAAAGGGCGCGCCGATCGGCAGCACCGACATCAGGCCGGCGATCACCCCCAGCAGCATCGGGCGCGGCACGCCCGACACCCACAGCCCGAAGGCGGTCAGTATGCCCTGGACGATCGCCGTCCCCAGGATGCCATAGACCACGCCGCGCACCGTCGCGCCGGTCAGCGCAATCAGCCGATCGGCGCGCGGGCCGATGATCTTGTGCAGCGTTTCGCCCAGCCGGAGCGCGATCGGCTCTCCGTGCAGATAGAAGAAGAACGCGACGAACAGCGCCAACAGGAACATCAGCACCCCGTTGGCAATGCCGAGCAGGAGGCTCAGTCCGCTTTCGACCATGGTGCCGAGATAGGGGCGGAGCGTTGCCAGGATGGCGCTGACATCGGCGGCCCAGGCGTTCCAGAGGTTGGACATGGTCGGCCCGATCAACGGCACGTCGTCCAGCCATTCGGGCGCGCTGGGCAGGCCGCCGCGCAGCGCCGATTCCACCACGCGCCGCAGCTGCTCCACGTCTTCCGCCCCGCTGGGCGCCGCGAGCACGATGGGCAGCACGACGGTAAGCGACGCCAGCAGCACCATCAGCCCCGCCACCGCCGAACGGCGCAGCCGCAGCCGTGATTGCAGCCAGCCGGCGACCGGCCAGGTCGTGAACACCAGGATGGCCGCCCACAGGATGGCGGACAGGAACGGCTGCAACACCAGGAAGCAGCCGATTGAGACAGCGCCCAGCAGCAGCCAGGTCAGGATGCGTTCCATGGTCATGCGCCGGACTCCCTCGCGTCACCCGCGTCTGTCAACCGTGTGGGTGCTGGCCAAGGCGGGGGTGGGCTTGTAGCTTCCGCCGATATTCCGGGGGAGGCTCCACCATGCCGCGCTTTGCCGCAAACCTGTCGATGATGTTCAACGAGCTGCCGTTCCTTGACCGGTTTGCCGCCGCGCGCAAGGCGGGGTTCGAGGGCGTGGAGTTCATGTTTCCGTACGAATACCCGGCGGCGGAACTCCGGGCCCGCCTGCGTGGGGAAGGCCTGACCCAGGCGCTGTTCAACATGCCCCCCGGCGACTTTGCGAACGGAGAGCGTGGCATGGCCAGCCTGCCCGGGCGCCAGGCCGAGTTCCGTGAGACCGTGAAGCGCGCGCTGGATTACGCGACCGCACTGGACTGCCGGCTGCTTCATTGCATGGCGGGAATCGTTCCGGCCGGCGTATCGCCCGTGACCGCCGCCGCTGTTTATGCCTCCAACCTCGCCTGGGCGGCTGAACAGTCGGCGCCCGCGGGGGTGCGGCTGGCGATTGAGCCGATCAACCATCGCGACATGCCGGGCTATTTCCTCAACACCCAGGCCCAGGGCGCGGGCGTGGTGGAGGCGATCGGGCGCGACCGCATCGGCCTTCAATTCGACGTCTACCATGTGCAGATCACCGAGGGTGACATCACCAAGCGCATGGAACAATTCATGCCCGTCATCGCCCACATGCAGATCGCCGACGTCCCTGCTCGGCATGAGCCGGGGACCGGCGAGATCGCCTGGCGCTATGTCTTCCGCCGCATGGACGAACTGGGCTACGAGGGTTGGGTCGGGTGCGAATATCGTCCCGCCGGCGAAACCGTGGCCGGCCTGGGCTGGATTCGTGAATTCACCGCTTAAGACCAATACCGACGAAGGCAGGAGAACCAAGGAATGAAGATCGGATTTGTTGGCCTGGGTATCATGGGCCGCCCGATGGCGATGAACCTCAAGGCCGCTGGCCATGACCTCATTGTGCCCGAGCGTGGCAGCCTGACCGCCGAAATCCGCGCGGCGGCGACCGTGGTCGCCAATGCCAGCGCGGTTGCGGCGGCGGCCGAGGTCGTGATCCTGATGGTCCCGGATACCCCCGACGTCGAAACCGCGCTGTTCGGCGCCGGCGGCGTGGCCGAGGGGCTGAAGGCCGGCAGCCTGGTGATCGACATGTCCTCGATCAGCCCGATCGCCACCAAGGACTTCGCCAAGCGGATCAACGCGCTGGGCTGCGACTACGTGGACGCGCCGGTGTCGGGCGGTGAAGTCGGCGCCAAGCAGGCCTCCCTGACCATCATGGTCGGCGGGACCGAGGCGGCATTCGCGCGTGCCAATCCGCTGTTCGAACTGATGGGCAAGAACATCACCCATGTCGGCAATGAAGCCGGCGCGGGCCAGACCTGCAAGGTCGCGAACCAGATCATTGTCGCCCTGAACATCCAGGCGGTGTCGGAGGCGCTGGTCTTCGCGTCGCGCGCCGGGGCCGATCCGGCCAAGGTGCGGCAGGCGCTGATGGGCGGATTCGCATCGTCGCGCATCCTGGAGGTTCATGCCGAACGCATGATCAACGGCACATTCAACCCAGGGTTTCGGATCCGTCTGCACCAAAAGGATTTGAATCTCGCGTTGTCGGCGGCCAAGGAACTGAACCTCTCGCTGCCGAACACAGCGATCGCGCAGCAGATGATGTCCTCGGTTTCCGCGCATGGCGGCGGGGAACTGGATCATTCCGCCCTCATCAAGGCGGTTGAAGGTTTGGCCGGCCATTCTATTCGTAATGAAGAATAAACGTAACTCCCAAGCACCCCCTGGGTGAGTCCGATTGGCAACAATGGGTTCCTGTTTTCGCGTCCGCGCTTGAAGCTGATTGCGTGCGGAGCGGGAACATGAGTCAACGTCGGGATGGAACTGCCTCCCGATGTGCGTGCGTTGATCG